>CAZTXN010000099.1:0-9996 GCA_964617655.1 uncultured Nitrospiraceae bacterium | reverse complement strand
GCTCCGGCAAGGAGGCTGCCATGGCGACGATGATGAACAAGGGGAAGAACGAATACTGCGACGAGGTGCTGAGCGAGATCGCGTACATGATCCAGAACATCCATGAGCTGCGGAAGCATGCCGAGGACCGGCTGGGAAAGGGCGCCGACCTGGCAAAGGCCCATGAACGGCATCTGACCGAGATCGCGGACTATCTCGACTGGAAGCTCCAGATCCTGACGAGCGCCTGCCCCTTCGACTGGAAGGGACTGGATGAGGGCGTGGAGCGGGTCGTCTCGGTCGGCCTGACGGACACGAGCGGACCGGAGTTCTCGGGCGGGTACGTGGGAGGCTAGCGGCTTCCGTTCTTCCCGGCAGGCGGCCGCTTCTCTGTCCGGGACCTCAGGATGCAGAGCGGGGGGAAGGACGGCACCGCAGGCATTTCATCTGCTCAGCGTACCGGGAGGGTGCATGACCTTCACCAGGAAAGAGCGTCTGCGGGCATGGCTCTGGAAATGGCGCTTCAATCTCTTCCCCGCTTACCGGGGCAGCGGCGGCCGGGTCCTCTCGATCGCGCCGGACTGGAGCGAGGTGCGGGTCAAGGTCCCCCTTTCCCGGCGCACGCGGAACTACGTGGGCACCACCTTCGGAGGCAGCCTCTACGCCGCCGTGGACCCCATCTGCATGATGATGCTCATCCGGCTGCTCGGGCCGGGCTACGCGGTCTGGGACAAGGCCGCCGCGATCCGGTTCCGGAAGCCGGGCCGGGGGCCGCTCTTCGCCGTCTTCCGCATCAACGAAGAGGAGCTCAATGCCATCCGCGCCGGGCTGGAGCTGCATCCCTCGATCGACCGGGTCTATACCGTGGACCTCGTGGACCCCGCCGGCGTCATTCATGCCACGGTCGAGAAGACGCTCTATATCCGGTCTGCCGAAGGAGAGGAGCCGCGGGAGCGTTCATGATCCAGGCCCTGGCCCGGCCGGGTCCTTCCCTTTGCGCTCCTCCGGCGGCTGTTCCCGCGTTTCTCCAACTTCCTGTTGACAATCATCCCTGCCATGCTATCCTACCTCCCATGAGGCTCCTGCCTCCGGCCGGCAGTGGTCGCCGACCGCAGTGATCACGCAGGAAAGGATGCTGCTGGCCCGATGAACCGGGAAACCAAAACGCTTCTCCTGGTGGACAGCAGCGCAGCATCGCTCTTTTATTGGGGCATGCTGCTGAAGCGGCTCGACTATACCGTCCTGCCCATGCGGAACGGAGAGGCCGCGCTCCGGGCAATGGAGGGCGCGGCCCCGGCGGTCGTGATCACCGAGCGGGCGCTCACCGGCATGTCCGGCGAGGACCTGGTCCGGAAGATGCAAGCCGACCCTCTGCTCAGGGCCGTTCCGGTCGTGCTGCTGACGGCGGAGGAGAGCGGCGCGCTGAAGGATGAGTGCCGCAGGCTGGGCTGCGCGGCCTGGTTCCCCAAGACCGTGGAGCCCGAGCTGCTCTACCGCACCCTCCAGGCCCTCTCCGAGGCGACGCCGCGCCGGAACATCCGGCTGAACACCTCGCTCAAGGTGATCGTGGGCGACGGTTCGACGATGGGCGGCACCGAGCGGACGGAGTTCGCGGCCGCCATCTCCGAGGGCGGGCTCTACGTCAGGACCCGGTATCCCCAGCCGCAGCACGCCATTACGCCGGTGCGGGTTTTCCTGGAGAACGGCGAGGTCCGGGCCACGGCCCTGGTCCTCTACAGCTACACGCGCGACGAGGGTCCCTACAAGGAAGCGGGCATGGGCATGAAGTTCACCGAGATCTCGGACCATGACCGCGGGCTGATCCGGAAATTCATCAAGGAGCAGCTGATCAGGGACATCGCCCGGTAGCGGTCCACGCGGCCCGCTCCCTCCTATGCTTGCGAAGCTGACCGATCTCCCCAGGAAGACCATCATGGTCATGGAAGAGGCGCTGCGCTCGTTCCGGCGGAACAACGGCCTCGCGCTGGCGTCGTCCATGGCCTTCTCGGCCATGCTGGCGGTGATCCCCGCGCTCTTCCTGCTCACCTCGCTCATCGGCATGGCCATCGGCTCGTCCCACGAGGCCTTTCTCAAGGTCCAGGACCTGGTCCGGCAGGCCATTCCCTCCTACAGCGGCGAGGTGCTGAAGGAGGTGCAGTACATAGCCCGGCACAAGGGGACCTTCGGCGCCCTGAACTTCCTCGTATTCGTCCTGGTCGTCGTTCCTCTCCTCTCGGACCTGCGGGCGGCGCTCGGCACGGTCTTCCGTGTCCGGCCGCACCGGCCCTTCCTGCTCGAGAAGCTCATCGACCTCGGCATCACCGTGGTCTTCCTGCTCGGCCTCGCGGCCGTGGCGCTCGCCGGGGTCGCCGTGACCGTGGCCGAGCAGCATGTCCGGCTGCCCGAACTGCCGGGTTACCTCAGCGGCTTCACGCAGTTCCTCTTCCTGTCCGGGACCATCACGCTCCTCTACGCGGTCTTCTCCCGCCGGGCGCTGCTGACGCATCTCGCGACCGGCGCGCTGGCCGCGGCGGGCCTCTGGTTCCTGATGCGGCCGCTCTTCCATCTCTTCCTGGCCTACAACCCGGGCTACGGCTTCGCCTTCGGCTCCTTCAAGTCGCTCTTCGTGGTGATCATCTGGATCTACTACTCCCTCGTGGTTTTCGTCGCCGGCGCCGAGGTGGCGGCAGCCATCGGCCGGCGCGAGACCGTCTATCTCCGGCGGCTGATGACCGGAGCGGGCGCGGTTCCCGGTTCCTTCCTCGGCCGGTTCGTGCACCGACACGGAGACGGAGCGGTCATCTTCCGGGAGGGCGACGAGGGGCGGGAGATGTATGCCGTCCGGAAGGGGAGCGTGGTGATCACGCGGCAGGGGCGGGAGATCGCCGTTGTGGGGGAGGGAAGGTATTTCGGCCAGCTCTCCTTCCTGCTCGGCTCGCCGCGGCTCGCGTCGGCCGCGGCGCGCGGGGAGACGGAGGTCATCGCCATGAACGACCGGACCCTGCGCAGCCTCGTGGCCGAGTCGCCCGAGCTGGCGGTGGAGATGCTGCAGGACCTGGCGGAGAGGGTCAGGAACCTGGAAGAGCGGGACGAATAGGAGCACCGAGCACAGCGCACCGGGCACTGAGCACGGAGAACCGTGCACCGCTGTTCCGCTACCCGTCAAGGAGCCGGACAAAGGCCCAGGCCATGGCGATGCAGAGGGGAAGGGTCAGGAGCCAGGCCATCACGATCTTGCCCGCGATGCCCCAGCGGACCGCCGAGAGCCGGCGCGTGGCGCCCACGCCCAGGATGGCCGTGGAGATGACATGAGTGGTGCTGACCGGCAGGCCGAGCTGGCTCGCGCCCACGATGATGAAGGTGGCCGAAGTCTCGGCGGCGAAGCCGTGGATCGGCTCGAGCTTCAGCATCTTGACGCCGATGGTCTTGATCACCTTCCAGCCGCCCATGAAGGTGCCGAGCCCCATGGCGAGGGCGGCCGTGAGGATGACCCAGTTCGGCACCTCCAGGCTGTCGATCATGCCCCGGCTCAGGAGCGCCATGGTGATGATGCCCATGACCTTCTGGGCGTCGTTGGACCCGTGGCCGAAGGCCATGAAGGCGGACGAGAGGATCTGGAGCTTGCCGAAGTGCTTGTTCAGGGTCCCGGGCGCCAGGCCGCCGAAGAGATGCAGGATAAGCTTCATGAACCCGAAGCCCATCAGGACGCCGAAGACCGGCGAGATGATGAGCGCCGCCAGGATCTTCATGATCCCGTCATTGTTCAGGATGCTCAGGCCGCCGTGGGCCGCCGCGGCGCCGATGAGGCCGCCCACGAGGGCGTGCGAGGCGCTGACCGGGAGCCCCAGCAGCGTCATGAAGGTGTTCCAGAGGAAGGCGCTGGCCAGGGCGGCCATGATCACGATGTCGGTCACGGCCTTGGGGTCCACGATGCCCTTGCCGATGGTCTTGGCCACGGCGGTGGTGAGGAAGGCTCCGGCGATGTTCATCACCGCCGCGAGCGTGACCGCGGCCAGGGGGGTGAGCACCTTGGTGGAGACGACCGTGGCGATGGCATTGGCCGAGTCGTTCCAGCCGTTGCTGATGTCGAAGAGGATCGCCAGCAGGATGATGATCAGCAGGATATCAACCATGTTTCAGCACGACCCCTTCGAGGATGTTCGCCAGGTCCTCGGCGCGGTCCGATGCGTCCTCGAGCAGGGTGTAGATGTCCTTCCACTTGATGACCGAGATAGGGTCGGTGCCGGGCGTGTTCAGGAGCTTGCCGAGGGCGTCCCGGTAGACGCGGTCGATGCGGTTCTCGATGCGGTTGATCTCGATGCAGTGCTCCTGCACATGGGCGTAGCTCTTGGTCCGCAGCTCGCGCACCACCTTGCGCAGGATGCCCGCGGTCATCTGGAGGTCCTCGGCGATCGAGATCGCCTCGGAGGTCGGCCGGTCGATCCGGTAGACCTGCATGCGGTCCACGGCGCCCCACATCAGGTCCAGCACGTCGTCGATGCGCGAGGCCAGCGCATGGATGTCCTCCCGGTCGATGGGGGTCAGGAAGGTGCGGTTCAGCTCCTTCATGATGTCGTGGGTCAGGATGTCGCCTTCCTGCTCGAACTCGTGCATGACCCGGGCCTTCTTCTCGAAGTCCTGGGGGTCCCGGAACATCTCCACCAGGTGGTCGCTGGCCTTCACGAGGTTGTCGATGGCCCGGTCGAACATCTCGAAGAAGTCGATCTTTTTGGGGAAGAGCACCATGGGTATGCGGATCTCCTTGCCTGAACGGAGTGTGCTGCGGGGGGCGCGGCGGCGGCAGCCAAACGCCCGCAGAGTAACATACTCTCCCCCTGCTTGGCAAATGGTATTTGGACGCTGACGGCGCGCCTGGGAGGCTGTTCGCAGGCCGTTCGGCAGCAGCATTCCCCTTGACGCGGGCCGGGCCGGGGGACTATTCTGCAGGGAGCCTGCCGCGCGGCCTGGGCGGGCGAAAGGAGCGGTCACCCATGGGTCGGTCCGTCGGCGGATGCATGGCAGTCCTTCTCGTTCTAGGCCTGCTCGCGGGCTGCGAGCGGCAGGACGGGCGGCAGGGCGAGGCCCGTCCTCCGGAGCCGTCCCCGGCCGGGAAGCCGGTCCTCCTGATCGGCCTCATCCCGGAGCAGAACATCTTCAAGCAGATGGAGCGGTACGAGCCGCTGGCGCGCCACATCGAGGCGCGGACCGGCACCGAGATACGGCTGAAGGTCCTGCTCCGGTACGGGAACATCATCGACAACTTCGTGGCCGAGGGACTGGACGGCGCCTTCTTCGGCAGTTTCACCTACACCCTCGCCCATGAGAAGCTCGGCGTGCAGGTCGTGGCCCGGCCGGAAGGGATGGACGGACGGTCGACCTACTTCGGCATGCTGCTCGTCCGGCAGGACAGCGGGATCCGGTCGGCAGCGGACATGCGGGGGAAGCGGTTCGTCTACGTGGACAAGGCGACGACCGCGGGGTACCTGCTGCCGCTCGCCTATTTCCGCGCCCAGGGGATCGACCACCGGACCCATCTCCGGGAGCAGTACTTCGCCGGCACGCACGAGGACGCGATCCTGGACATCCTGGACCGGAGGGCGGACATCGGCGCGGCCAAGAACACCGTCTTCGAGCGGATGAGCAGGGAGAACGTCCGCATCAGCCGGGAGCTCAAGGTCCTGGAGCGGTCGCCCGACGTGCCGGAGAACGCCCTCGCCCTCCGCAAGGGGCTGGACCCCCGGCTGGTCACCCGGATCCGGAAGGCGCTGCTCTCGATGCATGAGGAGAGCGAGGGCCGCGAGGCGCTCAAGACCCTGGGTGCGCGGCGGTTCATTCCCACCGCGGACACCGACTACCGGGCCGTGCATCGCTATGTGCGGGAGGCGGGGATCGACCTGGCGGTCTACGATTACCTGAACGACTGATGAAACGGAAGATCATCATCGGGCTGATGCTGTTCGGCGTCCTCTTCCTCGTCAGCGGGATCTCGGTCATCATGACCATCGAGCGGACGACAGCGGACCTGAACAACCTGCTGCTGCTCCACCAGGTCGAGATCGTGCGGGAGCATCTGCTTGTCCGGCTCAAGCGGACGCAGCTCGACCTGCAGCTCCGGAGCTCCCAGTACGCCAGCAGCGTCGATACCATCGTCTCCCACGTCTCCTCGCTCGACAATGTCCTGCGCAACTGCTTCGAGTGCCACCATGCCGCCCATGTCATGACCCGCCTCGACGCGCTGCGCGACAGTATCGAGCACTACAAGGGCGCCCTGAGCAGGGTGATGACCCTGCGGGCGAACGCCCGTCGGCTGGCCGAGGAGCAGGACCGCGCCTACCGGATGGGCGCGGAGATCATCGCCGAGGTGACCAACATCAACGACCTGACGAACCGCAAGCTGCGGGCGCAGTCCGAGCGGGCCATCGAGGAGGGCAGGCTGATGAAGACCCTCCTCTATGCGATCCTGATCATCACGCCGCTGCTGGCGCTCGGCATGTCGATCGTGATCATGCGGGGCTTCACCAGGCCGGTCCAGACGATCATCAAGGCGACGCGGCGGCTGCAGGAAGGGGCGCTGGACCACCGGATCGAAGGACTGCGGGATGAGTACGGACAGGTGGCGGACTCCTTCAACCGCATGGCGGTCTCGCTCAAGGACCACATGGAGCGCATGCAGTGGGCCGAGCAGGTGGTGGTGCTCGGCGAGCTGGCGGGAGGCCTGGCGCACGAGATCAAGAACCCCCTTGCGGGCGTGAAGGCCACGCTGGACGTTCTGTCCGCGGACCCCTCGGTCACTGACGAGAACCGCGAGGCGCTCACCCGGGCGTCGGAGTCCCTGCGGCGCATGGAGGGCCTGCTCAGGAGCTTCCTCAGCTTCGCCCGGCCGCCTGCCCCCCGCCTGGCGGTCACGGACCTGCGGGGGGTGCTCGACTCCACCATCGCCCTGGCGCAGCAGCATCCGCTCTTCGGCCGGGGCCGGCCGGAGCAGGTGGCGGTCGAGAAGCGGTATGACGGCGACCTGCCCGCGGTGACGGCGGACCCGGTCCAGCTGCAGCAGGTCTTCCTGAACCTGCTCCTGAACGCAGCCGAGGCCATGCCCGGCGGCGGAACGGTCACGGTCGCCGCGGCCTGCGATCGGGCACGGGGGACCCTCTCGGTGCGGGTGAGCGATACGGGCGGCGGCGTGGACGACGTCGTGCGCGACAAGATCTTCCAGCCCTTCTTCACGACCAAGGCCAAGGGGACCGGCCTCGGCCTCTCCATCTCGAAGCGGCTCATCGAGCAGCACGGCGGGACCATCCGGGTGGAGGGGAACGGCGCTACAGGCGCGACCTTCCTCGTGACCCTCCCGGCGCCGGAGAAGGAACAGGTTCAGGAGGAGGCCCGGTGAGCCCGCAGCCCCGCATCCTCGTGGTGGACGATGATGAGCTGATCAGCTCCATGATCTCCCGGGCCCTCCGCGCCGAGGGCTGCGAGGTCCGTACCGAGCAGCGCGCCGCCCCGGTCCTGCGGACGGCGCGGAGCTGGCAGCCCAGCGTGGTGCTGCTGGACATCCGGCTGCCGGACCGCTCGGGCATCGAGCTGCTCGGCGAGCTCATCAAAGCGGGCGTGGAGGCGAAGGTGGTCATGCTCACGGCCGATGACACGGCCGAGACCGCGGTCAAGGCCATGAAGCTCGGCGCCGCGGACTACCTCACCAAGCCCTTCAACCTCGACGAGGTGGTCATCATCGTCCGGAACCTGGTGGACCGCGAGCGGCTGGACCGCGAGGTCCATTACCTCCGCAAGGTGGCTGCCGACCGGTTCGAGCGGCCCTTCATCGGCGCGTCCCCCGCGGTCCGGAGGCTGCTTGGGGAGATCGACCGCGTCGCCGGGGCGCGGGTGGCCAGCATCCTGATCACCGGCGAGAGCGGCACGGGCAAGGAGCTGGTGGCGCGCCACCTGCACCAGGCCCGCCACGGCGCCGCGCCCTTCATGGCGGTCAACTGCGCGGCCCTGCCGGAGCAGCTGCTCGAGAGCGAGCTCTTCGGCCATGAGCGCGGCGCCTTCACCGACGCCATGGCCCAGAAGAAGGGGGTCTTCGAGCTCGCGCACGGCGGGTCGATCCTGCTGGACGAGATCGGCGAGATGGACCAGCGGCTCCAGGCAAAGCTGCTGCGCGTGCTGGAGGAGCGGACCATCCGGCGCGTGGGCGGGCAGGAGGACATCCCCATCGAGGTCACGGTCATGGCCACGACGAACCGCGACCTGGCCGGCGCCTCGGGGGACGGGGAGTTCCGGCGGGACCTCTACTACCGGCTGAACGGCTTTTCGCTCCAGGTGCCTCCGCTCCGGGAGCGGCGGGAGGACATCGCGGTGCTGGCCGGCCACTTCCTCTCCCTCTTCACGACGCGCTACAACAAGAAGTCCCTCAAGCGGTTCTCGGACGAGGCGGCGCGGATGATGGCGGCCTACGACTGGCCCGGGAACGTACGGGAGCTCCGGAACGTGGTGGAGCGCATCGTGGTGCTCGAGAGCGGAGAGGCAGTGCTGCCATCCCACCTGCCGCCGGAATGGAAGCCCGGTCCGGCTGCCGGAGGCGCTGCGGGAGCGGCCGGCGGCGTGGCGCTCCCGGCAGGCGGGCTCTCGCTGGAGGAGCTGGAGCGGGAGCTCATCCGGCAGGCGCTGGAAAGGACCGGCCGCAACAAGGCGAAGGCCGCGAAACTGCTCGGCCTGACCTACGACGCCTTCCGGTACCAGGTGAAGAAGTTCGGGATGGAGTAGGAGGGCGGGATCGTCCGCGCGCGGTGGTCAGCCTCTTTTTCTGCACCCCGGTTCAGAGGTCTGCTCATGCATGCCCGGATGTTTGCATGCGGATCGGGGAACATGTCTGTAGGGGTCACCCTGCGTGGTGACCCGAATTGGGCGGCCACATAGGGCCGCCCCTACGCTGTGCTGAAGCGCCTGATGGTATCCGGACATCGGTCAGCGCATGCTGGTGAGCGGCCCTCATCACGGGATGCAGGGCGCCTGGGAAAGGAGAGAAAAACAAAAAAGCGGCGGACCGGAAGGTCCGCCGCGTGGATCAGCTGTTCCTCTGCGCAGCCGGGCTACTCGATCTTCGTTTCCTTCCAGCACTTGTCGCAGAGCCACATCATGCCGCGCACCTTGCCCGTCGCGGTCATCATCTTGGCCGCCTGCATGGGCTTGCCGCAGCACTGGGGGTTGGTGCTGACCACGGCCCTCTTGCTGGCCGCTTTTGCTGTCTTGCTGAGTTCCGCCATCCTGCTCTTCCTCCGCCGTATCTCTGATGATGCTTCCGCCCGGTCGCACCGGGCAGTGCATTTTACCCGCTTCGGCCGGGATGTCAAGAGGATTTTCCCTTTCGCATGCTTCTGCTTCCTGCGCCCGGGCCGTTCCGGCCTCCAGCGGAGCGGCAGGGCCGGCAGGACCGCCGGGCGGGCGGCTGATTATTTTCTTGACAATTTTCGCGGGGCTGTGGTATTTTCCTATGCCTTCTGCGGACCAACGCTGAAGAGAGAGAGGCAGCACGCCGGTGCAACAGCTCAGACACCCCACATTTCCCAGCGACATGCCTACCCCGGGCATAGGTCCCGTGCCGGCGGGACTCTAACTTCTCAGCGCTCAGCGCTCGACCCCTAACGTTCCGATACGTTCCATCATTACGCAGGTCAATCCTTTTGGACCTTTGACTGGAGGATATTTCCATGCAGAAACGATATTTGCTGGCGCCCGGCCCGACCCCGGTCCCGCCGGAGGCGCTCCTGGCCATGGCCATGCCGATCATCCATCACCGGGCCCCGGACTTCGTGCCGGTGCTCGAGTCGGCGAAGAAGGGGCTGCAGTGGCTCTACCAGACCAAGAACGACGTGCTCATCCTCTGCTCCACCGGCACGGGCGGCATGGTCGGCTCGGTGAACAACTTCCTGAACCCCGGCGACGATGTGCTCGTGGTGAACGGCGGAAAGTTCGGCGAGCGCTGGACCAAGATCTGCCAGGCCTACGGCATGAAGGTCGAGG
>CAZTXN010000098.1:0-10039 GCA_964617655.1 uncultured Nitrospiraceae bacterium | reverse complement strand
CGGCGTAGCTCAGTGGTAGAGCAGCTGATTCGTAATCAGCAGGTCGTCAGTTCAAGTCTGACCGTCGGCTCCATCATTCACCGCCGTATTTACCGCCGCTCTTTCCTCATCGGACATCCTGTAGCACAACCCCTGCATCCTTTCCCGCGGATCAGAATGGAACCCTTCCAACTTCCGCAAAAAGAAAAAGGTTGACTATACAATAAAAGATGTTAGAATATGGGCAAATTTGTTTTGTCGGCCGGTCAGGCGCCATGAACATACCCAACACGATCACGCTCATCCGGGTCATTCTCATCCCGTTCTTCGTTGACCTGATGATCTACGGCTATCATGTAGGGGCGCTGGCGGTCTTCATCGCCGCCTGTCTGACCGACGCGCTCGACGGCATGATCGCCCGGCTCACGAATACCAAGACCGAGCTCGGCGCGTTCCTGGACCCCATGGCGGACAAGCTCCTGATCGTGACGTCCTTCGTCACTCTCGCGGTCCTGGAGCTGATCCCGGTCTGGATCGTCATCATCGTGGTGAGCCGGGACATCATCCTGTCGCTCGGCAGCCTGATGCTCTACATCACGGGCCATACGCTCACCATCAGGCCGTCGTTCATGGGAAAGACCACGACGGTCCTGCAGCTGACCGTGATCACCCTGGCGCTCATCACCGTTGCCTACGGCAGGGGGGATGAGTATCTTGTATGGCTCTACTGGCCCACTGCGGGTTTCACCATCGCCTCGGGAGGCCAGTACGTGCTGCGGGGGATGAAGCTCATCGGATAGGACGGCCGGGGTTCCGGCCTGCGAATACACGAGGAGGATCCATGAAGATATCGGAGATGATCCGTCAGGCGCTCGAGAAGAAGGGGTTCAAGAACCTCAAGGACGCATCGAAAGTGCTGGGCATCAGCCCCGAGCTGCTGCGCGTGACGATCAACAAGGGGCATATCCCCAAGGACAAGACGCTCATCATGATCGCCAACAAGCTGGGGATCGACAAGTCCGTGCTGATCCTCGCGGCGCACCAGGAGAAGGTGCCGTCCGAGGTGAAGGGATTCTTCCTCTCCCCCTCCACCACCAAGTACCGCCGCGGCAAGCGCAAGTATCCGCTCTCCGAGGAACAGATCAATTACCTGGAGAAGATCCTGACGATCGACGAGATCATGATGCTCCGGAAGTACCGACAGGTCTCGGACGAGGCGCGGACCCAGATCAACGGGTACGTGGACTTCATGTTCGCTTCCAAAAGGAGCGCCTGATTGCTCGAGATTGCGGCGGTCCTTCCGGGGAGCACCGCCGAGCGGTGCGGGCTCCGGAAGGGCGACCGGCTGGTCTCGGTGAACGGCCGCGAGGTCCGGGACAGCATCGATGTCAGCTTCCTTGCCGCGGAGGAGCGTCTGTCCCTGGAGGTCGAGCGTCCGGACGGAACGCGGTCGGTCCTGCGGCTCCTCAAGGAGCCCGACGACTCCCTGGGCATCGAGCTGCCGCCCCTCAACGTCCGGCGCTGCCGGAACCGGTGCATCTTCTGCTTCGTGGACCAGATGCCGCCGGGATGCCGGAAGAGCCTCTCCGTGAAGGACGATGATTACCGCGCATCGTTCCTCTTCGGGAACTACATCACCCTGGGAAATCTGCGGGCGGAGGACTGGGAGCGGATCTTCCGGCAGCGGCTCAGCCCGCTCTATGTATCCGTCCATGCGACTGAGCCGGAGCTCCGGTCCTTCCTGCTGCAGAACCGGCGCGCACCGGACATCAGGGAGAGCCTCCGGCGGCTCGCCGCGGGCGGCATCGCATTGCATACCCAGATCGTGCTCTGTCCGGGGATCAATGACGGAGAGCACCTGGTCCGCACGATCGGGGACCTCGCCTCGCTCGCGCCGGCGGTCCGCTCCATCGCCGTGGCGCCGGTCGGCCTGACCCGGCGCCGGCAGGGGCTCTTCCCTCTCCGGCCGTTCCGGCGGAACGAGGCCCGAATGATCGTCAAAGACCTGGAGACCATGGGGCGGCGGTTCCGGAAGCGTCTGGGCGCGAGACTGGTCTTCCCGTCCGACGAACTCTATCTTCGGGCGTCCCTCCCGCTGCCGCGCGCCGCGTTCTATGAGGACTTTCCCCAGATCGAGAACGGTGTCGGAATGGTCGCGGAGTTCCTGCGCACGGCCCGCCGCGCGCGGGTGCCTTCCCGGCTGCCGAAGGTCCGGGCGACGGCCGTCACCGGGGAGTCCTTTGCTCCCGTGCTGCGGGCCGCGCTGCAGCGGCTCCGGAATGCTGGCGGGCCCGTAGTGCAGGTCCTGAAGGTGCGGAACGCCTTTCTCGGGCCCTCGGTGACCGTTGCCGGGCTCCTGGCAGGCCGGGACATCGTCCGCGCCGTCCGGAAGAAGCAGGTCGGCGAGATACTCTTTCTCCCGGCCACGGCGCTGAAGGAGGGGAGCGGGGTCTTCATTGACGACCTCTCGCTGCGAGATCTGGAGAAGGCTTCCGGAGCTCGGGTGGCGCCGGTGCATACCCTTGCGGACCTGCTGCAGGAGCTGTCGCGAGCTGGAGAACGGGGGCAGGGATGATCTCGGGAAGGACAGCGGTCTACGGCATCTTCGGCCATCCGGTGGAGCATACCTTCTCGCCGGGCATGCATAACGCGGCCTTCGCAAAGCTTGCCATGAACGCCTGTTATGTTCCCTTTGGCGTACCTCCTGAGAGGCTCAGGGAGGCGGTGCGGGCAATCATGCCGCTCGGCCTGCGGGGCGTGAACATCACCGTGCCGCACAAGGAACGGGTGATCCCGTTCCTGGACGAACTGGCGGAGGACGCGCGGCTCATCAACGCGGTGAACACGATCGAGCTGCGGAAGGGAAGGCTGATCGGCCACAACACTGACGGCAGGGGGTTCCTCCGGTCCCTGAGCGAGGAGACCTCCTTCCGGCCGAAAGGCAGGACCATCCTGATCGTCGGCGCCGGCGGCGCCGCGCGGGCGGTCGGCTTCAGCCTTGCGCTCGCCGGAGCGGGAACGGTGCTGCTTCATGATGCGGACCAGGCCAAGGCCCGCCGGCTTGCGGCCGCCCTCCGGAGAACGACCGCCGCTGCCGCCGAGGCGGTGAACGCCGATGCTCTGGTCTTCGCGGCCGGCGAGGCGGACTGCCTGATCAATGCAACACCCCTCGGACTGCGACGCAGCGACCCGCCGCCCCTGCCGGAGAAGGCGGTGCGCAGCACCCATCTGGTCTGCGACCTGGTCTACAATCCGCTCCTGACCGGCCTCCTGAAGGCTGCACGGAGGAAGGGCGCACGGGCGCTCCCCGGCATCGGCATGCTCCTGTTTCAGGGAGTGATCGCCTTCGAGATCTGGACCGGCAGAAAGGCGCCGCTCCCGGTCATGCGCGCCGCTCTGCTCAGGCAGGTCCATCGCGGCCAAAAATGACTTGAAAATCAGCACGATGCTTGACAGAAAGTAACGCTTTCAGTATTATTACATTCATATTGGTCAGGGAAGGGGCAAGGAGCATCTATGGCAATGTCAGGAAGGCTCGGCGCCATGCTGGTTTCGTCGGGCCTGATCAATGATGATCAGCTGAAAAAGGCGCTCTCGACCCAGAAGATGGAGGGAGGCCGGCTCGGTTCGATCCTCGTGAAGCTGGGATTCGTGCAGGAAGACAAGCTCATGGCCTTCCTGAGCAAGCAGTACGGCGTGCCCTACGTCGATCTCAACAAGTTTCAGATCAATCCCGCCGTCATCAAGCATATCCCCCCGGACGTGGCCCAGAAGTACCGCATCATGCCCATCAACCGGAGCGGCGCGACGATCACCATCGCCATGGTGGACCCCTCGAACATCTTCGCCATCGATGACATCAAGTTCATGACCGGCTACAACGTCGAGGCCGTGGTCGCCACGGAGGGCGCCATCGTCGAGGCCATCAAGAAGTACTACGGCGGCGCCAAGTCCCTCGTGACGAGCAAGGGAGGGGCGCCCGCGGTCGGCGGCGGCGCCGGCGCGCCGGCCGTCAGCCAGGACAAGAAGCTCACCCTCGATGCCAAGGACTACAGCATGGAGGGCTTGAAGGATGATGACCACGAGGACATCCTGAGCGAGACCGGAATGGTGGACGTGGAGGACTTCGACTCGCTCGTACACGGCGCGGTGGATGACCTGGAGGTGGTCGAGGAGCAGCAGGAGAGCCTGACCGGAGAGGTGGACGCGCCCATCGTGAAGCTCGTGAACGGCATCCTGGTGCGCGCGGCCAAGATGGGCGTGAGCGACATCCATATCGAGCCCTATGAGAAGAGCTTCCGGGTGAGGTACCGGCTGGACGGCTCGCTCCATACCGTCATGGGGCTGCCGCTCAAGATCAAGAATGCGGTCATCTCGCGCGTCAAGATCATGTCCTTGCTGGACATCGCCGAACGCCGGCTTCCGCAGGACGGCCGCATCAAGATGCGCATGGGGCCGAAGAAGACCATGGATTTCCGCGTCTCGGTGCTGCCCTGCCTCTTCGGCGAGAAGATCGTCATGCGGCTGCTGGACAAGTCGAACCTGCAGCTGGACATGACGAAGCTCGGTTTCGGCGTGGAACAGCTGAAGGACTTCAAGGAGGCGCTGGACAAGCCTTACGGCATGGTGTTGGTGACCGGTCCGACGGGTTCGGGCAAGACCACGACGCTCTACTCGGCGCTCTCGGAGCTGAACAAGGAAGATACCAACATCATGACCGCCGAGGACCCGGTGGAGTTCAACCTCGCGGGCATCAACCAGGTCCAGATGAAGGACGACATCGGACTCAACTTCGCCGCCGCGCTCCGTTCCTTCCTGCGCCAGGACCCGGATGTGATCATGGTGGGAGAGATCCGCGACTACGAGACGGCCGAGATCGGCGTGAAAGCGGCGCTCACCGGCCATCTGGTGCTCTCGACGCTGCATACCAACGATGCGCCGAGCACCATCAACCGCCTGCTGAACATGGGGGTCGAGCCCTTCCTGGTGTCGTCCGCCGTGGTGCTGATCCTGGCGCAGCGGCTCGTCCGGAAGGTCTGCCAGAACTGCAAGCAGCCGGAGAAGGTGCCTCCCCAGGTGCTGATCGACGCGGGCTTCACCGCCGAGGAAGCGCCCGGCATCGTCCCCATGCGCGGCAAGGGCTGCGAAGTCTGCAATTCGACGGGCTATAAGGGCCGCGTGGCGCTCTATGAGGTCATGCCGATCAAGGACGAGATCAAGGAGCTCATCCTGCAGGGAGCGTCGGTCCTGGACATCAAGAAGCAGGCGATGGCGCTCAAGATGCAGACGCTCCGCATGAGCGGGCTGACCAAGATCAAGGACGGCATGACCACGATCGACGAGGTGCTCGAGACGACCTTCCCCGATTCCCAGTAAGCCTCCTGGCAGGAGTGCCGACAGGATACGGGACCTTTTATTCCGCGAGGTAGCGCATGGCGAACCTGCATGACCTGTTGAAGTACATGATCGAGAAGGGCGCTTCGGACCTGCATGTCACCACCGGACTGCCGCCGTCCATCAGGGTGGACGGCAAGATGAAGCCCATTCCCGGCCTCGAGCCGCTCACGGCGACCCAGACCAAGGATCTCTGCTACAGCATTCTTACCGACGCCCAGAAGCACAAGTTCGAGGAGCACAACGAACTGGACCTTTCCTTCGGCGTCAAGAACCTCTCCCGCTTCCGCGCGAACATCTTCGTGCAGCGCGGCGCCGTGGCAGCCGCCATCCGCACGATCCCCTTCAAGATCAAGACGTTCAAGGAGCTCGGGCTTCCGGACATCGTGGCGGACCTCTGCAGGAAGCCGCGAGGCCTGATCCTGGTGACCGGCCCGACCGGCAGCGGCAAGTCGACCACCCTGGCCTCGATGGTCGACAAGATCAACCTGGAGCGGCAGGAGCATATCATCACGATCGAGGACCCCATCGAGTACCTCCATCCGCACAAGAAGTGCCTCGTGAACCAGCGCGAGGTGAACGCGGACACCAAGTCGTTCAAGGACGCCCTGAAATACATCCTCCGGCAGGACCCGGACGTGGTGCTGATCGGCGAGATGCGCGATCTCGAGACCATCGAGGCCGCCCTGACCATCGCCGAGACCGGCCATCTGACCTTTGCAACGCTCCACACGAACTCCGCCGCGCAGACCATGAACCGGATCATCGACGTGTTCCCGCCGCATCAGCAGTCCCAGGTTCGCGCCCAGCTTTCTTTCGTTCTGGAGGGGGTCATCTCCCAGCAGCTCATTCCGAAGGTGGGCGGCGGACGGGTGCTCGCCATGGAGGTCATGATCCCGAACTCGGCGATCCGCAACCTGGTCCGTGAGGACAAGATACATCAGATCTACTCGATCATGCAGACAGGACAGGCAAAGTTCGGCATGCAGACCTTGAACCAGTCTCTTTACGATCTCTACGTGAAGAAGCAAATTTCCTATGAGGACTGCGTCGGCAGATCCTCGGTCGTGGATGAACTGATCCAGATGCTTGGCCGTTCGGGTCTGGCATCGGCCCAGGTGGCTCCAAAGGAGTACCGGTAAGGCTGGCCCCGGGCCTGCCGGCTATACTGTTATCCATTGAGGTGAGCGATGGCGACTTCCGTCTTTGTCTGGGAAGGCAAAACCCGGCAGGGAACGATCCAGAAGGGCGAGATCTCGGCGAACAACAAGGACGAGGTCATGGCCCTGCTGCGGCGACAGAATATCCTGCCGATCAGTGTCTCTGCCAAGCCGCGGCAAATCAATATTTCTTTCGGCGCACCGAAGATCACCGATAAAGATATCGTAATCTTTACCCGCCAGCTTGCCACGATGATCGATGCCGGTCTGCCGCTCGTGCAGTGTCTCGAGATCCTGGGCAGCCAGACGGAAAACACGTCACTTTCTAAGACCATCATTCAGGTCAGGACCGATGTTGAGAGCGGTGCAACATTCGCTGATGCGTTGAGGAAGCACCCCAAGGTGTTCGACAATCTCTATGTCAATATGATCGCGGCCGGCGAAGCAGGCGGCATCCTGGACACCATCCTGGGCAGGCTTGCCGCCTACATGGAGAAGTTCGCGAGGATCAAGAAGCAGATCAAGTCGGCAATGATCTATCCCTCGGTCATTCTTTTCGTTGCCGTTGCCGTGGTGACCCTGCTGATGATCGTGGTCGTGCCGATGCTGGCCAACATGTTCGCCGAGATGGGAGGGGCTCTTCCTGCGCCGACGAGGATCGTGATATGGATAAGCGAGTTTCTCTCGGGCTGGGGAGGCGTCTCGATCGCCCTCGCACTGGTCGCGGTATTCGTGGGGATCAAGCAGTGGCGCAAGACCGAGACCGGCCTCAGGGAGACCGACCGGTTCGCCATGAACATCCCGGTCATGGGCATGTTGATCCGGAAGGTCGCGGTCGCGAAGTTCACCCGAACCATGGGAACGCTCCTGACGAGCGGCGTGCCGATCCTGGAGGGGTTGATCATCGTCGCACGGACCGCGGGGAACAAGATTATCGAGGAGGCGATCATGACCACTCGCCAGAGCGTGAGCGAGGGCAAGACCCTTGCGGAGCCCCTGACCAAATCCAAGGTCTTTCCGGCCATGGTGACCCAGATGATCGCCGTGGGAGAGGCCACGGGCGCGCTGGACAATATGCTGAACAAGATCGCGGATTTCTATGACGAAGAGGTGGATTCGGCGGTCGCGGCGCTCACCTCCATGCTGGAGCCCATGCTCATGATCTTTCTGGGTACGACCGTCGGTTTTGTGATCGTGGCCATGTATATGCCGATCTTCCAGATGGGTGCCCTGGCAGGCAACTGATCTCGGTGGTGCAGGAGCTCTCAAGAGAAGAACATCGATCGCGCATTATCTGGCTCATGCTGAGCAGGATCGTACTTGCTCTGCTCCTGCTCGGAAGTCTCGCGCTATTCCAGCATCGCTATCAGATCTACCGGTTCAGCGCTTCCCATCTTCTCTACTTCGGGGCGGCGGTCGGCGCGCTCTCCGCGGTCTACGCCCATCTGCTCAGGCGTGTCAGCAACCTTTCTCTGCTTGCCACGATGCAGGTCGTGGGCGACAGTCTGCTCATCTCCTGGCTTGTAGCGATCACCGGCGGGATCGACAGCGGTTTCTCGATCCTGTATCATATTTCGATCATCTCGGCAAGCATCATTCTCTACCGCCGCGGCGGCTACATGTCCGCGTCACTTGCCAGTATCCTGTACGGCGGGATGCTGGACCTGCAGTACTACAACATGCTCAGGTTCGTCCGGAGCGTGAATTTCACTGCCAGCCAGGTCCTGTACCTGCTTTTCGTAAACATCCTCTCTTTTTATCTTGTGGCATTTCTGAGCAGTTTTCTGTCGGAACGGCTTCGAAGGACCAGACAGGAACTGAGCGAAAAGAGCAGTGATTTCAACGATCTTCGCGTCCTCCAGGAGCACATCCTGCGCAGCGTGGGAAGCGGGATCGCGACCATAGACATGCAAGGGAGGATCACCTCCTGGAACCATGCTGCCGAGCAGATCACGGGTTTCAGCGCAGAGGAGATCGGCGGACGTTGGAAAGAGGTGTTCGGGGACGGCATCAAGGGGCTTTTCGGACAGACCGATGAGCTCAAGACCCATCCGGTCAGGTTCGAAGGCGGTATCGTCAAGCGTGACGGGACGCGGGCGATCCTGGGGTTCACCGCGTCGCTCCTCAAGGACGAGCAGGAACAGGTGCGCGGCATCATCCTTACCTTTCAGGACATCACCAGGCTGATCGAGATGGAGGACCTGATGCGCAGGCAGGAGCGGCTGGCAACGGTCGGCAGCCTTGCCGCGGGGATCGCGCATGAAATCCGGAATCCGCTTGCATCCCTGAGCGGGTCCATTCAGATGCTCCGCGAAGGGATGTCGATGTCCCCGGATGACCGGGGTCTCATGGACATCGTGCTCCGGGAGACGGACCGACTGAACACCATCATCAACGAGTTCCTGGACTATGCCCGTCCCCGGACCACGGACCTGGAACGCATCTCGCTGGCGGCCCTGCTCCAGGAGACCGCCGTGCTCTTCAGAAATGCCCGCGAATACCGGGAGGGGATCGTGCTCTCCTGCTCGATCGATCCCCGTCTCGAGGTCTTCGGCGACCCCCGCAGGCTTCGTCAGGTCTTCTGGAACCTGCTGATCAACGCCGCACAGGCGATCAGGGAAGGGGGCACGGTCCGGATCACCGCGGAGCTTGACGGAACCGCCAGGGAAGGCGGGGCGATCTCGATTACCGTTGCCGATTCCGGGGAAGGGATCGCGGCAGGGGACCTTGACAAGATATTCGACCCTTTCTTCACCACCAAGGCGAACGGCACCGGACTGGGACTTGCGATCGTCTATCGGATCATCGATGACCTGGGCGGTTCTATCTTTGCGGCAAGCACACCCGGTGTGGGTACCCGGTTCGTGATACGACTTCCTGCCGCGCCGCGCGGAGGAGGGCGGTCGTCACCGGAGGCCAGCACTGATCGGAGCGAACAGCGATGAACAAGATCCTCATCGTCGATGACGAGCAGGGAATGCGCGAACTGCTGTCCCTGATGCTGCGCAGGGAAGGGTATGACGTCTCGACCGCCGCGAACGGCGAGGCTGGCCTGGCTGCAGTGCAGGGAGAGATCTTCGATCTCGTCATCACGGACATCAAGATGCCGAAGTTGGACGGCATTGCGCTGCTGCGGTCCGTGAAAGAGGTGTCTCCCGAAACGATCGTCATCGTCATCACGGCCTTCGGGACCGCGGAGACGGCGGTCGACGCCATGAAGCTGGGCGCCTATGACTACATCACCAAACCCTTCAAGAACGAAGAGATACGTCTGGTCATCCAGAAGGCGCTGGAAAAACAGGTGCTTCGCAAGGAGAACATCCTCCTCCGGCGCGAGATGGAAGCGCGGGCGGGCTTCGAGAACTTCATCGGAAAGAGCCCTGCCATGGAGAGGGTCTTTTCGCTCATCCGGCAGGTGGCGGAAACGAAAAGCACGGTCCTGATCACCGGTGAGAGCGGTACCGGCAAGGAGCTGGTGGCCCGGGCGGTCCATGCCTGCTGCGCCC
>CAZTXN010000097.1:0-10100 GCA_964617655.1 uncultured Nitrospiraceae bacterium | reverse complement strand
AAGAAAATAGCTCGGCTGAAAATTTAGCCATTTTCACGCCGGATTCAGGTTTAATTCCCATTATTATCCGCAGATTACGCCGGTTACACAGATTAAAGCGAGTACGTTTTTGTGTTTAAAATCTGCGCACATCTGTGAAATCTGCGGATCAAAGGGTTTTCCTCATGTTTAATTCCCATTGGTTTCAGGTTTATTATAGCGCAACCCGGAACTCGGCGCCGGTCCCGGTGTTCCGGACCGTCAGGCTGCCGCCCAGGTTGCGCTCCACCAGGGTCTTGGAGAGATAGAGCCCGATGCCCGTGCCGCCGCTGCCCTCTTTGGTGGTGAAGTAGGGGTCGAAGACATGGTCCAGGTCACCGGCCGGGATGCCGCCGCCGTTGTCCGCGATCGTCACCACCGGCCGCCCGTCCTGCCGGAAGAGGCGGACCTCCACGCAGGGCGCGGCCACGGCCCGGTCGCGCAGCACCTCGCGGGCATTATGCAGGATGTTCAGGAGCACCTGGGCGAAGTCGTTCGGTCTGCCGTGGGCGGTGAGGGTCTCGTCCAGATCCATGCGCAGGTCGATGCGGCCGGCCTGGAATCCACCCTCGACGAAGGAGAGCACGCGCCGGATCACATCATGGAGGTGAAAGGTCTGCTGAGGACCGCCGGAGCGGAAGAAGCTGCGGAAGTCGTCGATGGTCTGGGACAGGTGCTGGACGATGTCCATGGCGCGCTCGACGCTGCGCTGGAGATACTCTCGCGTAAGGTCCCCGCTCTGGCCTGCATGCTCGATGTCCTGGACGATCAGGCCCAGGGCGTTCAGGGGCTGCCGCCACTGGTGGGCGATGTTCCCGAGCATCTCGCCCACGGCCGCCTGCCTGCTCTGGATGAGCATAAGGCGGTCCTTCTCCCGGCTCCGGGCGACCTCCTCCTCGATCTGCTGCTGGAGCGTGCGGTTCAGCGCGGCGAGTTCTTCTTCCGCCACTTTGCGTGCCGAGATGTCCTCGGTCATGCCGACGATGAACTGCGGACTTCCGTCTGCGTCAAGCATCAGCGTCACCGTCAGGAGGCCCCACATCACGCTGCCGTCCTTCCGGTAGTACCGCTTCTCCATGTGAAAATGATCATGCTCTCCTCTGAGCATGGCATTATAATGCCGGATGTTCTCGGCGTCATCCTTCGCGTGGCTGATCCTGGAAACGTTCATGCCCTGCAGCTCGGGGACGTTATAGCCGAGCATCTGGGCGAAGGACTCGTTCACCTCCTGGATCGTACGCTGCATGTCGATGATGGCGATACCCGTGCCGGCGCGGGCAAAGATCGCCCGGAACTTCTCCTCGCTCGCGCGGAGCCGAGCTTCGATGTCCTTCAGATCGCTGATGTCGATGCCCGTGCAGACGATGAGCGGACCATCCTCCCGCGCGACCCCTTTCGCGGTGATCAGGTGGGGCAGGCTGCCGCTGTCGTGCGCCAGGAGCGAGATCTCGGCCGAGGCGATGCCGCGGGAGGCCGCATCCGCCAGCAGGTTCCGGACGCGCTCCCGGTCCTCGGGCCGGGCGCAGTCCGGCAGGAGGACCGGCCGTCCCTGTCCGGCGCAGTCCGGCAGGAGCGCATCAACGCCCCGGTTCCGGCGGAGGACCTGGCCGTCGGCATCAACGGCAAAGAAGACGCCGGGCAGGCTGTCGATCACGGCATCGCTGAAGGCCTTCTCCTCCTCCAGCGCGGATGTACGTTCCCGGACCCGCTGCTCGAGAAGCTCGGTAGATCCGCGCAGCCGGGCCAGCATGGAATTGAACGTCATTCCCAGTGCCGAGACCTCGTCATTTCCCCGCGGTTCTATCGCCGTGTCCAGGGGGCCGCCTGCAGCGATCCGTTCAGCGGCCCGGTGCAGGTCGAGCAGCGGGCGGGTGGTGCGCTGAGCAAGGCTGCGGCTGATCAGGAGCGTCGCGGCAAACGATGCTGCGCCGAGAAAAATGTAGATGAGCGTCAGCCTGCGCAGCGGCGAAGCTGCCAGTTCGGCGGAGATGCGGGCCGAGACCGCGAGCTGCAGGTCATGGAGGGGGGGGCGCAGGGGCGGCAGGTCCCGTATCAGCGACAGGCTGCCGGCCTCGGGAATACCGCCCAGGGTCCAGAGAGCCGTGCCGTTCGCTGTAAAGGTGATGGTGAGCTCCTCCGGGAGCCTGCCGCTTGCGCCGTGGAAGATCTCGTCGAGCAGGACCTCCATCACCAGCGCGCCGTCCACGTAAGGAGTAGCCGGCGAGATGACCGGGTAGGCAAGAAGAAGGACCCAGAGCTCGCCGTTCCGTTCAATGGCCGCAAAGGGGACCCCGTGAGACAGCACCCGACCCGGCACGACGCGGGAACGTTCACTTCCGGCGGTCCCGGCAGGGTAGTTGGCCGTCAGCAGCCTGCTGTTGCGATCATACAGCCTGAGATGGAAGGGAAAACCGTGAGGGAGCATATAGGTGCGAAAGAAGGGCTTCAGGTATCGCTCCCGGCCTGTGGCATCGGTCAGGCTGTTGATGACCAGCGTATTGCTCGCCAGACCAGAGAGGCTGTCGCTGACCATCTGGAGGGTCTGGGCGGTATGCAGGCTGATCCGGTTCGCCTGACGTTCCAGGGTCTCGCGGACATCCTGCTCCAGCAGGTCCCAGAGATATATATAGGAAATGAAGCCGAGAATCGCCACCACGCCGAGAGCGAGCGATGCGGTGGCGACCGTGAGGCGGCGGGTGATGCCTGAAGGAAGCAATGAGGTCATGCGATCCATCCCTGCTGCCCCGGCAACAGGACCTCCCGGTCGATGCTGCCGTTGAGTTGAAGCGCTGCTTTTGCTCGAGCGGCGCGAGCGGGGGAATTAGTCAGTTACGAATGATTTTCTTCTCAAAACAACAAGAAAATAATATCACCGCGAAGCCGCGGGGAGCGCAAGGACGTCGAATACGACCAACAATACAAAGACCTTTATGATTTCTTCGCGTCCCTCGCGCCTTCGCGGTCCAATGGTTGGTTCCGGCTTGTCCGGGTTAGGACAATTGTAGCAGAACGGAGTACATTCCCCATTCATCCTCGGCCTCGGGACGGCCGGCGAATATGACGCAGGTCATAGCGCGATGCAGCGGTCCATGCTTTAATGGCCGCGCTGTGGAGCCCGGAGCAGGAAAATACCTGCTAGACTTGAATCCTGCCGCAGCGAGGCGCGGAAAGGGGGTGAAGAGCACGGAACTGCGCCTATAGGCAACAAACTGTCTCTTGCGGGGAGGAGCTGAGAAATCAGTTTCCAATCAAATGGGAGGGGGATCATGAAACGACACCATTGGATGTTCATCGCGCTCCTGTGCGCTGCGGCATCGGCCGTGGTCTGGTTCACTGCGGCTGATGCGGCGAAACATGCGCCGCGGGAGAAAGAGGTAAATGTCAAGACCTGTTACGGATGCCACGATCAGATCAAAGAGCTGCATACCATGGGCAGCCACGGGAAGGTCAACTGCGTGAACTGCCACCGCGGTCTTGCAAAGCACCTGAAGGGCCCCGGTCCGGAGACGCGACCCGTCACCGACCTGTCCTGGGAGGCCTGCGGCAGATGCCACCCGGACCAGTACCAGAGCTTCCTGGAGGTCTCGTACCACCGGCCGGCGCGGGACGAGAAGTCCCAGCTCACGAACCGGTCGCCGAACCCCTTCTGGGACAAGCTCATGGCAGGCCACGGCTTCACCAAGGAGCACGCACTCACGCGCAGCCACGTGAACATGCTGGTGGACCATCTCGTGGTGGACCGCGCCTACGGCGGGAGGTTCCAGGGGAAGAACGGCTGGAACTATATCCTCGAGAAGGGCCGGGCCTGGGACATCCTGGTGGACACCCAGCCCACGGCAACGGCGCACAAAGCCTTCATTCCCCAGAGCGCCGCTGCCGCGAACCCGGTCTGCCTGCAGTGCAAGACCCAGGACCAGATCCTGAAGTGGTCCTACATGGGCGACAAGGTGGAGGGCAAGACGACCTGGGACCGCGAGTCCTTCGTGCCGGAGTTCGTGAAGGACCTGCAGCACGGGCTGAACTGCTTCACCTGCCACGACCCGCATGCGGCAAAGCCGCGCGTGGTGCGCGACGGCCTGATCGAGGCGCTGACCCGGCCCGAGGCGGATACGCTCTGGCACCAGGACCCGAAGCGCACGGGCATCCGGGTGATCGAGATGGGCATGCGCGGCTTCACCCGCAAGATCGCCCTGCTCGACCGGTATGACACACGGCTTCAGTGCGGCCAGTGCCACGTGGAGTACAACTGCAATCCCGGCGCCGAGCCGAAGACCGGCGAGAAGGTCACTATGAAGGACCGGAGGACGAACCACTTCCCCTTCAAGGACGTCTTCGGGCTCCATGACCACTACGTGAACCAGATCAACTTCCTGGACTTCAGGAACAGCTTCACCGGCGGCCTGCTCTGGAAGGCCCAGCATCCCGAGGCAGAGACCTACTACAACTCCAGGCACGACAGGGCCGGCGTGGGATGCGATGACTGCCATACGCCGAAGGTGAAGAGCAAAAAGGGCAGGGTCTACACATCGCACTTCGCCGTGACGCCGAAGGTCCAGCTCAAGGAGACCTGCCTGGCGTCGAAGTGCCACCCCAAATGGACCGAGGAGGAGGCGAAGTACTCCATCGATTCCATCAAGGCCTTCGGCAAGGGCAAGATGCGCAAGGCCGAGTTCTGGCTCGCGGAGCTGATCGACCGGATCGCCGAAGGGAAACGGGCCGGGCTCGATGCCGAGGTCATCAAGAAGGCCCAGGAGCAGCACCTGAAGGCCCATATCCTCTGGGAGTACTGGACCGCCGAGAACTCGGACGGGTTCCATAACCCGGAGATGGCGCGTGAGTCGCTCGCCCGCTCGGTGAACGAGTCCCAGGCAGGCATCAAGGTCATCGATGACGCTCTGGGGGCGCGGACCGCGTCGAAATAGCCGGCTCGTTGACGGATGCATCATCAGGGGCGGGAAGGTGACTTCCCGCCCGTATTTCCCCAAGATCGGGCTCTCCTCTTCCGGCCAGCGGGCGACGCGAGCGCACTGCATACCCGAAAAATACCCCGCGTCTGCCGGACATTTTATTACAAAAGATGTTGAAATCACCGAAATTATCTGGCATAATTCCTGTATCTTTTCGCGGACGGCCGCAGGGCCGTTCAAAAAGGCAGTATCGACGCATCTTTATGAGCAAGGGGTGGACCATGAACGCATCGATCCGCACGATCTCGGGAGCAGCGCTGGCCCTGGTGTTCCTCCTGGCGGGCCCGCCTGCCGCTACGGCCCAGCGGCGGGGCGACGACGGCGCGCTGGAAGCGCTGAAGCAGTCCGTGGCGGACCTGAAGAAGAACCCGGAGAACATGGAGCTCCGGGAGAAGATCATCAAGCAGGCCCAGAGCATGAAGAAGGGCCCGCCGGCGCCGGAAGAGTATGAGCGGCTCATGTCGCGCGGGAACGCCTTTCTGAAGCTGGCGAGCGATGTTGACGGATACAACAGATCGATCAGCGAGTTCAAGGCCGCGATCGCCCTCGCCCCCTGGAAGGCCGATGCCTATGTGAACCTTGCCGATGCCCAGGAGAAGGCCGGCCTCTTTGCCGAGGCGATCGTGAACCTTAAGTTCGCCATCCTTGCAGAGCCGAACGCCAAGGACGAGCGGGACCTGCGCAACAAGATCTACGAGCTGGAGGTCTTTGCCGAGGACGCGCGGCAGGCCCTGAAGGCCTCGCCGACCGTTCCGCCTCCGCCCCCGCCGGCGCCGCCTGTCGTTGCGCAGCAGGCTCCTCCCAAGAAGACCGCGCCGGCGGCCAGGAAGCTGGATCCCAAGGTGTTCGTCGGCAGCTGGCATTACAAGGACACCGGCCCGCGCGGAGGCGACCTGACGACCCATGCCTTCACCATAACGATGAACGATAAAGGAGATCTGGCCGCCCAGGCCCCCCGCCGCTCCACGGGAGCGGTGGGTTCCGTCATGTTTTTTGAGGTTTCGGCCGATGGGCTGAGCATCAAGATCAACTGGAAGCTGGCCAACGTGCCCTCCTACGCGAAGAACGAGGACTATGATCTCACCCTGACGGAGAACGACACGAAGCTCGCCGGGTCCTACAAGGTGAAGAGCAGCGGCCGCGACTTCGCCCAGGACGTGGTGCTCTTCAAGCAGTAGGGCCGCTCGCGGCGCCGGCGGCCGCAGCGTCGCAGACCTTTCCCGGCTGCTGAGGCATATCCTCGGCAGCCTTTTCTATTTTCGGCAGGTGGTTCGAAGCATCGCCTCTCAGGCAGGAAGGGTTTTCCGATTAGAACGCGACTGAACGCCGCATAGGCCTCGCATAGACCGATCATGCGAGCACACCGGATTCCCCTGATGATCGTCGGGTTTGCGTCGTCAGCGGATGCATGACGGGAACCAAGCCCCATCCGAAGACCTTCGCCCCCAGGAGAGCTTCATGGACGACGTTATCCGCTTCATCTATATCTACAAGTTCGCAGACGGGACGAGCAAGAGCTTCGACATCCGGCTGCGGCAGGCGGACCTGCTGCTGGTCGCGAATCGGCCTGCGGACATCCCGCTCTGGGCCTCGCTGTCCTTCAACAAATGCGAGCACTGCGCCTTGAAGGACGAGGTGCACACCTACTGTCCGGTGGCGGCGAACCTCTCCGGCATCGTGGAGGAGTTCAAGAACTTCCTGTCCCATGAGAAGGTGAGCGTCACGGTGGTCTGCGAGGAGCGGATCTACGGCAAGGAGACCACGGTGCAGGGCGGCCTGAGCCCCCTCCTGGGCATCATCATGACCACGAGCGGCTGCCCGGTGATGGAACAGCTCAAGCCCATGGTGCGCTTCCATCTGCCCTTCGCCTCGCTGGATGAGACCATCTTCCGGGGCGTATCCATGTACCTCCTGGCGCAGTACTTCCGGCAGCAGGACGGCAAGGCAGCCGCGCTCTCCCTCGAGGGGCTCGGCCCCATCTACACCGAGGTGGGCATGGTCAACCGGGACTTCGCCAACCGGATGCGGGCGGCGGCGAAGAAGGATGCCAACGTGAACGCCCTGGTGAACCTCGATGTCTTCGCCAGCATGATGCAGTTCGCGGCCGAGGACACGCTGGCCCGGCTCAAGCCCTACTACCGGGCGCTCATCGACCGGTGATCCACCGGGGACGGGTAGGCGGGCCGGGACGTTACGGCAGGACGACAGGGGAGAGCGACAACCGTCGATATTCTTTCGGCATTTTCCCTTGACAGGGCGGGATGATTTGGATATAGTGTCCGCCTGTTCCCTGGGGGATCGTCCAGTGGTAGGACGACAGGCTCTGAACCTGTTTACGGGGGTTCGAATCCTCCTCCCCCAACCATGGCCATCAGGGACGAGTGACGAGTGAAGAGCGACGAGCCATGACCGGATGCCGGTGCAACTTGTCACTTGTCGCTGGTCTCTCGTCACTTTCCTGTATACGGTCCCATCGTCTAGCGGCCTAGGACGCTGGCCTCTCACGCCGGAGACACGGGTTCGATTCCCGTTGGGACCACCATTCCTTCCTGCCTGATGACCGCGCAGGGTGTTCTGCCCCCGAAAGCTTCGCACCTTTTCCGCCTCCCTGCCCTCTTGCCCGTTGACAGACCGCTGAATTCGGACTATGATTCTTCAGATGCATCAATCGTGCATCTGCAACGATCTGTTGCGGGCCTCGTTCGGCCGCTCTTCCAGGGCGAATTCTTATTTCCCTACATCACAGGAGGTATGAACTTATGGAAGCGATCTGCCCGGCAACGAACACTGAACGGCTGCTGCTCTCGTCGGACCGTTCGGAATACAGCGAAGGAGCCATCCGCGAGGCCATCAAACTGGCCAAGCGATGCGGCAGCACCCTGACGGCCATGACCGTAGTGGAGCGGAACGATGAGCTCGAGGCGCTCGCGCCGAAGCAGGTGGAGAAGTCGGAGAAGGAGGCCCGGGAGCATATCGAGGCCATCCAGGCGCGGGCGAAGAAGGAGGGCGTCGACTGCACCGTCACGGTGCGGAAGGCCTTCGAGCCCTACCGTGTGATCGTGGAGGAGGCGGAGAAGCAAAAGAGCACCATGATCATCATGGGACGCCGCGGCAGGAAGGGCCTGGCGCGGCTGGTCATGGGCAGCTCCACGGCGCGGGTGATCGGCCATGCGGACTGCAATGTGCTGGTCGTCCCGCGGGCGGCCCAGATGGAGTTCACGAACATTCTGGTGGCCACGGACGGCTCGAAGTACTCGGCTGCCGCGGCTTCCCAGGCGATCGGGATCGCGAAGCGGAACAACAGCGCGCTGACCGTCATCTCCGTCATTCCGGCCGAGATTGCCATGCCGACGGACGTTGACCTCTCGGTGGTGCAGCGGGAACGCATTGCTAACCAGGAGATGAAAGAGGCGGAAGCCAATGCTCGGGCCGTGAAGGAAGCAGCCGAGAAGGAGGGGGTTGCGGTCAGGGCCTATGTGCGGAGCGGCAGGCCTGCGGACGCGCTCGTGGAGACGGCAAAGGAGACGAAGGCGAGCATGATCGTGGTCGGCAGCCACGGCCGGACCGGGCTGGCCAAGCTCCTGATCGGCAGCGTCGCGGAGCGGACCATCGTGCTTGCTCCCTGCGCGGTCCTGGTGGCGAAGGTAAAGGAGTGAGGAGCAGAGGGCCGGCGGCGGACCGATGATCCGGTCCTCCTTCGCCGGCCCTGTCTCGCGCTCTTCCAGGGCGGGGCCATGTTGAAGATCCTGGTCATTTCGGATGAAGCCAAGAGCATCGCCGCGCTCTTTCGGGCCGAGGGGTATGCGCCCGATGCCCAGGCCGCTGCGCTGCCGCAGCACGGCGACTGGCCCGCGGGCGGGCCGGACAGCCACGATCTGGCGTTCCTCGACCTGGACACGGAGCATTGGCAGGAGCGGCTGCAGGAGGTGCGCCACAGCATGCCGGTCATCGCCTTCGCCCATCCGGACCTTCCCCGGGCCGTGGAGGCCATGAAGCTCGGTTCCAGCGATTTCCTTGCCAAGCCGCTCACCGCCCAGGCCGTCGCCGAGGTGGTTGAGCGTTTCCGGAAGAAGGTCCTCTCCCACCGTTCCGGGTTCGATGAGATCATCGGGAACAGCTCGGCCATGCAGGAGGTCTTTGGACTCATCAAGAAGGCCGCTGCGAGCGAATCGAGCGTGCTCATCACCGGAGAGAGCGGCACCGGCAAGGAGCTCATCGCCCGGGCGATCCACCGCTGGAGCCCCCGGAGCGACCGGTCCTTCATGACCATCAACTGCACGGCGATCCCGGACACGCTCCTGGAGTCGGAGCTCTTTGGGTTCGAGAAGGGCGCCTTCACCGGCGCGCAGTATACGAAGAAGGGGCTGCTCGAGCAGGCAGACGGCGGAACGGTCTTCTTCGACGAGATCGGCGACGTCTCCCCTCTCTTCCAGACCAAGGTGCTGCGCGTGCTCCAGGAGGGCGAGATCATGCGCATCGGGGGGATGCGCCAGCTCCGGGTGGACCTCCGTTTCATAGCCGCGACGAACCGCGAGCTCAAGACAGCCTGCCAGCGGGGAGTCTTCCGCGAAGACCTCTACTACCGCCTGAACGTCATCAATATCCATCTGCCGCCTCTGCGGGAGCGGAAAGAGGATGTCACCCTCCTGGCGAAGCATTTCGTCCAGAAGCACGCCCCGAAGCGCAAAGACCTGCTGATCAAGTGCATCAGCACCGAAGCGCTCGACCTGCTGATGGAACATGCCTACCCGGGGAACGTCCGGGAGCTCGAGAACGTGATCGAGCGGGCTGTCTCCTTTGCGAACGCCCCCGAGATTCTCCCTGCTGATCTGCCGCCCTCCCTGCGGCAGGGGCCTGAGGAGCGGTCCCCCCGGAAGTCCTCCCTCCAGCGGCTGAAGGAGGCGGTGACCACCACAGAGCGGGATACGATTATCGCAGCCTTGAACGACCATGGCGGCAATATCTCCCGCGCGGCTGCCGCACTCGGCATCTACCGGCAGCACCTCCAGCGAAAGATCAAACAGTATAAGATCCCTGTCTGACCCTTTCGGTTAAAAATCCGCAACAAATAATTGCTACACAGCATCTGCAATAGAGGCCTCGTCGCGATATAAC
>CAZTXN010000096.1:0-10632 GCA_964617655.1 uncultured Nitrospiraceae bacterium | reverse complement strand
TCGAAGTCGAAGGCCCCGTCCAGCACGCCGGAGCGCGCAAGGATGCGGAACATCGTCCGGTCGTCGTTCAGGTCGTCGTCCGGCCCGATCGCGAGCGCCTTCCGCCGCTCCGGCGAGGCGAAGTACCAGAGCAGGGCGCCGTCCAGGGCGTCGTAGAGCGTCACGATGCCCGCGGCGGTCTTGCCCTGCCGGAGCCGGCGCTTCCCGCCCCGGAGATGCAGCCGCGCCCGCTGGAGCGGTCCCCGCTCCGGTCCGAGATCCTCCTCGTCCATCAGTCCTGCATGCGGCATCATGACCTCGCAGTGGGGGAACTGAGCGGCCGGCAGCGCTGTCGCGGATGTGCTTCGTGCCGTGCGGATGCTGCGGCGCGTTCCCCGGGTCTTGAGAACAATATACCACGGAACCGGGAATGAGGCAGGAAGCGGGTCAGTTCGACCAGGCAGGCGAGGTGTAGTTCGCGTCGTTCGGGGTCAGGCGCTCGATGTCCGAGCCGTCGGCGTTCATGAGGTAGATGCCGGACCTGCCGCCGCGCGTTGAACTGAAGACGATCTGGCGGCCCGAGGGGGACCACATGGGGTTCTCGTCGCTCCCGGAGCCGTTCGTCAGTATGCGGAGGTCGGCGCCGTCGGGATTGATGGTGGCGACGCGGAACCTGCCCTGGACCTGGGTCACGAAGACGATCCGGTCGCCCCGGGGGGACCAGTGGGGCGAGGCGTTGTAGTTCCCTTCGAAGGTGATGCGCCGGGAGTCCGAGCCGTCCATGTTCATGATATAGAGCTGCGGCGTGCCGCCCCGGCCCGAGTTGAAGACGATCTCCCGGCCGTTCGGCGACCAGGAGGGCGAGACGTTGTCCGCGATGCCGTAGGTGATCCGTTCGATCTCGTTCCCGTCCCGCGACATGGTGTAGATCTCCGTGCCCCCGTCCTTCGAGAGCCCCACGGCGATCCGCTTCCCGTTCGGCGACCAGGCGGGCGAGATGTTCAGGCCCTCGGCGGCCGAGATCTTCCAGCGCCTGCCGGTCTCCATGTCCAGGCCGTAGAGGTCCGGGTTGCCGTCCCGGTAGGAGACGTAGGCCAGCACCCGGCCGTCGGGGCTCCAGGCGGGCGAGGTGCAGATGGAGCGATCCGCGGTCAGCCGCTTCACGTTGAACCCGTCATAGTCCATCACGTACAGCTCTTTCTGGCCCGTCCGGTCCGAGACGAAGGCGATCCGCGTCCGGGCGATGCCCCGCTCGCCGGTGTACTGCTGCACGATCTCGTCGGCGAAGGTATGGACCATCCGGCGGATGAGGTCCTCGTTCCCGAAGTAGTCCTTGTTCGCCAGCCGGGTCCCGGTCGCGGCGTCGAACAGCCTGCCGGACAGCACGAGGTCGCCGCCCTTGCGGAAGAGCCGCGCCCAGACCACGCCCGTGAGGCCGAAGGTTCCGCCGCGCCGCACCACGTCCTTCGGCGGCTCGTCCTTCCCGGCATAGAGCAGGTCCAGCTTCTGCGGGTCCTGCAGGTCGAAGATCCCCGAACGCCGCAGGTCGGCCTGGAGCACCTGGAGCGCCGTGTCCCGCACCGGGGGCGCCAGGGCGTCATCGAAGATGTCGAGCACCGCGATCGGGATCTTCCGCGCCTCTCCCTTGATCACGCCGAGGTAGAGCTGGCCGTGGACCGCGGGAGCGGCCATCAGGGCGAGGAAGAGAATGAGAAGGATAGGTCGTATGGGTCGCATAGGTCCGATAGGTCCTATTGGAGAATCTCTACTCCCGTTCCATCAGGTCAACGCTGAAGGTCTCCTGGTCCCGGAAGAACCCCTCGGGCAGCGGCGGAAAGGGGCTCGAGGCCAGGATGGCCCGCATGGCGGCCTGGTCGAAATAGAAGTTCCCGCTCGATGCCAGGAGCCTGATGTCGCTGTCCACCCGTCCGGAGCGGAGGATGCTGAACAGCACCCTCACGGCGGCCCCCTTCGCCCCCGGCGGAGGGTTCCAGTTCCGCTCCACCTTGTCCCGGACGATGGCCACGTAATAGGGCGGGAACGGCCGGTCCCGGGGCTCGCCGGCCACCGCGACCGTCACGGCCTCCTGCGGCCGCGCCGGGGCCTCCTCTTTCGGCCGGGGCGCCTCCTCCGCCGGCGCGGGCTTCTTCCGCTCCTGCTTCAGCTCGGGCATCGCGTCCGGCCGCGTCCGCGGCGCGGCCTTGGGCGCCGGCGCCTTCACCCTGGGCTGCTGCTTCTCCGGCGCCTTCGGGAGCGGCGGCCGCTCCGGCGGGGTCATCACCGGCGGCAGGTCCGACAGCTCGCGCGGCAGGTCCACGAGCTTCACGCTGTAGAACGGCGGCACATGGATGCGCGCCCGGACCGTGTAGGCGATGAGCAGCGCCGCGGTGATCACGATGACATGGAAGATCGAGGAGAAGAGGACGGCGGCCATGAGTTCGCCCTGCGACTGGCCGATCCTCATGCCGGTGAGCAGCTTCATCGGCCCGGTTCGCCCCCGGGAGGCGCGGCCTCGGTCACCATGCCGAGGCGGTCGATCCCGGCGCGCTTCACCAGGTCCATCACCTGGACCACGGCCCCGTAGGGCGCGTCCCGGTCCGCGCGGAGGTAGACGTTCACCTTGGGCTTGCTCTTCCGGATGGACTCGAGGACCCCGCCCAGCCGGCCGACGGCGACCCGCTCCTTCTCCACGAAGACCTCCTGCGCCCGCGTCACGGTGATCACGATGCGGTCCTCGGGCTTCATCGTGTTCGCCTCGGACCGCGGCAGGTTCACGTCGAGGCCGCGGCTCATCATGGGCGAGACGATCATGTAGAAGAACAGGACGGTCAGGACCAGGTCGATGAGCGGGATGATGTTGATCTCCCGCACGATATGGCTGGTGCGCCGGCCCTGCATCATCCGCGCCTCCTGAGCAGGCTCCGCTCCAGGAAGCTCATGAACTCAAGGGAGAAGGAGTCCATCCGGGTGGCCATGTCGCGGATCCGCTCGGAGAAGTAGTTGTAGGCGATCACCGCCGGGATGGCCACGAAGAGGCCCGCGATGGTGGTCACCAGCGCCGCGGCCAGGCCCGGCGCCAGCGCCCCGATGTCGCCCGCGCCCTTCAGGCCGATGCCGTAGAAGGAGTCCATGATGCCCCAGATGGTGCCGAAGAGCCCGAGCAGCGGCCCGACGGTCCCCGTGGTGCCCAGGAAGGCGAGGTACCGCTCGAGGTAGACGACCTCGTCCTGCGTGGTGATGCGCAGCGCCTTCTCGATCTCCGAGACCATCGAGGGCCGCTCCTCGTCGGTCACCTTGCCGTTCGGAAGGGTCTGGACGATGTTGACCGCCTCGGTGTAGCCCTCGACATAGAGCGTGGCGATGGGGCTGTGCTTCATCTCCAGGGCGTGGGCCTTCAGCTCCTCGGCGTTCTTGGTCTTGCGGAAGGTCTGGTGGAAGGTGTGGGATTCCTTCTCCGCCCGCCGCAGGAACTGGTACTTCAGCAGGATCATGGCCCAGGAGACGATCGAGAAGCCCAGCAGGATGAAGACGATCCCCTTGCCGACCCAGCCGGACTCGGCGAAGAGGCCGATCACGCCCGAGCCCATGCCCGGTGTTGCCGTTGCTGCGAGTGCGAACATGTGTTCCCTCCGGTCGATCAGCGACAGGTGACAAGGGACAAGCGACGAGGAAGAAAAAGAGGTCCTTACTCGTCTCTGGTCACTCGTCCCTCGTCACGAAAATATTCCCTGCATCTTTCCCGTCTCGCTCAGATCGTACCCGCCCATGGCCTCGAGCTGTTGCCGGAACCCCTCGTCCTCGCGGACGATCGCGAGCAGGGCCTGGAGCATCGGGGTCTCGTGGTATTCTTCGGGAATGGCGAGATCGTACCGTTCCCGGGCGACGGGAACGAAGTCGAGGCCGAGCGCCCGGGCCGCGGAGAGCACCGCCAGCCCCGTGTCCGCGGCGCCCGAGGCGACCGCGGCTGCCACGGCCATATGGGTGAATTCCTCGTGATGATACCCTGTTACGTCCCCGGGGTCAATCCCTCTTCGCTTCAGGTGCAGGTCCGTCAGGAGGCGCGTGCCGGCCCCGGCCTGCCGGTTCACGAAGACCACGTCCCTGCGCTTGAGGTCCTCGAACCCCTGGATGTTCTTCGGGTTGCCCGGCGGGACGACGAAGCCTTGGGTCCGGTGGACGAGCGTGACGAGCACGGTCCTCCTGCCGTTGAGATGCTTCCGGATGTAGCTGACATTGTACTCGCCCGTCTCCTCGTCCAGGAGATGGGTGCCGGCAAGATGGGCCTCGCCGCGCTTGAGCGCCAGGAGGCCGCCCATGCTCCCCACGTGGGCCGAGGAGAGCGAGAGCCCGGGATGCCGCTTCTTCAGCTCGTTCGCCAGCACGTCCAGGGCGTTGTCGTGCGAGCCGATGCAGACGATGGTCTTCGCGATCTCCTGCGGCCGCCGGAGCAGCTCGACCTCCACCGTGCTTCCCGCCGCCAGCCCCTCGCTTTCTGCGGGGATGCGGATGATGCCGTCGGCGCGGACCAGGGACATGAGCGCCCCTGCGCCGCGGGTCACCGGCGTGGCGATGAGGCTGCCCGAGACGCTCCCGAGCTTCACCCGGAGGAACTCCTCGCTCCCGAGCGTCGACGCGACCTGCCGGGAGAGCTTCGCCGGGACGGTCTCTTCCTGCGGCGCGCTCCTGCCCTGCAGCGCGGCGAGCAGGGGCCTCACGAAGAGGGAGAAGGTGAGCGCTGCCGAGACCGGGTAGCCGGGGATGCCGATGACCGGCCTGCCCTGCGCGATCGCCAGGATGACCGGCTTGCCGGGCTTGATGTTCACGCCATGGACCAGGACCGTGCCGAGCTCCCCGAGCACATGCGCGGTGAGGTCCTCGCGGCCGGCCGAGGAGCCGGCATTGATCACCACGCAGTCCGCCGCGGCGAGCGCGTCCTGGACGGCCTTCTTGAGGAGCGCGGCGTCGTCCCGCACGATGGCCATTCGGACCGGCTCGGCGCCGCTCTCCGCCGCCAGGGCGGAGAGCATCGTGGAGTTGAAATCGATGATCTCGCCCTTCCTGGGCTCGGTGCCCGGCTCGATCAGCTCGGTGCCGGTAGGGATGACCGCCACCCTGGGCCGCCTCCGCACCAGGACCTCGCGGTGGCCGCTCGCCAGCAATGCGGCCATGTCCGCGGGCCGGATGACATGGTTCTCGGGGATGATCAGCTCGGTGGCGACGATGTCCTCGCCCACGAGCCGCACATGCTGCCAGGGCGTGGCGGGTTTCAGGATCTCGATGCCGTCGCCGGCCTGCTCGACCTCCTCGATCATGATCACCGCGTCGAACCCCTCCGGCATGGGGTCCCCGGTGTCCACGGCGATCGCCTGGCCCGGGACCGCGAGCCGCTTCGGCCTCGTCTCGCTGGCGCCGAAGGTCTCGGAGAACCGGACCGCGTACCCGTCCATGGCCGCGGAGTGGTAGAAGGGCGAGGAGAGCTTCGCGATCACCGCCCCGGCCGTGACCCGTCCGAGCGCGTCCGCGACCGGGATCCGCTCGCCCGGCAGCGGCGTGAGCAGGCCGGCCGCGGAAAGCGCGTCGTTGTATTTCGCGACCGCCTCGGCAAGCGGCGTGTTGGAGAGGAATTTCTTCTGCTTGTAGGTCATGGCATCATGGTTCTGTTGTAATATCTCTAACCAACCTGAACAGCTAATCCGTTCCCCGCCGCTGATCCCTCGCAGCGATCCGCTGCCTGTACAGCCGCTCCGTGACTCCGCCTTCGGTCAGGAAGTCCTTCTCCGGCCTCTGCAGCTGCCGCCCCGGAAGACGGTCCGCCAGGATGATCAGACAGGCTCCCGATCATTTCGGGGTAAGGACCGTGAAGCCCTCGGTCCCGGCCGCCTTGTTCAGCTGTTCATCGAAGGAGGAGAATGCGACGGAAGGCGCCTCGACGGAACGGGCCAGCAGCTTCGCCGCGGAAAGGTGCACGGCATCGAAGCCCCGGAGACCGTGGGCGGCCGCCAGCCTCCCTGCCTCGAGCTCGTCGAAATCGATGACCGCATAGTGCTCCCAGTCGCCGGCAAACGTCCTGACCAGATCTGCATGGTCCTGCTTCGCGAGGTCTCCGGTCCGCAGCCTTCTCGTCAGCGCGGAGAGCATCTCGGGATAGGCGACACGGCAGGTGGCGACGATCTCAGCCTCTTCGACCCATCCGCGAACGCCGGCCGAGTGAGCTTCGGCGGCATACAGCTTGACGATGCTGCTCGTATCCAGGTAGAGGATCAACGACGATCCTCCAGCACGGTCTTCGCCAGGGCCTTCCCCTTGACCTTGATGCCCTTCGCGCCCGCCGGTTTACCGCCGGCCCATGCTGCCTTGCCCGATGCCACGAGCCCCTTTACCGCGTTCCGTTCCCGGGAGATCGGGATGACCAGCGCGATCTCCCTGCCGCGGTCGGTCACGACGATCTCCTCGCCATGGCGCACCTTGTCCACGTATCCGCTCAGCTTTTCCTTGAGCTCTTTTATGCCGACCGAGATCATGGTCCCTCCCTAAATACTATTGTGACCACTATAATACCATAAAGTGGTCACTTAGGCAACCGGTGGGGAAAGCGCCAGCACCGCCGCCCTGCTCATCCCCGCCTTGGGCCCGTCGGCCACGCTGAACCCGGCGGCCCGGGCATGGCCCAGGATCTCCTCGAACCGCCGCTTCGTCACATGCAGCCGCGGCTCGGCATAGAGCACCCTGCCGCCGGGCCGCAGGACCGCCGCGACCTGGCCGAGGAACCGCGGGATGTCCTTCACCTCATGGACCATCCAGAAGGCCAGCACGAGGTCCACCGGCCCGGAGATCCCGATGTCGTCCGGGGCGGCCAGGACCGTCTCGATGCGCTCCGCCAGACCGGCCCTGCGGGCGCGGCGCTTCAGGAACTCCAGCATCTTCGCCTGCAGGTCCACGGCGAGCACCCTGCCCTGCGGACCCGCCATCCGGGCCAGGGCGATGGAGAAGTACCCCATGCCGCAGCCGATGTCCGCCGCGGTCATGCCTTCCTTCATATAGGCGCCGAGGATCCGCTCCGGGTCATGGAGCCGCCTCCGGAGCGGATTATCGAAGGTCCAGGCCATCCACCAGGGGCAGACATGCTCGTCCCGCGCCAACAGCTTGTCGATCAGTCCGGACATGCCCCACCACCTTTCACCGCGAAGACGCGACGAGCGCGAGGAAACCTTTACGAAACGAAGGTACGGAGGATACCATCGACTTCTCCTCTTTGAACTGAATTCCCATCGGTGTTGATCCCTGTCCATCCCTATCAAATTTGAAGCTTTCGTTTCAATCCGCATTCCGCAATCCGAAATCCGCAATCAGAAGAGCCTCACCTCCACCTCCTCACCCGCCTCGATGCCCACGCTCTGCACCGGCACGACCACCGTGCCGAGGGCCTTGACGAGCGTGCTGATGAGGCCCGAGGCGCCGAAGACCGGCACGGCATAGAGGCCGTCCCCGCGCCGTTCCAGCGTGACGCGAACATGGTCCTCGCGGCCCGGCGCGGAGGAGATGCTCCGGGCCAGCCGCGCCCGCACCGTGCGCTGGAGCGGCACGCCCTCCAGCGCCGCGGGCACCCGCGCGCCGGTGAACCGCTCGAGCACCGGCCGGACGAAGAGGTCGAAGCAGACCGCCACCGCCACGGGATGGCCGGGGAGGCCGAAGACCGGCACCGGCCCCTCCGGCCCCGGGACCGCGCCGGCAATGAGCGGCTTGCCCGGCTTGATCGCGACGCCGTGCACCAGCACGCCCGGCCGGCCGGCCTCGTCGATCACCCGCGCCGTGTGGTCCGCCGCGCCGACCGAGCTGCCGCCGGTGAAGAGCACCATATGGCAGTCCGCAAGCGCCGCTGCGAGCGCCGCGCGGAGCCGCTCCGGGTCGTCGGGCAGGATGCCCATCCGTTTCGGCTCGCCGCCGCAGCTGCGGATCATTCCTTCCAGACCGTAGGAGTTGCTGTCCCGGATGCGGCCCGGCGGAGGCGCCTGGTCCGCGGGAACAAGCTCGTCGCCGGTCGAGATGATCGCCACCCGCGGCCGTTCGAGCACCGCGACCTCGGTCATGCCCATGCTCGCCAGGGCCGCCAGGTCCGGCGGCCGGAGGCAATGGCCCGCAGCCAGGACGGCCTCGCCCGCCTGGATGTCCTCGCCCCGGAAGGAGACGTTCTCCCGGGGCGCCACGGCCTTCACCACCTCGGTCTGGTCCCGGTCCACGGCCTGGGCATGCTCGAGCATCACCACCGCGTCCGCGCCCGGCGGCAGCGCGCCGCCCGTGGCGATGCGCATGCACTCGCCCTGCCGGACCTGCCGGTCCGGCATGCTGCCCATGGGGATGTCGCCGATGATGGTCAGGAGGGCGGGAAGGGATTCCGTGGCCCCGAAGGTGTCCGCGGCCCGGACCGCGAAGCCGTCCATGGTGGACCGGTCGAACTCCGGCAGGTCGGCGGGAGCGGTGATGTCGCGGCCGAGCACGCGTCCGAGGGCGTCGCCGAGCGCGGCCTGCCCGGTCCGCAGGGAGGGCGCGTCCAGGTGGGCCGCCAGGGTCCTGAGCGCCTCCTCGCGGGAGAGGACCCCGCTCCGGCCGAGCATGTCCCGAATTGCCATCGAACATCCTCCCTGATCGCAGGCGGAAGTACGGCCACCGATGAAACGCTCAAGCGCCAAACCACAAATCCCAAATAAGCTCCAATGGTCAATCTCCAAAAGTCTGTGCTTTCGAAATTGATGCTTGGAGCCTATTTGGGACCTGATGCTTGAGGCTTGGTGCTTATTACTTTCCCGCAGCCTTTGCCTTGATGCGCCGGATGACCGCGGCGGACCGCATGCCCGCCACGGCGCCCTCGCCCGCGGCGGTCACGATCTGCATGCCCCCGCAGGTGCAGTCCCCGGCGGCGAAGACGCCCTCCAGGTTCATCTTCTGGTTCCGGTCCGTGAGCAGGCAGCCGCGGTCGTCCGCCTGGCCGCCGGAGCGGATGATGAGGTCCGAGATGGGCGTGGAGCCCATGGCGATGAAGACGCCCTCGAGCGGCAGGACCTGCTCGGCATTGTCGCCGCCGATCTTGATGCCCGTGACGAGCTCGTCGCCCACGATCTCCTTCACCGGCGTGACCGGCAGGATCTCGATGTTCTTCCTGCCCTGCATGCGGGCCATGACCGAGTCCACGACCTCGAGCTGCCTGGGCGGGATGAGCGTCACCTTCTCCGCCAGCTCGGCGAGATGCAGCGCCTCGTCGGCCGCCTCGTTGTCCGAGCCCACCACCGCCACCTTCCGGCCCTTGAAGAAGGCGCCGTCGCAGGTGGCGCAGTAGGAGACGCCCTTGCCCAGGAACTCCTTGGCGCCCGGGACCTTCAGCTTCTTGCGCGCCACGCCCACGGCGATGATCACCACGTGGCCCTCGTAGACCTCGTCGCGGGTCCGGACCTGCTTCACCTCGCCCTTCAGGTCCATGTCCACCACCTCGACGGGGAAGACGACCTCGCCGCCGAAGTTCTCCACCTGCTTCTGCATCACCGCGGTGAGGTCGAAGCCGCTGATGGTCTCGTAGCCCGGATAGTTCTCGACCTCGGCGATCTTGGCCGTGTACCCGCCGGGGAACTCCTTCTCCAGGACCACGCACTTCTGGCCCGCCCTGCCGAGGTAGAGCGCCGCGGTCAGCCCGGCGGGGCCGGAGCCGATGATGATCGCGTCATAGAACTTCGCCATGGATGCGTCCTCCTCTGCCTGAACGATGCATCATTGTATCCAAGCGCCCCCTCCAAGTCAACAGAGCCAACGGAAAAAGGGCATATCCCCCGCGGGATATGCCCTTTTCATGATCGATGATGCGGGAGAGCCGCCCTACTTCGCCACCTTCCCGTCCTCCACGATGGCCTTGTAGAGGTAGCCTGCGCCGAAATCCCTGTCCTTGGTGAAGACGCCGGTCACGGTCACCACGTCGCCCACCGCGGGCAGGTCCTGGGTCGTTGCCACCAGGTCATGGGTCCCCTTCTTCTGGTCCCCGGTGCCGTCCTGGAGATGGACCCAGTTCCTGCCCATGATCCCCGCAGAGACCTTCACCACCTGGCCGCGCACGGCGATGGTCTTGCCGTGCAGCGCCGTCCTGCGGGCATAGATCTCCTGCACCGTATACCCGTTCTTCCCTGCCGCCTTCTCCACCTTGATGTCACCTGCCGCGGGTGCCGCCGGTTTCCTGACCCCGGGGTCTGCATGCACTCCGGCCGGCAGCTCGGGATGCCCGGCCGGCATGCCCCCCGCTGCCGGCCCGCCCCCGGCAGAGGCCGGGCCCGCGGAGAAGACGATGGAGTCAAAGGTGCGGTTCAGAGAAGGGCTTGAGAAGTTCATCATGGTCTCTCCGGGCAGGAAGGACATGGTCGAGCCCTTGACCACCTTCATCTCCGGCACGGCCACCCAGGTCTTCTTCCCCTTCTTTTCGAGGCAGACATAGGTGTATCCGGCCGCGCTCATGGTCTCCACAACCTTGCCGGAGAGGGCCGGCCGCTCTTCCTTCTCCGCGGAGAGCGACGGCGTCTTGGCGCCTTCCGGCGCGGGAGGCGCCGCGGGCTGCAATGCGAATGCGTTCGCAGCAAGGGCCAGCAGGAAGATGCTCGCAATGATCGTTCTCATGGTTCG
>CAZTXN010000095.1:2603-10976 GCA_964617655.1 uncultured Nitrospiraceae bacterium | reverse complement strand
ACAGCACTACCGCCTTGTCCAGTCCCCGGAAATGCGCATCGCTCGTCACCACGGTACAATCCATCTCCATGGCAGTGGCGTAGACGATCGCGTCCGCCATGGGCAGCGCGTGTTTGATGCTGAGATCAGCGGCAAGAAGGGAAATGCTTTCGGACAGGGGAACGATCGTCGTCTGCTTCATCGCGGAAACGGCTTCCAGGGCAGTCTCTTCCGAGACATCCCGCCTGATCTTCTTGTACACCTCGTAGAGGAGGATGGTGGGCGTGAGGACCTTGCGAACATCCTTGAGGTGTTTCTGGTATTCCTCCGAGCGCGGACCGCTGGCAAAGAACTCGATCCATCCCGAGGAGTCCACGATGACCATCAGCGGTCCTCGTCCTCACGAAAATCGTCATGTGCCAGGGCCTTCTTGATGAACCCCTTGAACGAGGCAAGAGGGCGCTCGGGGATCAGGTAGAGCAGCCCCCCCTTGGCCACTACGGTCATCTTCTGGCCGCTCTTCAGGTGGAGCTTCTCCCGCACTTCCTTGGGGATCACGACCTGGTATTTCGGAGATATTGTCGTCGTCGCCATTGGGTACTCCTATTTCATTATCGATGACAATATTGTAATACGGTACGCTCCTCCTGTCAACCCGGGCTTCCTTCCCGGCCCGCAGCGGCCGCTCGCGGCACGTACTTCGGGTCCACGCTGCCCTTGCCGTCCTTCAGCGAAATGTCGAAGCGCGGCAGGTTCGCTCTCTCGAAGGTCGCGGAGGCGAGCCGGATGCGGTTGCCCGACCGGTCCACCTCCTCGAGCAGCCGCGTGAAGAGCCGGGCCAAGGAGAGGAACTTGCGCAGCCGGTACCGCGCATCGGAGGATTGGGCGTACCGGCCCAGGGAACGCTGCGGGAAGCGCATCAGCACCTGGATCAGCAGCACGCCGAAGACGACCAGCGCGATCCTGCCCACCAGGGGGTCATAGAGCCATGTTTCCACGAGTTCGTTCATCGGTCCTCTCCCCGGCTGCCCGGCGTCATCGCGTCCGCTTTAGCATCAGAACAGCCGCTCCATCGCCTCGTCCACGGACCGGACGCCCAGGAGCTGCATCTTCCCGAGCCCCGCGGCCTTGTCGAGCTTCTCAATGTTCGCGGCGGGAAGCACGCAGCGCGTGAAGCCCAGTTTCGAAGCGTCCTTCAGCCGTGCCTCGGCCTGGCTGATGGCCCGCACCTCGCCCGCCAGCCCCACCTCGCCCATCACGACCGTGTTCGGGTCGATGGGCCGCTCGCGGAAGCTCGATGCCACCGCGGCGATGATGCCCAGGTCCACGGCCGGCTCCTCGATCCTGAGCCCGCCCACCACGTTCACGAAGACATCCATGCCCATGAGGTGCATGCCCACGCGCTTCTCGAGCACCGCGATCAGGAGCGAGACGCGGTTGTAGTCCACGCCGATGGAGGTCCGGCGCGGCATGGTCATCTTGGTGGGCGTCACGAGCGCCTGGAGCTCGGCCAGGATGGGCCGCGTGCCCTCGAGGGACGAGACGACCACCGAGCCCGTGGCGTCCTTTGGCCGCTCGGCAAGGAAGAGCTCCGAGGGATTCTCCACCTCGGCGAGCCCCGAGTCCTTCATCTCGAAGACGCCGATCTCGTTCGTCGAGCCGAACCGGTTCTTGACCGCCCGGAGCACGCGGAAGGCATGGCCCCGGTCGCCCTCGAAGTAGAGCACCGTGTCCACGATATGCTCCAGCACGCGGGGACCGGCGATGGCGCCGTCCTTGGTCACATGGCCGATCAGGAAGGTGGGGATGCCGGTCCGCTTGGCATGGAGCATCAGGCGGCCCGAGACCTCGCGCACCTGGCCCACGCTGCCCGGCGCGGAGGGGAGTTCGGAGGTGAAGACCGTCTGGACGGAGTCGATGACGATGGCCTGGGGCTGCAGGTCGTCCGCGGCCCGGGTGATCTCGTCCAGCGAGGTTTCGGCAAGGACATAGAGGTTCTCTGCCTTCACGCCGAGCCGCTGGGCCCGCATCTTGATCTGGGCCGGCGACTCCTCGCCGGATACATACAGCGCCTTTCCGCGCAGATCCGCCACCTGGCGCAGCATCTGGAGCACCAGCGTCGACTTGCCGATGCCCGGGTCCCCGCCGATGAGCACCACGGAGCCGGCCACGATGCCGCCGCCCAGCACGCGGTCGAGCTCGCGGATCTTCGTGACGAACCGCTCCTCGCCGCCCGTCCGGATGTCCGAGAGCGGCAGCGCTTCGGCCCCCCGGGTGCGCCTCGCGCTCCCGATGTCCCGCGGCCGCTCCTGCCGCTCCTCGACCAGGGTGTTCCACTGGCCGCAGTCCGGACACTTGCCCATCCAGCGCGGCGACTGCGTACCGCAGGACTGGCAGACATAGACGGTCTTGATCTTCCCCTTCACCTGAAAACGCCTCTTTTCCTAAGCTCCTCCCCCTCGACGGAGGAGGAATTCAAAGGTGGGGGTGATGGCCGAAGTTCCCATGAACTCCGAACTTCACTCGCCCTTTGAGAGCAGACCACGGATGCTCCGAGTGAGGTCATTCTAGGAGGAACCCGGAGGGTTGTCAAACGCATTTTGGTGGACAACAGTTGCAGGATCGGTCTTCAACGCGTTCCCGGCGCTTGACTAATTTCCTTTGCGTGATACACTTGTTCAGAAAGGCCATTCCGAAGCTGCAGGACCATGCTGTCGTGAAGTGCGGCCCCCTGCGCTCATTAGGATCCGAGGAGGTACCGATGATCCGTGTCATCCCGCTCCTTACCTGCCTGCTGATGCTCGGTCCGCTCCAGGCCGCAGCTGCCACGCTTCGGCCATCGGCTTTCGACGCCGGCGTGCAGCTTTCGCACTTCACGTACAGGGAGCCGGGCCTGATGCGCGAGAGCGGATTCATGTACGGCGTGGTCGCGTCCTACACCGGGCTCGGACGGTCGCTCATGGGCAGGATCGACGGGACCCTGACCCACGGCGAGGTGGACTATGTGGGCTCCTACCAGGACGGCACCCCCCTCACGGTCGAGAACATCAAGGATACGATGATCGAGGTCCGGGGCACTTTCGGCCCCACGGACTTCGTCTATATCAGCTCGTACTATCTTCCGTATACCGGCCTGGGATACCGCTACCTGTATGACGAGGCGAACGTCGTGCCGGGCGGGTATCAGCGGGAATCGAACTACTATTATATCCCTATCGGCGTGGAAGGCGTACCCTGGAGACGGGGCGACTGGAGGTTCGGATTCACGCTGGAGTATGACCTCTTCCTCAAGGGCCGACAGATGAGCTACCTGAGCGACGTCGATCGCGGCTTCAATGACATCGAGAACGAGCAGTCCTCGGGATACGGCTACCGGGCATCGGTCCGGTTCATCCGCTCCGGAAAGCGGGACATCATCATCGAACCGTTCTACAAGTACTGGAAGATCGACGAGTCCAACCGGGAGCTCCTCACCTACTACGGCACGCCCGTAGCCATTGTCGTGGAACCGGACAATAATTCCACGGAGCTCGGCATCAGGGTCATCATGCGGTTCTGAGGAGGTCCGCAGCGTGCGGCGTCACAGGCGGGGAAGGGGGCTGGCGACCGTGCCGCCGAGCGCGGCCTGATAGAACCCCTCGGCATCGCGGTTCTTGAGAAGCGACAACAGTCCTGCCTGCTCCTGCGCAAGGCGCTCCGAGGGCTTGAACTTCACGAGCAGGTTCAGGTATCCCTGCGGACGCATCACGAGGTCGCCCGACACGCGCACCTTCAGATCCTTCCCGTCCAGTTCGAGCTTCTTGACCGTGAGCCGGTCGCCCTTCGTCTCCGCCTCGACCCACCCCTGCTCGAAATCCAGGTCCGGGACCGGGAAACCCATCACCGTCAGCCCCCTGCTCGCCAGGTTCCGGACCCAGACCCGCCCTTTGCCCGCGTCATTCGTCATCTCGATCGCTCCTCCCGCCCTTCCCGACAGCTTCAGGCCCAGGTCCTTCAGCAGGCCGTAGGACGAGAGGTCCAGGTTGTCCGCATCGAGGGCCAGGGAGCGCCTGCCGGCGCCCTGATCGAGCCTGACGAAGAGCTCGCCCCCGTAGGCCGGCCCCCGGAGCCGGACCGAGAGAAGGCCCCGCAGGAACCCGAGCAGCGGAACATGGGCGCGGACCGCGGGGCTCTCGAAGAGCACCCTGCCGTCCCGGTCCGCGACCACGACGTCCGCCAGCACGAACCGATTCAGGAACCGCGGGGAGATGCGGTCGATATGCAGCTCCACCGGAGTCCGCTCCCGCACCTCGCTCTCCAGCCGGTCCTTCACCCGGCCGTAGGGGAACTGCAGGACCGCGAAGACCAGGAAGGCCGCGATGAAATAGACGGCCAGGACGAGGCCGCGGATGAGCTTCTTTCGATCGATCTTGATCATCGTTCAGTCTGCCGGAAGAGGAGGAGCGGTCGCGGGCATGCTACCCCGCGCTGGAGACCAGGATCGTGGCGTTCAGCAGCTTGGGATTGTCGTACCGCGGCTTGAACGCCAGCTTGCGGACCCGGAGCGTCGCCTGCTCGAGCAGGTGCACGTAGTTCACGATGTCGTAGAGCGTGATATTGTCCAGCCGCACCTCCACGATGCTCTCGGTGAACCCCTCGGTCTTCGTACCGGCCTGGGGCTTGAGGGAGACGATCTTGCCGGCGAGGTTCGCCCGCTTCGTGATGTTCTCGATCTCGGTCAGGAGCGGCCCGCGCTTCGCCGCGGCCTCCCGGGCGACCGTCAGCTGGAGCTGGATCTCGCGGTACTCGTCGCGGAGCTTCTTCATCTCCGCGAGGTCGCGCTCCTTTTTCGGGATCAGGTCGCGCTTCCGCGCCAGGTCGTCCAGGAAGGGCGACAGGAGGAAGGCGTAGAGCAGCAGCGCTGCGGCCGCGACGCCGCCGAAGGTGAGCGCTTTCTTGTCGCGAGCTTCAAGCTTCATAAGTCAATGGCCTTTGTCCAACAACGGAAGGATACGGATAGACACGGTCTATCCATGACCTTCATATATGTACATTCCTCAAGCCGTCATCCCCGAGGGATTCTATCGGGGATCCAGGGTCTATGGATGAACTCTGGATTCCCGCCTCCGCGGGAATGACGTATGCATGTCAGTTCTCTTCTTAGGCCGTTATATGCCTTTCCTCATCCGTTGTTTCGTGGTTTGCATGCAGCTCACATCGCCTGCTGCAGCTTGATCTCGAACCGGAACTTCACCTTGCTGTCCACCCCCATCCGGGTGTCCTCCACCGCCACCTCGGTGAAGAGCGGGGACCTGCCCAGCTCGGCCTTGATCCTGTCCACGGCCTCGAAGGAGAGGGCTTCGCCCTGCAGCCGCAGGCGGTCGCCCTCGAGCAGGAAGTCGGTGAAGGTCACGCGGACCTCCTTCGGGATGCCGTCGGTCACGGTTTTCATCGCGTCCAGCGCCGAGGAGCCGGTCCCGAGAGCGCCGAACGTACGCTTGGCCTCGCCCAGCTTGTCGCGCATCTGCCGGACCGGGTCGCCGACCTGGCGGGCGTCGGGAAAGGTCTGGCGGAAGATCTCGCGGACCTCGGCGTCCAGCTTTCCATACCCTGAACGCACGATGGACATCTTCACGCCGATGTTCACCCCGAACAGGACAGCCGCCACGGCCGCGGCGATGACCAGGGTCCGGCGGCGGCGGCGGGCCCCCTCGTCCGCGATGCGGTAGGCGAACTCCCCCTTCCGGAAGTTCACGTCCCCGCTCAGCGCGGCGCCGAGACTTCCCGCGTCGCTCACCTTCTTCCCGCCCAGTTCAGGCGTCACGCGGTCGACGGCCATCCCGGCCCCGGCAAGGAAGGCGCGGACCCCGTCGTCCGGCTCAACAAGCAGCATCGACCGCGCCACCCGCTCCCGCTGCTCGGTCTCGATCGACTGGAGCGCCTGACGGAGACCCCCGCCCGGCGCCGGGCCGAGGCTCCGCAGGGCCTTCACCGTACCGCCGCTCCGCAGGCAGACGTCCCGGCCGTTCAGCAGCAGAGCCGCCCCGTCGGCAGGCAGCATCTTCGCCACCGCGGCCAGGCCCGCGAAGGACGGCATGACGACCTGGGGTTCGATGCCCGCGCCGGCCAGCAGGTCCAGGTGGCGCCGCAGCACGGCCTTCGGGAGCGCCATGCAGAGGACCCGCGCGGCCTGCTCCTTGCCGGGCCCGCGCTCCAGCACCAGGTGTTCGAGCACCACGTCCTCGAGGTCGAAGGGCAGGAGGTCCTCCATCTCGAAGGGCAGGGCCTTCTCGACCCGCTTCCGGTCGCTGAACGGGAGCTCCAGGGTCCGCTGGGTGAAGAGGTGGCCCGGGATGCTCACCGCGATGCGCGCCCCGGCCCAGGCTGCCGCCTTCCCGCGCAGGAACGCGGTCAGGTCCTCGTCGGAATCATAGGTGCGGAGGACCGAGTCGAGCAGCTCGGTCTTCCCGAACTTCCGCTGCACGACCGTCACGCCGACCCGGCCCTTCTCGATGTTGAGACCCACGATCCTCACAGCATTCTCCAGTAGAGGACGGCGAACCCGCCGCCCGTGTCGCGCCGGACCACCGCCTCGGCCTGCTTCGTGTACTCTCCCACGGTCGCATGGGCATGGACCCGGAAGACGTTGCTCGAGGGGTCCAGCTTCGCCGCCAGGGCCGTGTCCATGCCCGGGAAGCCCGCGATGTCACCGTTCGTCCGGAAGGGCTCGCGCCGGCGGCGGTCGATGACGAGCGAGGCCAGAGACGGGCTCATCCCCATGCTCTGCAGCACATCGGCCGGCGCGGTGTTGATATCAACGTTGTTCGTGCCGGAGTGCACGGTCACCGCGTCCCGCACCTTGTCGTACTCCTCGTCGCTCAGGACCTGCCGCAGCTCCTCGGGGAGGCGCAGGTCCTTCAGCTCATGGATGCGCTCCAGCGCGTCGATGCCGATCCCGCGGAGACCGAAGAGCCGCTCGAGCCGGTCGAGCGACGGCTGGCCGGTCCGCACATTGGCGATGGAGATCCTGCCTGCCTCGTCCTCCCACCGCACGCGCAGTTCCGTATCGCCCTCGCTCACGACCGGGACGATCTGCCACTCCCGCTGCTCCAGGTCGTCCTGGGCCCGGCCGTTCTTGAGGTGGTCGCCGAGCAGCCGGCCTGCGAAGTTCACGCCCGAGCGGGCGAGGTAGGCCGCCCGCTTTGCGTCCCGGTAGTTCACCGCTCCGCGGAGGCTCACCCGCGTGGCATAGGCGAACTCGAAGACCAGCGCCAGAAGCAGCGCCGTGATCAGCAGGACGATCAGCAGCGCGACCCCGCGCTCGCTTACCCCTATGCGCGTCCGCGTCTCCATGGCCTTCAGAACTGGGCCTTCACCACATCGATGGCGGTCTGGTAGACCTTGCCGCTTCGGAGCGTCACGGTCAGCTCCACGGCCCTCGGCCGCACGCAGGATGCGCTTCCGCCCAGCTCGTCGGTCCAGGTCCTTCCGTCAAGGCTGTACCGGAGCCGGAGGGCCTCGACGCCGTCGGTCAGGCGGTACTCCGCTGCCTCCTCCGCAGGCTGGTCCTCCCGGTTCAGGACCCGCCGCTCTCGCCGCATCAGGATGCTTCGGCCGCCCTCGGGCGCCTCCTGAAAGAAGTACCCCACCTCCCAGAGGGCCGTCTCCTTCGTACCCGGCCTGCGCCAGTTGGTCAGCGTGGTGAGCGAGAGGCTGTCGGTCCGGAGGGGCTCACCGTCGACCTCCTGCTCCACCTTCCTGCCATGGAAGAAGGTCCCCTGCATCCCCATCCGGCAATAGGCGTTCGCCAGGTCGTTCGTCATCCGCGCCAGGAGCGTCCGGGCCAGGTCGGTCCCGTCCCGCTCGGCCTCCGCATGCTCCACGCTCGCGCCGGCCGAGGAGAAGCTCGCATAGACCGCGGTCACGACCACCGCCAGGATCGCCATGGCCAGCAGAACCTCGACGAGGGTGAAGCCCATCGAGTTCGGAGTGCGGATTGCGGAGTGCGGATTGAAGCGGCCCACACCGGTCAACCTGACATCCCGTTCCGAAATCCGCAATCCGAAATCCGCATTCTCATTCATAGCTCACCAGCTCGACCTTCTCCTCCCGCTCCCCGTCCGTCCAGAGGACCGCCACGCGGACCTCCATGATCCCGACGAGCGGCGTGGGAGCAACGGCCTTCTTCCAGAGATAGGTCTTGAACCGCTCCTCCTCGAACTCCCCCTCCTCCTCCAGGGGCAGGAGCGCCGGCGCGGTGAGCGTCCCGGTCATGACCCGCTCGGCCAGCATCGTCGCCGTGGTGATCCGCTCGGCCAGGAGCACGTCCTGCAGGCTCCGGTTCCGGAGGCCCAGGAGCGAGACGATCACGAGCCCCAGGATCGCCACGGCCACCATGACCTCGAGGAGGGTGAA
>CAZTXN010000095.1:0-2503 GCA_964617655.1 uncultured Nitrospiraceae bacterium | reverse complement strand
TCATCTCTCCTCCACCGTTCCCTCATGCAGCTCCGTGTCGCCGGTGAGCGGCCGGACGATGAGCGTATGCTCCTTGCCGTCGCCGTCGCGCAGGTAGATGAAGGTCTTCTCGACCCATCCGTCAGGCGTGAAGAGGATGTACGGATCGTCCGGATGGCCCACGGGCCGCACGGCCCTGAAGGTCGTCTGCCCCGCGAGGCTCCCCTCCGCAGAGACGGCCGAGCCCAGCTTCACGAACTCCGCGGTCCGGTCGTCCAGCTGCTGCAGCCGTTCGGCCCAGTACTGGCCGTTCGGCACGTCGAACCGGAGCCGGAGCACGGCCTTCTTCGCCTCCGCCTCGCCCCGCAGGAAGCGGATCGCGCCGGTCAGGTGGCGGCTGCTCCGTTTCAGGTTCGCGCCGGTCACCTCGCTGAAGGCGGGGATCACCAGCGTGACCATCACCCCGAGGATCACCAGCACCACCGCCAGCTCGATCAGGGTGAATCCGTTCGATTTCGGATTTCGGAATTCGGATTTCGGAATGAAGACCCTAACGGACGAACTCGAAGATGTACGTTCGCCTGTTATCCAATTCCGCAATCCGCGATCCGCAATCCGCAATATCATTATTCCATTCTCCAGCTCTCGATGTCCGCGTCATTGCCCTCCCCGCCCTGCTCGCCGTCGGCGCCGTAGGAGACGATCTCGTAGGGCCGGCCCTCGCTGCCCGGCGAGAAGTAGAGGTAGTCCTTGCCCCAGGGGTCCTTGGGGATGCGCGCGGGCTTCAGGTAACCGCTCTCTTTCCACTTGGCGGGGATGCGGCCCGCCTCCGGCTTCCGGATCAGCGCCTCGAGCCCCTGGTCCGTGGAGGGGTAGAACCCGTTGTCGAGCTTGTACCCGTCGAGCCCGCCCTCGAGCGCCCGGATCTGGGTCTTGGCCGCGTTGATGCGCGCCTCGTCCTCCCGGCCCATGACGTTCGTCAGCACGATCGTGGCCAGAATGCCGAGAATGACCACCACGACCATGATCTCGATGAGCGTGAAGCCTTTTGGGGACTTCATAAACGACCTCCTCTAGAACCATTGGAACCACAGGGGCGGTCCGGAGCTTGCCCTCGAAGGATGCGATCAAGGGCGGCCGCCCGCAGAGGGCAACCACAGAGGGTTGCCCTTACTCTTGATCCAGAACGACCGTCGCCCTGGCCTCGATGTGAAGACTGTATGAGCATCGCTCCCGTGGTTCCGATATTATTCTCTGGACTTCTGGTTTTCATTCCGCATTCCGCATTCCGCAATCCGCACTCGCCTCACCGCACTCCCGCGCTCATCTGGAGGATGGGCAGCAGGATGGCGATGACGATGAACCCCACGACGAGCCCCATCACCAGGATGATCGCCGGCTCCACGAGCGACATGAGTGCCTGGACGCGGGTCTCGACGGAGCGGTCGTAGGAGTCCGAGACCTTCAGCAGCATCTTCTCGAGCTCGCCGCTCCGCTCGCCCACGGCCACCATCTGGACCACCACCGGCGGGAAGAGCCCGCTCCGGCGGAGCGGGTCGGCGATGGACTCGCCCTCGCGCACGTTCTCGCGGGCCTTCCGCACCGCCTCGGCCAGCACGGTGTTGCCCACCACGTTCTGCACGATCTCGAGCGCGGTCAGGGTCGGCACGCCGCTCTGGAGCAGGGTGCCGAGCGTCCGGGTGAAGCGCGAGACCGCGATCATCCGGACGAGCGTCCCGAAGACCGGCAGCTTCAGGACCCAGGCGTCGAACCGCTCCCGCCCCTCCGGCGAGGCGAGGTACCGCCGGCCGTAGTACCCGGCCGCGCCAAGCCCGAGCAGGATGAGCCACCAGAACCGCGAGACGAAGGAGACGACCGCCAGCAGCGCCAGCGTGATGAACGGGAGCTGCTGCCGGGAGTCCTCGAAGAGCCCCACGACGCGCGGCAGCACGAAGCTGAAGAGGAAGAGGAGCACGCCGATGCCGATGAGGGTCATGAGGCCGGGATAGGTCAGCGCGGCGGCCAGCCGCCCGCGGAACCGCGTCTGCTCCTCGAGGAAGTCGGCAAGCCGCGCCAGCGTCAGGTCCAGCGTCCCGCTCGCCTCGCCCGCGGCCACCATGTTCCCGTAGAGCGGAGGGAAGGCCTTCGCGTTCGCCTTGAGCGCGTCGGCGAGGGACGAGCCCTCCCGCACCGCGTCGCGCACCGAGGAGAGGGAGCGCTTCAGGGCCTGGCTCTCCTCCTGCTCCACCAGGACGTTCAGGGCCTCCATGAGCGGCAGGCCCGACGAGAGCAGCGTGGCGAGCTGGCGCGTGGCGTTCGCCAGGTCGCGGGCGCGGACCCTCCCCCTGCCGGCCGCGGCCTCCCGCGTCCGGCCGGGCCGGTGCGACGCGGTCTCCTGCACCTCGAGCACCACGACGCCGTCCTTCCGGAGCCGGGACCGGACCGCCTTCAGGCTCTCGCCGTCCAGCACGCCCGAGACGTTCTTCCCCGCCGAGGAGACCCCTTTGTATTCGTAGACAGGCAT
>CAZTXN010000094.1:0-11079 GCA_964617655.1 uncultured Nitrospiraceae bacterium | reverse complement strand
GAATAATAGATATTGTTACTTCCGTTGCGGCGGAAAAATGGGCGGATAGCTCAGCTGGGAGAGCACAGCCCTTACAAGGCTGGGGTCACAGGTTCGATCCCTGTTCCGCCTACCAGAACAGATTTCGGATTTCGGATTTTAGATTTCGGATTTATTAATCCGCATTCATCAATCCGCAATCCGCACTTCCCTATGGGGTGGTAGTTCAGTCGGTTAGAACGCCGGCCTGTCACGCCGGAGGTCGCGGGTTCGAGTCCCGTCCACCCCGCCATATGGAACGCGAAGGGCCGGTGCAGCTCCGCACCGGCCCTTATTCTTTCTTGGTTCATTCGTAAGATAGTTGAAACAGCTCGTAATCAAGAAGAGAAATAGCTTTCAACGCTGAAACTCTATGATGTAACTATGATTAACGCTGCTGAAATGTCTATCATCATGGGAAATCATAAACAGAGCAGTGTAATTCTGCGTTGAATTGATTTACTGAAAGGTTACGCTTCCTCGCTCTCAACTCAAATGCGAAAGATCCTCTTTCTTTCTGCTCAACCCCTCACCTTGGTTCGGGGTCTATCGTGACCTCCCTGGTCAGTTCCTGGTACATCCTGCGCGCATCTGATGATTTTTCCGCGTTCCCTGCGGCCGCATAGGCTTCCGCGAGATGGAGATAGACCTCGGCCCGGAAGCTTCGCTGCTCCCGGGGGATGGCGGCAGCCGACCGTTCGAAGGCGTCTATAGCTGCCGCGAGCTCTCCCTGCTTCAGCAGGACCATGCCGAGGGTGTCGAGGTAGTAGGGCGCGTTGCCGGGATTCAGCTCCATCGCTCTCTCCACGAGCTCTCGCGCCCTGCCCAGCTTCCGCTCCTGGCGGGCGTAGACCCAGGCGAGGTTGTTCCTAAGATCGCCGTTCCGCGGGTCGAGGTCCAGGGCCTTTCCATAGGCCTTCTCCGCATCCCGCAGGTCGCCCAGGCGGTAGGAAAGGTCGCCGACAAGGGCCCAGGCCCGGGCATGCTTCGGGTCCTGCGCTGCTGCCATGCGGTACTGCTCCCGGGCAAGGTCCGTTTTGCCCTGCTGCTCGTAGATGGAGCCGAGACGCAGGTGTTCCTCCGCGGAGAGCGGGTCATGCAGCACGATGATCTTCGGCATCGAGCAGCCCGAAAGGAACAGCGTGAGCGTTATGAGCAGGAGCGAGCGATAGAGGGTCATTGCGTTTTCGGCGCGGCTTTACGACAGTGAGAGGTTGGAACGATGTGATGCACGAGTGTTAGTGTTTCATCCTCCCCTCGCGACCACCCGTCGTCTCACCCCTGCGCTTCATTATGGTTCAGCCACCAGCATCCACTTTCCCGCCCGCTCCCAGGAGCGCTCGAAGTCGCGGTAGGCCATGGTCCGGTCGGGCGTTGCGCCGTCATGGAGGATGAAGAGCCGGTTGCCGTCGTCGAACCCCGTCAGGACCACGTAGTGGGGCCGGCGGACCGGACCGAGGCCGAGGTCCAGCAGCGCGATGACCGGCAGGTCCTTCCGGAGCGCAGCGAAGATCAGGTCCCGGTCGCCGTGACGCGTTGAAGTGCTGAGGCCGGCCTCCCGCGCAGCGCGCTCCAGGTCCATGGGCAGGGCGCCCTGGAGCTTCGGGATGACCACCTTCCGGGTGAGATCAGCCAGGTCCGCGGGACGGCCCCAGCGGGCCAGGACCGAGGCCAGGGCCGCGGGGCCGCAGGCATGCTCGGTCTGGCGGAAGAAGGGGACCCCTTCGATATGGTGTCCCCGTTCAGGCAGGCCGGGCAGGATCTCGGCAAGACGCTTCGGCCCGCAGCCGGACGGCAGGGCCGCCAGGAGGATGCAGAAAAGCAGAAAAAGGCCGTGAACAGGGAAGTTCACGGCCTTCCGGATGCGACCGCGGCCGGTCATTTCCGCTCGAAGGAGATCCGGCCCTGCATGATGAAGATGATGAGGACCACGACGCCGGCGATCAGGGCGAGCGTCACCAGCGTGCCCACCACGCTCCCCCCGGCCTGGAGCGCCTCGATGTTGGCGGCAAGCTGATGAAGCTGCTCGTCCGAGAGCGCGTTGATCCGCTCGGCCGCTTCCTCGGGCGTCAGGCCGTAGTCCTCCAGGCGCTGCTGCAGGACCCGGGATTCCAGGGTCTTCTGGACCACTGCGAGGTCCGCGGCGCGGCCGGTCGCCGGTGCTGCCTGCGCTCCGTCCGGCCGGGCGGGGAGGAGCATGGCCTCGGCCGGGCCGGCCAGGCTGGAGAGGAGCAGGACCGCGGCCGCAAGGAAGAGCGCGAGCGGCCGGGCATAGCATGCTGTGCGGATGCGTTCCATGAAAGGCCTCCTTCCGCGCTAGCGCCGCATGACGATGCGATGTCCGCTGAGCTCCAGGATGACGATGACGATCAGAACGATCAGGGCCACGACGAGCACGTCGCCGAGCACGCTGCCGCCCGCCTGGACCGCCTCGAGGTTCGCGGCGAGCTGATGGAGCTGCTCGTCCGAGAGCCGCTCGATCCGCACCGCAGCCTCGTCAGCGGTCAGCCCGAGATCCAGGAGCCGCTGCCTGACCACCGAGGACTCGAGCGCCGCGCGGACCCCGTCCAAGTCCGCCGACCGGACCGCCTCCCGCTCAGCGGGCACGATCATCGACCATCCCTGCGCGGGAAAGGAGAGCATGACGACGGCAACGGCAAGATAGAGGGCAAGCGCCCTGGTCAGGGGATGACGCATCATGGTGCAGCCTCCGGGGAACGGAAATGACGACATGGTGCGGTCCGGGTACAGCATCAATTGTAGCAGAATTCTGCGGCAGCGGCCGACAGGGACCGTCCGGTCAGACGGTCATGATCTCCTTTTCCTTGTGGGCAAGGAGCTCGTCGATCTTCTTGATATGGCCGTCGGTGAGCTTCTGAATGCTTTCCTGGAGCTTCTTGACCTCGTCCTCGGACACATGGGCGTCCTTGTCCTTGGCCTTCTTCTTCAGCTCGTTGTTCGCGTCGTGGCGGATGTTCCGGACCGCGACCCGGGCGTCCTCGGCCAGCTTCTTCGCGTGCTTCACGATCTGCTGGCGCCGCTCCTCGGTCAGCGGCGGGATCGAGAGCCGGACGAGCTTGCCGTCGTTCGACGGCGTGATGCCCACGTCGGAGGCCAGGATGGCCTTCTCGATGGCGCCCAGGGTCTTGGCCTCCCAGGGCTGGATGGTGATCGACTTTGCGTCCGGCACCGCCAGGTTCGCCACCTGGTTCAGCGGCGTCGGCGTGCCGTAGTAGTCCACCATGATGCCGTCCAGGATGCCCAGCGACGCCCTGCCGGTCCTGACGGCCGCGAACTCCTTCTTCAGGACATCGTAGGCCTTCTGCATACGCTCATCGGATCGCTTGACCAGCTCGTTCGGCATGCGGTTACCTCCCCGAGACCAGGGTTCCCAGCGGCTCGCCCGAGACGATCTTGCGGATGTTGCCGGGAACGTTGAGGTTGAAGACGATGATGGGCATGTTGTTGTCCATGCAGAGGGAAATGGCCGTGGCGTCCATGACCTTCAGGTTCTTCTGGAGCACGTCGAGGTAGGTGAGCTTCCCGTACTTGACCGCCGCGGGGTCCTTCACCGGGTCGGCGCTGTAGACGCCGTCCACCTTCGTGGCCTTCATGATCACGTCGGCGCCGATCTCCATGGCGCGCAGCGCGGCAGCGGTGTCGGTGGTGAAGAAGGGGTTGCCGGTCCCGGCGGCGAAGATCACGACCCGCCGCTTCTCGAGGTGGCGCACGGCCCGGCGGCGGATGTAGGGCTCGGCCAGCTCGCGCATCTCGATGGCGGACTGGACCCGCGTCGCGACCCCCTTGTTCTCCAGGATGTTCTGGAGGGCGAGGGCGTTCAGCACCGTGGCCAGCATGCCCATGTAGTCGGCGCTGGCCCGCTCCATGCCCTTGGCCGCGGCCGAGAGGCCCCGGAAGATGTTCCCGCCGCCGATGACGATGGCGAGCTCCATGCCGTGCTCATGGATCTCCTTGACCTCGGACGCGATCGCGTCGATGACCGTGAGGTCGATCCCGTGGCCCTGCGAACCCATGAGGGCCTCGCCCGAGAGCTTGAGCAGTATGCGCTTGTACGGTGACGGCATGGCCTTAGATGCAAGCACCAAATCGCAAAACCCAAATCCGAAACAAATCCCAGGTGACAAACTGCAAACGGTTGCGATCCGCTGTTGCGGTGTTCCGGAGATCGTCCGGTGGTCTGCTGGTTGCTGTTCAGAACCCGGCCTATGCTACTGCTTCAGCTGCGCTGCCACTTCCTCGGCGAAATCGGCCTTCTTCTTCTCGATGCCCTCGCCGAGCTGGAAGCGGACGAACCGCTTCACGACGGCGCCCTTCAGGATGCCCTTGATGCGCTGCTTGCCGTCGGGGTCCTTGATGAAGATCTGCTCCAGCAGGCAGGCGTCGCCGTAGTACTTCTCCAGCTTGCCGTCCACGATCTTGGCGATCACGTTGTCCGGTTTGCCGGTCTCCTTCGCCTGGGCCTCGTAGATGGCCCGTTCCCGCGCCAGCGCATCGGCGGGAACGGTCTCGCGGGAGAGGTAGGGCGGAGCGGCCGCCGCGATATGCATGGCCAGGTCCTTGCCGAGCTGCTCGTCGCCGCCGGTGTACTCCACCATCACCCCGATCCGGGCGCCGTGCAGATAGATGGCGATAGCGCCCTCCGCCTGGAACCGCTCGAAGCGGCGGACCGAGATGTTCTCGCCGATCTTCTGGACCAGGGCGTTCCGCCGGGACTCGACGGTCCCGCCGTCCATGGCGAGCTGGCCCAGCGCCGCTGCGTCGGCAGGCGCCTTCTCGGCCACAAGGCCGGCCAGGGCCGCGGCGAACGTTTGGAACTCCTCGTTCTTTGCGACGAAGTCGGTCTCACTGTTCACCTCGATCAGCACCCCGACCCTGCCCTGCTGCGCCGAGGCGATCATGCCCTCCGACGCCACCCGAGCGGCCTTCTTTGCCGCCGCGGAGAGCCCCTTTTTACGCAGGATGTCGACCGCCTGCTCCAGGTCGCCCCCCGCCTCCTCCAGGGCCTTCTTCGCTTCCATCATGCCCACGCCGGTCTTGTCGCGCAGGTCCTTGACCGCTGTTGCCGTGATCGCTGCCATGTATGCTCGAACCCCTTCCTTGACGAATATGCTTGTCCGTCCTGCGTCGGGCGCAGTCCCGCGGAGCGGGCGGCGCCGGTCACTGCGCTACTCCGCTCCTGCTTCGCCGCCGGCCTGAGCGGGGATGCCCGCGGCATCGGTCGCGCCCGCCTCCTTCGCGGCCTCCATGGCCTCGCCGGCCTCCTTGGCCACGGCCTGGCGTCCCTCGATCACGGCGTCGGCGATCTTGGACGACATCAGCCGGATGGCGCGGATGGCGTCGTCATTGCCGGGGATCACGTAATCGATGTTGTCGGGATCGCAGTTCGTGTCCACCACGGCCACGACGGGGATGCCCAGCTTGTTCGCCTCATGCACCGCGATGGCCTCGTTGCGGGGGTCGATGACGAAGAGGAGCGACGGGAGGTCCGGCATGGTCTTGATGCCCACGAGGACCTTCTCGAGTTTCATGCGCTCCTTCTCCAGCCGGGCGACCTCCTTCTTGGTCAGCTTCTCGTAGGTGCCGTCCTCCTTCATCTTCTCGATCTTCTTGAGACGGTCGATGCTCTTCCGGACGGTGCCGAAGTTCGTGAGCATGCCGCCGAGCCAGCGGCTCGAGACGTAATACATGCCGCAGCGCCGGGCCTCCTCGGAGACGGAGTCCTGGGCCTGCTTCTTGGTGCCGATGAAGAGGATGTCCTTGCCCTGGGCGGCCGAATCCCGGACGAACTCGTAGGCTTCCTTGAACAGCTTGAGGGTCTTCTGGAGGTCGATGATGTAGATCCCGTTGCGCTCCCCGAAGATGTACTTCTTCATCTTGGGGTTCCACCGCTTGGCCTGGTGGCCGAAATGCACTCCTGCTTCCAACAGCTCCTTCATCGTGATCGTGGACATGGTCGTCCCCTTTCCGGTTGTTCCTCCGCGCCGATCATCCCCGCCCCAGTTCCGCCGATGGCGGACACCCTGCTGCAGGTCCCGGACGCGTGTGGAGTAAGATACGCTTTTCTCACGAAAAGCGACCAATAAATTACCATATTCCTATTGCTGGTTCAAGGGAAAATATCATCCTGGTGTTCCATAACGCGCCTCCGTCGCCAGGCGTACCATCGGTTCGACCGCGGCAGCATACGGCTGCCGCGCTGCAACCCGCGGTTTTTCAGCAGGTTGCGGGCCTGGATCGCGGCGGAGAAGGTCCGGAGCAGGCGCAGCGAGAGGCAAGAAAGGGCTAAAAAGGCTTGACAATCATGAGCTAATTGTTTATATTCGCTCTTCTCAACATCATCATTCTTCAGAAGGCGGAAGTCATGGCTACGTACTCGGCAAAGGCAGCGGATGTGAAGCGGAGCTGGTTCATCGTCGATGCCAGCGGCAAGACCCTGGGCAGGCTGGCGTCCCGCGTGGCGTCGGTCCTGAAGGGCAAGACGAAGCCCATCTACACCCGGCATGTGGATACCGGCGATTTCGTGATCATCGTGAACGCCGAGAAGGTGCATCTGACCGGCAGGAAGCTCGAGCAGAAGACCTACTACCGCCATTCGGGCTATCCCGGCGGGCTCAAGTCCGTCACCGCGGGCAGGCTCCTGAAGACCCGGCCCGAGCGGGTGATCAAGATGGCCGTGCAGGGCATGCTGCCCAAGACCCAGCTCGGCAAGTCCATGCTCTCGAAGCTCAAGGTCTACGCGGGCGAGACGCATCCCCATGCGGCCCAGCAGCCGGTGGAGATGAAGTTCTAATTCACCATTCATTAAGGAAGTTCAGCGCGCCGCTCTCCGGAGCGGGCGAATTCGGAGGAGTGCATGTCAGCATCAGCAGCGGTGTCCCGGTTCTACGCGACCGGCAAGCGGAAGAATTCCATCGCCCGGGTCTGGATGGCGCCCGGCAGCGGCAAGATCACGATCAACGAGCGGCCGGCGGACGACTATTTCGGCCGCGCGGTCCTGAAGATGATCATCCGCCAGCCCTTCGAGGTGACCGGCACGGTGGACAAGTTCGACGTGCTCGCCACGGTGACGGGCGGCGGCGAGACCGGCCAGGCCGGCGCGGTCCGGCACGGCATCTCCAAGGCGCTGCTCTCGGCCGACGACGAGGCCAAGGGCAAGCTGCGCAAGGAAGGGCTGCTGACGCGCGACCCGCGCTCGAAGGAGCGCAAGAAATACGGCCAGAAGGGCGCCCGCGCCCGGTTCCAGTTCTCGAAGCGCTGATCGCCGGACGGCGGACAGAGGGCACAACATCCAGATTGGAGACAGGCTGCCGATAGAGCCGATCACCCAGGGAAGGTATTGATGCCTTCCCTTTTTTTGTTCATGCGCCCCGACGGGGCGCGGAACGGACCACGCCATGACCACCAGGATCAGGATCGCCATCGTCGGCTCGAGCGGCTATACGGGCGGAGAGCTCTTCCGCATCCTGCTGCTCCACCCCCATGCCGAGGTGACCGCGGTAACCTCGGAGCGCTCCGCGGGCAGACCGATCACCGAGATATTCCCGCACCTGGCCGGGCTGACGGACCTCCGGTGCGAGGCCCTCGATCCCGCGGCGGTCGCCGCGAAGGCGGACCTCGCCTTCCTCGCCCTTCCGCATGTCACGGCGCAGGAAGCGGGCCACCGGCTCCACGGCCTGGGCGTCAAGGTGGTGGACCTTTCGGCGGACTTCCGGCTGCACGACCCGGCGCAGTACGCCCAGTGGTATGAGCATGCCCACCAGTACCCCCAGCTCCTCGCCACGGCGGTCTACGGCCTGCCGGAGCTGCACCGCGAGCAGATCCGCAAGGCAACGCTCATCGCGAACCCGGGCTGCTACCCCACGAGCGCCATCCTCGGCCTGGCGCCCCTGCTCGCCGGGAAGCTGATCGACCCGGCCGGCATCGTCATCGATTCCAAGTCCGGCGTCTCCGGCGCGGGCAGGAGCCCGGGGCTGCCGTACCATTTCCCCGAAGCGAACGAGGGCTTCATGGCCTACAAGGTCGGAAGCCACCGCCATACGCCGGAGATCGAGCAGGAGCTCTCGGGCATCGCCGGCAGGCCGGTCACCGTCTCGTTCACGCCGCACCTGGCGCCGATGAACCGCGGGATCCTGACCACGATCTACGCCCCCTTCGCCAAGGCCGTCGAGACCGCCGGTCTGCAGGCGTTCTTCGCGGAGCACTACCGGAAGGAGCCCTTCGTCCGGGTCCTGCCCGCGGGGCAGTTCCCGAACGTGCGGAACGTGCGGGGCTCGAACTTCTGCGACATCGGCGTGCATGCCGACGGCCGGACGGGCAGGGCCGTGGTCGTTACGGCCATCGACAACCTCGTCAAGGGCGCGTCGGGCCAGGCGGTCCAGAACATGAACATCCTCTGCGGTCTCGACGAGGCCGCGGGGCTCCGGGCCGCGGCGCTCTTTCCCTAGGCGCGGCCGGCGCACGGCGAGCATCCATCTTTTCACCTGATCGAGGTGCGGCATATGAAGAATCTGGACGCAAAGAACTTCTCGGTACCCGGGTTCAAGGTCTGGGGCATCCACTGCGGCATCAAGAAGACCGACAAGAAGGACCTGGCGCTGATCATCTCGGACCGTGAGGCCGCAGCGGCCGGCGTCTTCACGAAGAACCGCGTGAAGGCCGCGCCGGTGGTGCTGGGCATGGCGAGGGCGCGGGCCGGCAAGGGCCGGGCGATCGTCGCCAACAGCGGGTGCGCCAACGCCTGCACGGGGAAGCAGGGGCTTGCGGACGCAAAGCAGACCGCGGCGATCGCCGGGGAGGAGCTCGGCATACCGCCGGACCAGGTCTTCGTGGCCTCCACGGGCGTGATCGGCGAGCCGCTGCCCGTCCCGCGGGTCCGGACCGGCATCGCCACGGCCGCGGGGCTGCTCTCGCCCACGGGCTGGGGCCAGGCGGCCGAGGCCATCATGACCACGGACATCTACCCCAAGCTCGCAGCGGTGCAGGAGGAGATCGGCGGCAGGACCGTCACGGTCGCCGGCATCGCCAAGGGTTCGGGCATGATCCATCCCGATATGGCGACCATGCTTTGCTTCATCGCCACCGACGCCGCGGTGGCGGCGCCGATGCTCAGGAAGATGCTCTCCGCGTCCATGGAGCGGTCGTTCAACGCCATCACCGTGGACGGCGAGACGAGCACGAACGACATGGTGCTGATCATGGCCAACGGCGCCGCGGGGAACAGGAAGCCCGCGCCCGGCGGCAAGGACGCGAAGAAGCTGCAGGCCTGCCTGGACGCCGTGGCGCGGTCCCTGGCCATGCAGGTGGTGAAGGACGGCGAGGGCGCGACCAAGTTCGTCGAGATCACGGTGCGGGGCGCGAAGAACCCCGCGGAGGCAAAGCGCGCGGCCATGGCCGTGGCCCGGTCCCCGCTCGTCAAGACGGCGCTCTTCGGCGAGGACGCCAACTGGGGCAGGATCATGGCGGTGCTCGGGAGCTGCGGCGTGGAGATGGAGGAGGGCCGCACGGACATCTCCTTCGGCAAGGCGAAGCTCGTGGAGAAGGGCCTGGCCGCTGGCAGGCAGGCCGAGAAGGAAGCGACCGCTGCCCTGAAGCAGCGGGAGGTTCAGATCGGCATCGACCTGCACAAAGGCAAGGGCGAGGCCACGGTCTGGACCTGCGACCTGTCCTACGAGTACGTGAAGATCAACGCCGCGTACCGGAGCTGAACCCCGGCGCCGGCGTCCAGCTGGGCCGGGAAAACCCCAAGATTATCCTTGACTTTCGCAGAGGGAGTTGTTAATTTTACACTCCTCTTAAGCAGCGGTCCCGGTCGCCGTGGCCGGGACGGGCTGGTTTTTTACCAGGAAATTCAATATGTTGGTTAGGGAGGGGGTGTAGGGAACTGTGCCGAGCATACGGTTGCGCGAGAACGAGCCCTTTGAGGCAGCACTCCGGAGGTTCAAGAAGAGCATCGAGAAGGAAGGCATCCTCTCCGAGGTGAAGAAGCGCGAGCATTACGAGAAGCCGAGCGTGAAGAAGAAGAAGAAGGCGATCGCCGCGAGGAAGAAGGCGGCGAAATCCGCCCGCATGTACCGGAACAGCTGATCCGGCCGTGCGGACGACGGAGTGGCGATGGGAGTTCGGGAGACGATCGACGCTGACATCAAGGTGGCCATGAAGGCCGGGGCGAAGGACAAGGTGTCCGCGCTCCGGATGGCCGTGGCGGCGCTCAAGAACCGGCAGATCGAGAAGCGGCGCCCGCTGACCGACGACGAGACCCTCGAGACCATCCGCTTCCTCATCAAGCAGCGCAAGGACTCCATCGAACAGTTCGCCAGGGGCGGACGGCAGGACCTCGTGGACAAGGAGACCGCCGAGGTCGCGGTCCTCGAGGTCTATCTTCCCCGGCAGCTCGCGCGCGACGAGGTGGAGCGGCTGGTCCGCGAGACCATCGCCCAGACCGGCGCCCAGGGCGCCAAGGACATGGGAAGGGTGATGAAGGCGCTCCTGCCCGTCCTCGGCGGCCGGGCGGACAACAAGCTGGTGAGCGAGCTGGTGAAGCAGGCGCTGGGATAGGGTATGGGCGCCGCGGCACGACAGAGCATGACAGCGGAATGACAGCAGGGGGCCCCGTGCAACACGGCCCCCTGTTCCTGTTTTAGGAGCCTTTTCCCGTGAGAGTGAGGGATTTCTTCGACCTGGCCATCCGTGCCGGCATGGACGCGGACCCCCGCGGCCGCGCCGCCGCGGAGCAGGACCTCGAGGACTGCAAGCGGAGCTTCGACGAGCTTAAGGCCGGGGACCGCGCCGCCTTCGACGCCGAGAAGCTGGTCAATCCTTACGCGGACAGCAGGCTGCTGCACGGCGACCCCGATCGCGAGCTACGCACGGTCATGGTGGGCATCGACGTAGAGACGCCGGAGCTGCTGCTGGCCGACCGGCTGAACGAGCGCGGCGGAGGCATCGACCTCGTGCTGGGCCACCACCCCGAGGGCCGGGCCTACGCGAACTTCTACGAAGTGATGCGCATGCAGGCGGACATCCTGAACCGCTTCGGCGTGC
>CAZTXN010000093.1:9403-11094 GCA_964617655.1 uncultured Nitrospiraceae bacterium | reverse complement strand
AGCTGGGCGCAGACGCTGCAGCCGTTGCAGAGCAGCGGGTCCACGGTGGCGTAGCCCGTCTTGCCCTCGGGCACGAACCCGAGCGCGATGCAGCCCGCCTTGAGGCAGGCCTTGCAGCCCACGCAGGTCTCCCGGTCCACCTCGTAGTGCCGCTGCGAAACGCGGAAGCGCAGCACGCAGGGCTGGTTCGAGACGAGGACCGAGGTGCCGGGCGCGGCCAGCTCCTCCCTGATGGTCTTCTCGAGCCCCTTGAGGTCGTAGGCGTCGATCTCGAGCACCCGCGCCGCGCCGACGGCCTTGCAGAGCGCGTCGATCTGCATCTTCGGCGCCTCGGCGCCCGAGGCCAGCCGGCCGGTGCCGGGATGCTCCTGGCCGCCGGTCATGCCGGTGGTGTCGTTGTTCATGACGATCACCAGGGCGTCGCCGCCGTTGTAGACCATGTCGATAAGCCCCGTGATGCCCGAATGCAGGAAGGTGGAGTCGCCGATCACGGCCACGGGCTTCTGCTTCACGCCCTTCAGCGCGAGCCCCCAGGCGATGCCGTGGGCCGCCGAGACGCTGGCGCCCATGCAGATGCAGGAGTGCATGGACCCGAAGGGCGGCAGCGCGCCCAGGGTGTAGCAGCCGATGTCACCGGAGACGAAGGGCTTCAGTTTCGCCAGGATGGTATAGAGGCCGCGGTGCGAACAGCCGGGGCAGAAGGTGGGCGGCCGCATGATGAGCCCGGGAACCGGCGCCTTGCAGGCCATCGGCGCTCCGGTGATCGCCTCGCGGACCGTCCGGGAAGAGAGCTCGCCGCAGACCGGGAAGGAGGCCTTGCCGTAGTGCACCGTGACGCCGAAGGCCTTCACCTGCTCCTCGATGAACCCCTCGAGCTCCTCCACCACGGCCAGCTTCTTCACGCTGCCGGCGAACGCGCGGATCTTTTGCTCCGGCAGCGGCCAGGTCATGCCCAGCTTCAGTACGGCCGCGTCGGGAAAGGCCTCGCGCACGTACTGGTAGGAGATGCCGTTGGTGATGAACCCGATATCGCTTCCCTTTCCCGACACGGTGTTGAGCGGCGTTGTCTCGGCCCAGACCCGGAGCTTCTCGGTCCGCTCCTCCACGATCACGTGGCGCTTCCGGGCGCCGGCCGGCAGCATCACGTACTTCGGAACGTCCTTCGCAAGGTCGCGGTCCTGTATGCTTGCCGGGTCGGCGGTCCGGACCACGCTCTTGCAGTGCGAGATCCGGGTCGTGGTCCTGAGGATCACCGGCGTGTCGAAGGCCTCGGAGAGCTCGAAAGCGGCCCGGACATACTCCTTGGCCTCATGGGAGTCCGCAGGCTCGATGCAGGGCACCTTGGCCAGCCGGGCGTAGTGGCGCGTGTCCTGCTCGTTCTGGGAGCTGAACATGCCCGGGTCGTCCGCCACCATCAGCACCAGCCCGGCGTTCACGCCGGTATAGGCCGCGGTCAGGAGCGGATCGGCCGCCACGTTCACGCCCACGTGCTTCATGCAGGCCATGGACCGCACGCCGGCGATCGAGCCGCCGATGGCCACCTCGAGCGCCACCTTCTCGTTCGTGGACCACTCGGCGTGGATGGCCTTCTCCTGCGAGAGGATCTCGAGCACCTCGGTGCTCGGCGTGCCCGGATAGGCCGCCGCCAGCTTGCCGCCCGCTTCGAGGAACCCGCGGGCGATCGCTTCATT
>CAZTXN010000093.1:3054-9303 GCA_964617655.1 uncultured Nitrospiraceae bacterium | reverse complement strand
TCGTCGTGCCGGCGCAGGTGAAGGTGCGGGCCATGACCTGGGCCCAGAGGCTGATGTCGTTCCGGTTGTAGGCGACCACCGTGGGCTTGCCCGTGGTGCCGGACGAGGCATGGATGCGGACGATCTCCTCGAGCGGCTCGGCGAAGAGGCCGTAGGGATAGTTGTCCCGGAGGTCGGCCTTCTTGGTGAAGGGAAGCTTCGCAACGTCCTGGATGGTCCTGATATCCGCGGACTTCACCTTCTTCTCGTCAAAGGCCTTCTTGTAGAACGGCACGCGGTCATAGACCCGCTCGCAGACCCTGCGCAGCCGCTCGGCCTGTATCGTGGTCATCTCCTGCCGCGATATCGATTCTTCAGGACTCCAGTGCATATGCAGCTCCTTGGAGGGCTACAAAATGTAGCGCATTATATACCAGTCATTCTGTCTTTGCAAATGCGATTTTTTCCATCTGTTCGTTCGCTTTATCCCAAAAGGGCAGTGGGAAGTACGGATGAACACAGCTGCATGCAGGATCAAGACCTTTCTTCCGTATCACGTGAAAGGGATCGGATGGGACGGTGGTATCAGAACCCGAGGGAGCGCTGGAACTTCTGCCAGGGCGTTGTTGGCTTGCGGTTGTAGAGCCAGATCGATATGCCGATGATCAGCAGGACCGCCGCGACCGTGGCTATCTGGACCGTCCGGTTCTGCCGGACCTCGGTCCGCCACCACTCGAACCCCCGCTGCGCTGCGGAGAGCATGCGGTGCAGGAGGTCCTGGGCCGCTCCGGCAAGGTCCTGGGCCTGGCCGCTCTCGTACCCGGCGGTCCCCGGAGCGGTCCTGCCGAGCTGTCCCCGCACGCGGTCGAGGCCGTGGCCGCCGAAGGGAAGGGCCGCGGGGGTCAACGCCGAGGGCGCGGCATCGTCCGCCGGCGGGGCCGGCCGCTTCTTGAGCGCGTACCCGGACTCATCCGCGCGGGGGATGCGGTAGATGCGCACCCTGCCCGAGATGCCCTTCAGCTCCGCGTACCCGACCTCCTCGCTCGGCACCTCGCTCTTGGTCATCGAGAGATAGGCGGACTCGGAGAAATAGATCTCACCCGGCGCTGCCTTGCCCTCGATGCGCGACGCGATGTTCACCGCCTCGCCGAAGACGTCGCCGCCCTCCATGCGCACCTCGCCCACGTTGACCGCAGCGCGGACGGCGAACCGGTCCACGGGCGCCACACCTCCGTCCGTCTCGGCGATCCGGTCATGGACCGCCATGGAGCAGAGCAGGGCGTTCGTGGGGGAGCGGAAAGTGAGGAGGTAGGCGTCGCCGATGGTCTTGACCACCCGGCCGCCGTAGGCCCGCACCAGCGGACGGACCACGCCGTCGAAACGCTGCAGCATGCGCAGGTTCTCCTCGCGGGTCTGGGCCGAGGTGCGCGGGGTGAAGCCCGCAATGTCGATGAAGACGATGGCGAGGTTCTCGGTTCTCATCTGGGGGGCATGCCGTGCAGGCAGGGAACGATGATAGACGCCGCACCGGTCGTCGGGTTCATTGGTACCACCGCCCGGCGGAAGAGTCAAGGGGATTCTGGACGAAGGTGGGAGGGGGAGGGTGCTCGTCAGATGTTGCGGCCGGGCCGTCCGGCCAGGACCAGCCGGAGCGTCTCGGGCTGCACCGGCTTCCTGAGGAAGCGGTCCGCGCCCACGGTGAAGAACTCGTCCGAGACCTCGTGGCCGCTCATCCCGACGATGAAGACCCGGGGCTGGAGCTGCCGCATGCGGCGGGCCAGCTCCGTTCCCTTCATCCCGGACATCTCGTAGTCCGTCACCAGGATATCGAACCCCGCCGCATCGGCGCGGCGAAGCGCCTCTGCGCCGCTCCGGCAGGCCGTGACCGCGTATCCGAACTCCTTCAACGCGCTTCCCAGCGCGTGGCAGAGGAGGTCGTCATCATCGACGAGCAGCACCTGATCGTCATTCTGCATGGCAGGCATTTCCTTCCTCGATGGCCGCGGTCCTTGCGACGCTATAGACCGGGGATCAGTCCTTTCGACGCTCGCGGTCGGAGCGCTTCCGCTCCAGGAGTCCCCGGTCGATGGCGATCACCACGGCATGGGTGCGGTTCTCCGCGTTCAGCTTCCGGAGGATGTTGCTCACATGGAACTTCACGGTCCGGCCGCAGATGGCGAGGATGGACGCGATGTCCGATGTGCTCTTGCCCTCCGAGAGCCAGCGGAGCACCTCGGTCTCTTTCGGGGTGAGATCGTTCTTGGTCTTCACGGTCCGCTGTCTCCGGTAGTTCTGCTGAGATACAGCAGCAGGGGCCGCCGGGCATCCCAGAGCTGTGAGAGAGAACAATGGCTCTTAATTAGCATATTCGAGACCGTCCTGTCTCCTGTCCCAAGGTACAGCGCACAGAATGATGCATAGTACTATAGTATTATTATCCTGGATGCGCATCACACTGTAAAGATAATAAATGGGGTATTTTCGGGGTATTGACAATATGCGGAATGGTTTCTCCGGAAAAGGGGCCCGGAAGGTCTTCGCGGGGAACCGCCCAGGAACAGGGAGATCCCGGCACTTACCAGGGGCGCCGGAACGGAGCGAGCGGGAGACGGTGCTTTCAACGGGAAGAAGAACGGGGAACAGCGCTGCGGAAAGTGCTGCGGGGCCCCGGAAGGGGCCCCGCGGCAAGGACTATTTCTTCTTGTGGCATTCCATGCACTTTGCCGGCTGCGGCCCGGCCTTCTTCTCGGCATGGCAGGCGCCGCAGAGCTTATGCGCCGGGTCTTTGCCGAGCGTCAGCTTTCCCGGAGCTCCATCCCCATGGCAGGTTTTGCAGTCGCTCTTTTCGCCATGGGCCTTGTGATTAAACGTCACATCTCCCATCTTGGCCTTCATGGTCACCACGTCCGCGGCGATGACCGGTACTGCGACGAACACCAGCAACATCAGGACGACTACGATCCTCTTCATACACCCTCCTCAAGATTATGAGATCCCTCCCCAGATGCAGTGGTGATTGTATCAAAAGAACGGCATAATGACAAGGAAAAATTGTCACACAGACCCCGGCCGGACCATTCCCGCCGACGTTCCCGTATGTCGCATTTCTGCCCTGATGACATCAGATAACGACTTTCGAAGATGCGAATCATCCTGCGATGCATGCGCGTATCCGCGTACCTGCGGAAAAACCGGTATTGTTCCGCATGGCGCCAGCGAAGCACCGGAGCGGTTTTCTGCTGCCCCGTATCTCCTCCCTTCCTCTCGCTTGCGCCGGCGCTGGATCAGAGGTATGCTGAACCTGGGAGGATGCGAATCCTCCGGCCGGCGCCCTGCGGAAGAGCGCGACCGTGATCGCCGACGGCAAGGGAGGCTATGCTTTCGAGAGCGATACGCCGCCGCCGTACTTCGGCAGACCGCCGCATATCCATATCCGCGTGAGCGCCAAGAACCACCGGACCCTCGTGACCCGGCACTACCCGTCCGCGGGCGCGAAGGAGGCGGTCTTCGACCTCGTGCTGCTCCCGGAGCGCTGAGCCGGTTCAGGCCGCTGCTGGCATCCTCTTCAGCGCGCCCTTCAGCTTCAGCAGCGGCGAGCGCGCGATATCGTCCGGCGTGGTGAACCCGTCGCTCCGGTCCTTCCGCAGGTCCAGGCCGATGCTGTTGTAAGCAGCAGCGACATAGAAGGAGCAGAAGAAGCGGCGGGAGGTATAGAAGGTGTCGTCCTTGTCCAGCGGCTGCTTCAGCGCCAGGCAGAGCCCCACCAGGAGCATGCCGCACCGGGCGAAGCGCTTGCCGAGCTCTTCCTGGGCCCGCTGGACCAGCCGGGTGCGGTCCTCTTCGCTGATCTCCTTCGTGCACCAGAACCAGTCCACGTCGCCGTTGTAATGGCCGATGTTGCTCGAGAGCGGCGTCACCACCACGCCTTTGCCCACGGCCTCCATCACCATCAGCCGCTCGTTCCACCAGACCGCCAGGCCGGCATGGGAATAGTCCGACCGGGTGATCCACCGGATCAGCCGTGAGATGATGCCCTGGCCCTTGTAGAGCAGCACATCGCCGTTCCGGATGCGGCTGCGCGCATCATCGTACTGGATCTCCTTCTTTTCCATGCTCCCCTCCCCTCTTCAGGATGTCTTCCTGCTCCTGCCCGGGAAGCATAGCAGAGCAGCGGGTGTTTGGGAATACCCGGACCGGGGTAGCGGAAGGGTATGCAGCAGGGTCTCCTGCGCGCAGGGTCGCTGTGAAGCGTGATGGGTCCGGAGAGAAGAGAAACACCATGAAGAGCTTTCGTCCGCGGATTTCACAGATCTACGCCGACTAACCTGCCGGATCGTCTGGTCTGACTATCATCTAATTATGATCTGCGTAATCTGCGGATCATTGTCAGGCTGTGATACTGGTCAGGAGAGCATCTTCACCTTCATCTCCAGCGGGTCCTTCTTCGGCCCGCTCCCCACCTTCGCGGGACGGCCGACCGGCACCACGGCCATGAACTCGCCCTCCGGCTCGCCGAGGAACCGCAGGACGTCGTCCTTGATGAGATAGAGGATGCCGAGCCAGACCGCGCCGAGGCCGAGCGATGTCGCCGCGAGCAGGATGTTCTGGACCGCCGCGGCCGAGCTCTGGATCTCCATGGTGCGGAAGAAGTCATGCGCCATCTCCTTCTCCACCTTGAAGAGCTCGGTGCCGTGCCGGATCAGGTCGCCGGTGTTCGCCACGGCGATCACCACCGGCGCGGAGAGGGTGCTCTTGGCGGACATGCGCAGCAGCGCGGCTGCCGGCTTGGGAAAGGCGGCTGACCGCGCGGTCACGAGCTGTGCCAGCCCGCTCTTCTTCTCCCCGCGCAGCACGATGAACCGCCAGGCCTGCTGGTTGTGCGCCGACGGCGCCTGGTTGGCCGCCTGGAGGAGCGCCTTGACCTGGTCGTCCGGCACCTCGTCCTTCGTGAAGGTGCGAACGCTCCTGCGGGCCTTGATCACCCGAAGCGCGTCGTTCAGCTCGAAGATGGATTCATCCGGCATCATGGCAATGACCCCCTGTTGGGATAGCGGCCCATTATACCACGATGTCCGGGAGCGGTGGCGGAAGATGCGGCCGGAGCCATTTTCGTCTGGACATCCGCGCGGTCCTGGGGTAATACATGGGCATCATGCGGAATCCCAAGCCACTCTCGTGCGCCCTCGTCCTGCTCCTGTCCGCTGCAGCGCTCTCATCCTGCGGCGGCAGGCGGCCGCCGTCCGGCGCAGCCGCGCCCCCGCCGGGGAAGACCACCGCGCCGGAGCCGAAGCTCCGGCCCACGCAGCGTCCCTACACGGTCATGGGCAGGACCTATGAGCCGCTCAGGACCCATGCCGGGTACGCCCAGGACGGCGTGGCGAGCTGGTACGGCACGGACTTCCACGGCAAGAAGACGAGCAACGGCGAGGTCTACGACATGCATGCCATGACCGCTGCGCACAAGACCCTGCCGATGAACGTCTATGTGAAGGTGCGGAACCGGGAGAACGGCAGGGAGATCGTCGTGCGCATCAACGACCGAGGCCCCTTCGTGAAGGACCGGGTGATCGACCTTTCCTATGCAGCGGCAAAGGCCCTCGGCGTGGACCAGAAGGGCACCGCGCCGGTCCATGTGGCCGCCCTGGGCTACCGCTCCCAGGCGTCCTCGGGCGAGTTCCAGTACCAGGAGCCGGAATCCTACGACGCCGGGAACTTCGCGGTCCAGATCGGCTCCTTCAAGGACCCGCAGAACGCCCAGCGGCTCGCCCAGGACATGCGGAACCTCCATGGCCATGCCGAGATCCAGGCCGCCACGGTGAACGGGGAGAGGTTCTCCCGGGTGCTGGTGGGGAAGTACGCGTCGCTCAAGGCGGCCGAGGAGGCGGAGCGGAAGTTCAGCAGCCACGGGTACCGGGGAAGCTTCATCGTGGCGCTGGATTAGGGGAGGAAGGTAACCACAGATGCACACCGGTGCGGCCCTGCCGCACGCACGGATAATATATTCCCCGGATCAAGTCCCTCCCCGGAAGTCATTCGCGACATTCGTCCATTCGTGCCATTTGTGTTAAGCAGTTGTTCTGCTTTCTTGGCGGCCTTTGCGGCTTTGCGAGAGAAATAATTATCCAATAACCTCTTGAGTGGTTCTGCATCTCCTGCGGCACCAAACCACGCCCAATGCCTGTCCGCGGCTTTATGACTTTTATCCGAGCAGGAAGAACCTGTGAGAAAGAAGCTAAAGCACTTTCTGCTGTATAACCAGGATTGCGACAT
>CAZTXN010000093.1:0-2954 GCA_964617655.1 uncultured Nitrospiraceae bacterium | reverse complement strand
CATTTTCGAATCGACGAGTTTCTTTTCCTCTGCCGTCAGCTTTGAGTAAAAAATATCACGGTCGAAGGATTTTTCTTTCCAACCAGGCCTAATGAAAGCATCATTTCTCCCATATACCTGGTAGTAGGAGATGAAAATACATTCATGCGAACCATGCTGACCATGTAATCAACTTTGTATTCCGGATCAAACTTATAAAAGTAATTTGAGTTGACCTTAAATGCCTTTAGAAAATCCTGATTCAAATCGTCAGTTCTGTAATTCGTTCTTATAGCGTTCTGGTTCATCATCGGTGCACATGCTGATAGAAACAACACTGCAACAACTAACAACGCCTTCAAACTGTTTGTCATATGTCCTCTCTTTTACAGATAACGACGAGTTGTGCCCCGCGCCGTAGAGCGCGGGGCTCGAACTACAGGTGAGGCAGCCTTCTGGATTTCTTTGGCCTCATACTCCGGGAACATGATTATGGCGGGGTGGACATTAAATGCTTTTGCAAGTTGTTCTACGCGCCGTTTGCCGATCTCCACCCGGTCATTTTCCAAAAGGCTGAGGTTGGTGGCGTTAATGCCCGAGTGCTTGGCAAGTTCTGCCTGAGTCCAACCTTTTAGATCGCGAAGCATCCGGATGACCTCGCCGGTCGTCAATTTGGCATGAGGTTTTGCTGGTACGAATTCATTGCTTTTAGTCATCTTCATGTGTCCTCCTAGTAATTGTGCGGGATTATCTCAAGAACAAGCACGGTAACGCTTTCCTTTTCCACAGTATAGATGACCCGATACTGCAAGCTCAATCGTGATGAACGCTGACCTGCACGATCGCCCTTAAGCTTTTCATCGTGAAATCCGGGAAACTCACGCAATTTGTCAGGGCCGTGCCTGAACACAAGACTCTTCCAGAGTTCGTATTTCTTTACAACCGCTGGAGGGATCTTGCGGCAAGCCTTGTCAATGTTGTGATGCTCTCGTATCCGCCACATTGCCGTATATAATAACTTATTAAAGATAATAGGTCAAGTTGATTTCAATGAGGGCGATGGGAAGGTTCGGGGAAAAGGAGCGCATCTTTCTGCTACCCTGGCGCCCATGCTCGTGTTACTCAATACCGAATTATTGTCTGAATATAACCTGAATCCGGCGTGAAAACGGTCAGATTTTCAGCCGGGCTATTTACTTAACAGCATACTCGAATGCTTCGCGATACCAGAGGTTGGTTGGCAGTTTCAGCGTTGGCCTATTGTCAGATTTCACCAGCACACCGGGTATCAGCAAGAGGCGTGCTCGTAAAGTATTGAGCGTCATGCTCTGAACTTCCGCTGGCAAGCATAGACGCTTGAACCAGTTGATCAAGTTATACGAGAACAACAGAATGTGAAAATATGCTTCGTTGGCAGCGAAGTGCTTCGTCGGAACCTTTGCCAAGAGATAATCGCCCTTGAGTTCTTTGATAATGAGTTCCACGGCGGCTCGGCCGTTGTAAAACTTCCATGTGTTGAGGGGTGTCAGCTCCAGGTTCGTCACGACGACTTGGTAGCTGTACTTCCCGAGAGTGAACAGCGTGAGCTGCTGCGATGAGTCTTCCTCGGGGATGGGCCGTCGGATCACGACGAATCGATATTCCTTGTGTCCAGCTTTGATTGGCTGCCTGAACTCGGCGGTTTCGATGCCGGATGAATAGCGGTAATAGGATAGACCGGCAAGCTTTCGTTTGATCGGCGGCGTCAATCTGGCAACGATGGCGAATTGAACATTCTCGGATTCCAGATATTCGACGGTCTTGTGATCGTAAAATCCCTTGTCTGCCCTGAGGATTATGACTTTCACCGAGGGCGGGACTTTGGCAAAGGAGGCCTTCAGAAAGTCGAGAACTCCTGCCGCAGTATGCGCATCGCCCGGCCTGAGTTCTCCGTGCCAGTAATCCTTGGTGATGCCGTTGAAGCAGACGAGAGGATGGTATGATGGCCGTCCACGTTTATTCGGGTTGTATCCGATGTTGGCCGTCTCCTGTTTGCCGTAGAGCACCAGGACGGTTGAGGCCATATCGAAGATGATGCGTGTAGGTGGCGATGGTTTCAGCATCATCGACGTAAGCAAGTTGTCATAACCAGGTATTCAGCACTTAGTGAAATGACAGGGAAGCGTGTGAATGATTGTTTGATGATTTTCATTGTTTCACCCGTTAGCTGAGGTCGGACACAAATCCCGCATGTAGCAGCCAGCGCAGTCAGGACCGCGTGCCTTGCACCAATTCCTTCCGATCTCCCAACATGGGAGGTCCATCATACCAGGAAATTCAGGGTACAGAGCTTTGGCCTTGTAAATGACCTGCTCAACGGTTGCATTATCTGAGCAAAGCCCAAGGCGTGAAAAAACTCGCCGGACATGCACATCCGCTGAGATATCTATCGAGAAATAATCTGCAAAGGGAATCTTGAATTCCCTTGCGAGGATGTTGGTCGCCATACTTCCGATCTTTGGACCGACACCATCAAACTCAAGAAAGCGGTAAACCACCTCAGCACTCGACGGCCTTCCGGCCCAGATTCGAGACGCATCACCTGAGTACGTAGTTGCGATCCGCTGAATTCCGGAGTAAAAAGCACCACTCATCTTGTCAACAAAACGATGGAGTGGCTCAGGGTGCTTCATAAGGCGGTTTACATCCGCAAGCGATAATAGAGAAAGAGCAGTCATTGAAAAACCATGAAGTTTTTCCGAGATTCGGTACGGAATGAGCCATGCTTTTTCAGCCTTGATCTGACGATCCATCACGCATGCCAGCACGAACGCATGCGGGTTATTAATCAAGTCATTAAGAAGAGCATCCGCTTCGGGCACCTTGGTGAATGGTATTAGCTGGCTTGGCGCATGAAATAATGTCTGCCCGTGTTCAACGAGTCTGTCGCGTATCTCTTCTTCTCTCAATTTTTCTCCGATTAACGCGCGCGTCAC
>CAZTXN010000092.1:0-11110 GCA_964617655.1 uncultured Nitrospiraceae bacterium | reverse complement strand
TTCATCTCATGCAGAAGGAGCTTTCATGAAACGCATCGCCGTCTATCCCGGCACCTTCGATCCGGTCACGAACGGTCATGTGGACCTCGTGCATCGGAGCCTCCGCATGTTCGACCGGGTGATCGTCGCCATCGCGGCAAGCCCCCGGAAGCAGCCGCTCTTCCCGCTGCCCGAGCGCGTGGCCATGTTCCGCGAGGCGGTGCGGGGCATGAAGAACGTGCAGATCGAGGGCTTCGACTGCCTGCTGGTGGACTACATGAAGGAAAAGAAGGCCGTGGGGCTGATCCGCGGGCTCCGGGCGGTCTCGGACTTCGAGTACGAGATGCAGCTGGCCCTCATGAACCGCAGGCTCGACAGCTCCATCGAGACCGTTTTCCTGATGCCGAGCGAGGAGTACTCCTTCATCACCTCGACGATCGTGAAGGAGGCCGCCAGCTACGGCGGAGATGTCTCGAGCCTCGTCCCAAAGATCGTCGTGCGCAGTCTGAAGAAGAAATATCAGCGGTAGGGCGCCGGAGGCAGGGCTCCTGCACTGCGCTGGCGCAGGGCCTCGTAGAGGACGACCGCCGCCGAGACGGCGACGTTCAGCGACTCGACCCCTTCCGCCATGGGTATCCTCACCCGGAGGTCCGCGCTGCCGAGCAGGTCAGCGGGGATCCCCGCGCCTTCCTGCCCGAAAAGGACGACAGTAGGCCGCGACCAGTCCGCCTCGTAGACCGTCCGGTCCCCGTTCAGCGCCATTGCCGCGATCCGGAATCCCGCCTCCCGGCATTTCCGCAAAAAGCCCATGCTCTCCCCGGTCCGCGCCACGGGCAGCCGCAGGATGCTGCCCATGGAGGCCCGGACCGCCCGGGGGTGGTAGGGGTCCACGGTGCTCTCCGCGACCGCAACGCCGGCCGCGCCCGCCGCCTCGGCCGTCCTGATGATGGTCCCCAGGTTTCCCGGGTCCTGGAGCCGGTAGCAGAGCACGATGAGCTTTTCCGGACCTTCCAGGAGGTCGTCGTCGGACCGCTCCCGCAGCGCGACCCTGGCCATCACCGGCTGGGGCGTTGCCGCCTCTGCCAGCCTGTCCATCAACCGCTCCGAGATCCAGAGGATGCCGACGCCGCGCTCCTGGGCGAGCCCGATGATCCCCCGGCCGTGGCGCCGGGCGAGGGCAGGTGTTGCGATGACCTGCTGTACGCCCAGCCGGTCCCGGAGCGCCTCCTCCACCATCCTGATCCCTTCGATCAGGAAGGCCTTCTCCCGCCGCCGGACCCCGGGGTCCGCGAGGGATGCGAGCGACCGGACGGTGCGGTTGTCCTTTCCGGTCAGCGGCGCCTGGGGCGAGGTCCGTTCCATTGCGGGAGTATACCACAGCCGCGGCTGCGCACGGAACGGCGAACTAGCGGGCTCATTCTTCTATTGACAAATTTCTCTTATCGGATATACTTTGGGGTCTGTAACTCACAGGGAATATTCGGAAATCGATGAAGCAAACGCTCACGGAGGTCCTGCTGGCGGCCCTCGACCGGGCCAAGGCGGCAGGCGAACTGAAGCTCGACAGCCGGCCCTCGGTCACGCTCGAAACCCCGAAGGACAAGGATCATGGCGACCTTGCCACGACCCTGGCGCTCACCATGGCCAAGGCCGAAGGCAAGCCGCCCCGCAAGATCGCCGAGATCATCCTGCACCACCTCCAGGACGAGGCAGGCATCATCGCCCGGACCGAGATCGCGGGGCCCGGGTTCATCAACTTCGTCCTGAAGCAGGACCAGTGGAGCAGGACGCTCTTCGCCGTCGAGGCGCAGGGCGGCGAGTACGGCCTCAGGAACATCGGCAGGGGCGAGCGGGTTCAGGTCGAGTTCGTGAGCGCCAACCCGACCGGTCCGCTGCATGTGGGCCACGGCCGCGGGGCGGCGGTGGGCGATGCGCTGGCGAACCTGCTGGCTGCCGTGGGCTATGACGTCCAGCGGGAGTTCTATATCAACGACGCGGGCCGGCAGGTCCGGCTCCTGGCGCAGTCCCTCCATGCCCGGTACCAGCGGGCCCTGGGGAACGACGTAGGATTTCCGGAGGACGGGTACCACGGCGACTATATCGCCGAGGCGGCGGAGGCCTTCCGCGCCGTCCATGGCGAGGCCTACCTGCGCAGGCCCTTCGAGGAATGCGCCGGGGTCTTTGCCTCCTTCGGCAGGGAGACGATGCTCGCCGAGATCCGGAAGGACCTGGAGGACTTCGGGGTCCGGTTCGACGTCTGGTTCAGCGAGAAGGGCCTGCTGGACGACGGCTCGGTCCGGCGGTCCATCGAGGAGCTGAAGGAGCGCGGCCATGCCTATGAACAGGATGGCGCGCTCTGGCTCAGGTCCACGGCCTTCGGCGACGACAAGGACCGGGTGATCGTCAAGCAGGACGGCGACTACACCTACCTGGCCTCGGACATCGCCTACCACCGGAACAAGCTGGCCCGGGGCTTTGCGAAGCTCGTGAACATCTGGGGCGCCGACCACCATGGCTACATCCCCCGGGTCCGGGCGGTCATCCAGGCCTTTGGCCATCCCCGGGAGGCGCTCCATGTGCTGCTGGTGCAGCTCGTGGCGATCCTGCGCCACGGCCAGCCGGCGCCCATGTCGAAGCGGGCCGGAACCTTCGTGACGCTGCGCGACGTGGTGCAGGACGTGGGCAGGGACGCGGCGCGCTACATCTTCCTGACGCGGAAGACCGACAGCCACCTGGACTTCGACCTGGACGTGGCGAAGGAGCAGTCCCGGGAGAACCCGGTCTACTACGTGCAGTACGCCCATGCGCGGATCGCCGGCGTCTTCCGCGAGGCGGAGAGCCGGGGCATCGGCGTTCCCGGACCGGAGCAGGCCGCGATCGGTCTCCTGGACCTCGAAGAGGAGCAGAACATCATCAAGGCCCTGGCGAAGTACCCGGAGGTGGTCGAGGAGGCCGCGCTGGCCTTCGAGCCCCACCGCCTCACGTTCTATCTCCAGGACCTGGCGGGTCTGCTGCACAACTACTATTTCAAGCACCGGATCATCGACGCCGGGGATCCGGCCCGGACCGGCAGCCGGCTCTTCCTGATGAAGCAGGTCCGGACCGTGATCCGGAGCGCCCTGAAGATCCTGGGGGTCGAAGCGCCGGAGAAGATGTGATCCATTGCGGATCGCGGAATGCGGATTGCGGAATAACGGGAGGGAAGGGGACCAGGGTCTTGACCCTAAATCCGAAATCCGAAATCGAGAGTGTGTTCAATTTCTCTTTGACAAAGACCTGCGCCGGGACGCAGGGGAGGCTCGGCGTCCTCCGGACCTCCCACGGCGAGGTCCGGACCCCGGTCTTCATGCCCGTGGGCACGCAGGCCACGGTCAAGACCCTCTCCCCCCGGGACCTCGAGGACCTGGGGGCGGAGATCATCCTGTCGAACACCTACCACCTGTTCCTCCGGCCCGGGCATGACCTGGTCCGGGAGGCGGGCGGGCTGCACCGCTTCATGCGCTGGGACCGGCCGGTGCTGACGGACAGCGGCGGGTTCCAGGTCTTCAGCCTGGCGGACCTGCGGAAGGTGACCGACGAGGGCGTGACCTTCCAGTCCCATCTCGACGGCGGCGCGAAGCACCTCTTCACGCCCGAGTACGCCGTGGAGGTCCAGGAGGCCCTCGGCGCGGACATCATCATGGCCTTCGACGAGTGCATCCCGTATCCGGCCACGCGGGACTATGCGATCGAGGCCATGGACCGGACGCACCGCTGGGCGCGCCGCTGCCGGGAGGCGAAGCGGGAGACGGGCCAGGCGCTCTTCGGCATCGTGCAGGGAGGGATGTACGCGGACCTGCGCGAGCGCTCCGCCCGTGAACTGACGGAGATCGGGTTCGACGGCTATGCCATCGGCGGGCTGTCGGTGGGCGAGACCAAGCCCCTGATGCAGGAGATGATCGAGGCCGTGGCGCCGCACCTGCCGGCGGACCGGCCGCGGTACCTGATGGGCGTGGGAACGCCCGAGGACCTCGTGGAGGGCGTGGACCGGGGCATCGACATGTTCGACTGCGTCATGCCCACGCGGAACGCCAGGAACGGCACGTTCTTCACCTCCTTCGGGAAGCTGGCGATACGGAACAGCCGGTACGAGCGGGACCAGGGGCCGCTCGACCCGGCCTGCCGGTGCTACACCTGCCGGACCTTCTCCCGGGCCTACCTGCGCCATCTCTTCAATGCCGGCGAGGTGCTGGCGCTCCGGCTCGGCACGCTGCACAACCTGGCCTTCTACCTGGGCCTGATGGAGCGGATGCGGGAACACCTGGCCCAGGGCAGGTTCCGGGAGTTCAAGCAGGGCTTCCTGGCCCGGCGCGGGCAGGAGCCGTGAAGAGATCGCAATAACAAGACTGCTGATTCCCTGGCAAGTCAAAATCTACCACGGAGACACGGAGTAAGCATCATAGTGAAACGAAAAAGCATTTCTCCGCGCATCTGTGTCTCCGTGGTGGATTGAGTCTTTTCCGATCGGTTGGTACTGAAATTACTTGAGGAGGTCAGACCATGTTCGTTTCGATCGCACACGCATTGGGAGCGCCGGGCGGCGCGGAGCAGGGGGCGGGCAGCCCCTTCGGCGGGCTGTTCATGATGGTGATCATCTTCGCCATCTTCTACCTGATCCTGATCAGGCCGCAGCAGAAGAAGATGAAGGACCACCGGAAGATGATCGAGGAGCTCAAGAAGGGCGACCACGTGGTCACCGCCGGCGGCATCATCGGCATGGTGGAGGGCGCCACGCCCGAAAAACTGACGATCAAGATCGCCGAGGGCGTGAAGGTGAAGATCACGCGCAGCTCGGTGGCCCATGTCATCACCGCCGAGGAAGCGGCGAAAGACTGATGAGCGGCGTTCCTGGTCTCTTTTTGCACATGCGGCGAGGTCCGGGGGCGCGGCAGGCTCATCGACGATATTGAAGCGGTTTCCAGGAGGGGTTCCATGAAGAAGAGCATCCAGTGGAGGCTCGGCCTCATCATGCTGTCGGTCGTGGCGGCGCTGTTCCTCTTTCTGCCGTCCACGCCCGTCGGCGCAGTGCTGCCCGACTGGTGGCGCCAGAACGTCTCGAAGATCGTCCTGGGGCTGGACCTGCGGGGCGGCAGCCACCTGGTGATGCAGGTGGAGACCGAGAAGGCCGTCGAGGCCTCGGTGGACAACATCATCGCCGACCTCCAGACCTCGGCGTCGGCCCAGGAAGTGAAGGCCTCCTTCACCCGCAGCGGCCAGCAGGTCGTCGCGCGGTTCACCGAGGGCGGGGACGACCGGGTCGAGAGCTTCGTGAAGCGCACCTATGCCGTTCTCGACCTGAAGGACCGGAAGAAGGGCGAGCTGGTCTACGAGCTGCAACCCGCGCGGGCCGGGGAGATGAAGGACGAGGCCGTGCGGCAGGCGAAGGAGCGGACCGAACGGCGCATCAACAAGTTCGGCGTCGCCGAGCCCAACGTCTACAAGCAGGGCCGGGACCAGCTGGTGATCCAGCTCCCGGGCATCAAGAACCCCCAGGAGGCCATCTCGTTCATCAAGACGGCGGGCAGGCTCGAGTTCAAGCTGGTGGACTCGGACTCGGACCTGGCGAAGGCCCTGGAGGGAAAGGTCCCCGAAGGCCGCGAGATCCTCTACGAGGAGGGCGTGGCGGAGTCCGGCAGGGTCTCGCGCCAGCCCTACCTCCTCCATAAGCAGACGCTCCTGACCGGCGACCGGCTGAAGGAGGCCCGTGTGGGCATCGACCAGTACGGCAAACCGGCGGTGAACATCACCTTCGACAACGACGGGGCCCGGATCTTCGAGCGCATCACCGGGGAGAACGTGGGACGCCAGCTGGCCATCGTGCTGGACGGCGTGATCCATTCGGCGCCGCGGCTGCGGGAGCGCATCAGCGGCGGCAGCGCCGAGATATCGGGGAACTTCACCCACGAGGAGGCGGCGCGACTCGCCGTGGTGCTGCGCGAATCGCTGCCCGCGCCGATGAAGATGGTCCAGAACGTGACGGTCGGGCCGTCGCTCGGCGCCGACTCGATCCGCATGGGCATTCGCGCGGCGCTCATCGGCGGCGCCTTCGTCGTGGTCTTCATGATCGTCTACTACGGCATGTCCGGCATCATCGCGGACTATGCCATCATCCTGAACCTCGTACTCCTGCTGGGCTGCATGGCGCTCCTGAACGCCACGCTCACGCTGCCGGGCATCGCGGGCATCATCCTGACCATCGGCATGGGCGTGGACTCCAACGTGCTGATGTTCGAGCGCATCCGCGAGGAGCTCCGCGCCGGCAAGCCGCCGCGTCTCGCCGTGGACTCGGGCTACGACAAGGCGTTCCTCACGATCCTGGACTCCCACGTGACGACGCTCATCACGGCGCTCATGCTCTTCATGTTCGGCACCGGGCCGATCAAGGGCTTCGCCGTGACGCTCAGCCTCGGGATCGTGATCAACCTCTACTCGGCCCTGGTCGGGACCAAGGTGATCTTCGACATCATCAACACGAAGTGGAAGCTGGAGAAGCTGAGCATTTAACAGACCACCCTTTCTGACCCGTGGTAGGGGCGGCCCTGCGTGGCCGCCCGGAGGAGGGCAACCACACCGGGTTGCCCCTACTGGTCGGCGGGAACGAGGACGACGGTTTCGGAGGAAAGCATGCTGCAGATCCTGGGCAAGACCAATATCGATTTCATGGGATGGAAGAGATACTCCTTTGCCGTGGCCGGCGCGGTCTTCCTGCTCGGCCTCCTGGCCCTGGTGCAGGTGGGGCGGGGCAGGGCGAACCTGGGCATCGACTTCGTCGGCGGGACCACGGTCCAGCTGAGCTTCAAGGACCCGCTGCCGATCGACGAGGCCCGGTCGGCGCTCGAGAAGGGCGGCTTCCAGGGCTTCACCCTGCAGGAGTTCAGCGAGGGGAACAAGGTGCTGGTCCGGCTGCGGGAGCCCGAGGGCGTGGCGGAGAAGGTCGTGACCGCCTTCACCGCAGCCTTTCCGAACCGCCCCTTCGAGGTGGACAGCACGACCGAGATCGGCCCCACCATCGGCCGCGACCTGCAGCGGGACGCGCTGCTGGCCATCACCTTCTCGGTGATCGCGATCATCCTGTACATCGCCTTCCGCTTCGAGTTCAAGTTCGGCGTTGCCGCGGCCGTCGCCACAATACATGACGTCCTGGCCGTGCTCGCCATCTTCCACCTGCTGAACAAGGAGATCAACCTGCTGGTCGTCACGGCGCTCCTGACCCTGGCAGGCTACTCCCTCACGGACACGGTGGTCATCTTCGACCGGATCCGGGAGAACCTGAAGCGCGCCCGGCGGGAGCCGCTGCCCCAGCTCGTGAACGCCAGCATCAACGAGGTGCTCTCGCGCACCATCGTCACCTCCCTGACCGTCATCCTGGTGCTCATCCCGCTCGTCTTCTTCGGCGGCGAGGTGCTGCACGACTTCTCCCTGGCCCTCCTCTTCGGGGTCATTGCCGGGACCTACTCGTCCGTCTTCGTCGCGAGCCCCATGCTCGTGGTCTGGCAGGCGAGGACCGGCGGCAGGCTCATCACGAAGAAATAGGGGCGGGGGATGATAGGGCCGGAGAAAAGGACCCTTTGACACTGAGGACACTGAGAGGGGCCATGCTCGCTCCGGACCGATCTGGTCCCTTGGTGTCATCGGTCGGGTAGGTCGGGTTGAACGAAGTGAAACCCGACAGAAGCTGTTGGGTCGCGCTCTGCTTGACCCAACCTACGTTCTCACCATCAGGGACAATCCTGCATGACCGACCTGCGGACCCAAGAGACGATCACCGTCGCCGGCAGCGAGACCGCGCCGCTGGACGGCATTCATCCCGTCGAGCTGACCTGCGGCGCCGACGGATGCCCGTCGAACTGCTGCACCAACGGTCCGCCCATCGTGCTGAACCCCTACGAGATCGACCGCATCTGCGCCGCGGCCGGCATGGGCTACGATGACCTGCTGGACATCGTCGAGACCGAACGCGCCGCCGGCTTCCCCCTCGTCCTGCTCCCCCGGGACCCTGCCTGCAGCTTCTGGACCGGCCGGGGCTGCCGCATCCATGCCGGCCGTCCGCTCGCCTGCAGGCTCTTTCCCTTCGGCCGGGTCTTCGCGCAGGGCCGGTCGCATATCATCCTGCCGCGCCGGAACGCCTGCTCCGGCCTTGCGGCCGATCCCTCCCGGACGCTCGCGGACTACCTGGCGCAGCAGGATACGGCGGTCCCGATCGCCATGGCCGATGCCTGGATCGACTTCGTGATGGAGATGGAGCAGCGGTCCCTGCCGGACGCGCCGGTCACCTCCGTGGCCTTCCACCAGCTCGTCTACAGCCCCGATGCGCCGCCGTCCGACGACCGGTCCGCTCCGGCCGGGACGCCTGAGGAGCGGTACCTGCTCCGTCTGGCCACGGCGCGGCGCATGCTGCCCCGGTTCCTGCGGACTTCCTGACCTTTCCTTGACATGCTCCGGGCGGGTCTATAATATAGAGCAATGAACCTCCGTCCGCAGCTTCCGGCCGTTCCCTGCCGGCAGTTCCCGTTCCTTCCCGGCGCTGTCCTGATCTTCGTCATAGCTCTTACACTGACGGCCATGTCCTGTGCGCCTGCGGCAGTGCGCCCTGCCGGAGGGGCCTCGCCGGACCCTATGGCGGTCCCTGCTCCAGCCGGGCCGCTGCCTGCCGCGCTTCCTGCCGGCGTATCTGCCGAGGAGGCCTTTACCCTCGCGCGCGCGGCCCTGGAGCGGGGCGAGCATGAGGCCGCCGACCGGCTGGCCCGGAGCGTGATCGACGCATTTCCCGACTCTCCCTGGCAGCAGCGGGCGCTCTTTCTCCGGGGCAGGGCCTTGCTCGGCCGCGGCCTGACCGCGGAGGCCGAGCAGGTCCTGCTCAGCGTACCGCTGGAGTACCCGGTCCTTGCGGACCATGCGCTCTCCCTCCTCGCCGAGCATCATGCGGACAGCGGCAGTCCCGGACGGGCCGTTGAGCTCTACGGCCGCCTGATCGACGACCATCCCTCGAGCTCGCTCGCGCCCCGCGCCGCCCTGCGCCGCGCGCAGGCCCTGGCGGCCGACGGAAGGTTCCCGGAGGCCGCGAAGGCCTTCGAGCTGGTCCTGGCAGATCATTCCTGGTCGCCCCATGCTGCCGAGGCGGGGGTCGGTCTCGGGAAGGCCCGGGCCGCGGCAGGCGACCTCGCGTCTGCGGTCCGGGCGCTCCTGGACGTTACGGTCCGGCATCCCGGGAACGGCCGTGACGAGGAGGTCGAAGCATTGCTCGCGTCCTACCGGCAGCAGGGCGCCGAACTGCCGCGCCTCACGGCGGACGAGCAGTATGAACGGGCGAAGAACCTCTTCCGCGCGGCATGGTATGACAAGGCGGCTGCGGCCTTCAGCCGGGCGCTCGAGGCCGAGCCCGGCCATTCGCAACGGGCGGACATGCTGCTGCGGCAGGGCATCGCGCTCTTTCACCAGGGCCGCCGGCCCGAGGCCGCGTCGGTCCTGGAGCGGCTGCTGAAGGAGAAGCTGCCTGACTGCCGGTGCGCCGAGGCCCTGAACTGGCTGGGCAAGTCCTACAGCCGGCTCGGCCTGCGCGAGGAGGCGGTGGAGGCCTATCTCCGCCTTGTGCGGCTCTACCCCGAGAGCGAGTGGGCCGATGACGCCCTCTATCTCGCGGGCAACGTCTTCCGGGACGCGGGCGATGCGAAGAGGGCGACCCGGCACTACCGGCGGCTCGCGGACGAGTACCCCGAGAGCTCCCTTGCCGACAGCGCGCTCTGGTGGGAGGCATGGGATGCATTCTCCGCTTCGCGCTACCGCCGGGCAGGGGCGGTGCTCCAGGAGCTTGTCCGGCGCTACCCGCGCTCCTTCCTCGTGAACCAGGCGCTCTACTGGCGGGGCAGGGCGGCGGAGATGCTCGGCGAGCAGGAGCGGGCCTTGAGGCTCTACCGCCGGGTGCTCGCCAGGGGGCCCTACACCTATTACGGCGCGCTTGCCGAGGACCGGCTGAACGGCAGGGCCGCACCGGTGGTCCCGGCGGCGGTTGCGGAGGCCGAGGATGCGGCCGGGGAGGCGGAGCACGAACCCCCGGCCGACCCGGAGCCGGAGCAGGACGACGGGGTCTTCCCGCCCGACTGGGCGGGTGATGTGGTCGCCGCGCTCTCCTCCAGCCCGGCCTACCGGAAGACGCTGGAGCTGATGCACCTCGGCATGCGGCAGGAGGCAACGGCGGAGCTGGCGCTTCTCGAAGGGCTTCTGCCGCGGCGATACGGCGCGTTGATGGGGTTGAGCAAGGCCTACTTCGAATTGGGCGACTTTCACCGCTCGCTCCTGATCGTCCTGCGGAACTTCGAGCGGCTGCTGGAACGTCCGTCGGAGCGCACGCCCGGGGACCTCTGGCGGCTCGCCTACCCCCTGGGCCACTGGCAGAGCATCACGGCCGCGGCCCGGAAGTACGGGGTCGATCCCTACTTCGTGGCGGCCATCATCCGGCAGGAGAGCAACTTCCATTCCGGCGCCCTCTCTTCCGCCGGCGCGCGGGGCATCATGCAGGTCATGCCCGCAACGGGCGACTGGATCGCCCGCTCCTCCCGGCGGGACGGATTCGACCGGTCCCAGCTCTTCGATACAGGCGTCAACATCGAGCTGGGCGTCTGGTACCTGAACCACCTGATGAAGCGGTTCCAGGGGAACCTCTTTCTCGTTGCGGCCGCCTACAATGCCGGCCCGGAGGCCGTTCGCTCCTGGATAGGCCGCAGCGGCTCCGCGGCGGACCCGGCTGTCTTCGTCGAGGCGATCCCCTATACCGAGACGCGGGGCTACGTCAAGAAGGTCCTGCGGAACCATGCGGAATACCGCCGGATCTACGGCCCTGACGGCCGGGAGGCCGGGAGCCGGACGGAGGGCATGTGAAGGACCTGACGCTGAAGTTCGCCGAGGTGGAGCGGCGCGTTCGCGGCCTCACGGATGAGAACGGCAGGCTGCGCGGCCGCGTGGCGGAGCTCGAACGGGAGCTGGCCGCGGCGCGCCGCGACGCCGGCGAACTCGGCAGGATGCAGGGTGAGCGCGAGCAGGTGCGGCAGCGGCTGGAGCGCGTCCTCCGGTCGCTCGAGGCGCTCGATACCGGCGG
>CAZTXN010000091.1:0-11185 GCA_964617655.1 uncultured Nitrospiraceae bacterium | reverse complement strand
TATGTGGACAACGAGGTGCCGGCCCTGGCTGAGAAGGTCTTCAAGAGAGCCCAGTTCGGGACTGCCGGGACCGTCGGTAGCCTGGTAGGTTGGGCAAGGTGTGCATGCCCAACTTGTTCGGGCGCGGCGGTCTGTTGGACGCGATGAACCTGTGCCCAACCTACGAATCTACGAATCGGTGATGCTGTTGGGCGCGATGAACCCTGTGCCCAACCTACGAATCTACGAATCGGTGATGCTGTTGGGCACGATGACCCTGTGCCCAACCTACGGTTGATGACCTGGTAGGTTGGGCATGGGCTGCATGCCCAACACGTTCTGCCCCCCACCTCACGGCAGCTCGACATCGTTCAGCGCGGTATAGATATAGAGGGTGAAGTCGTTCTGCACGCGGTCGTGGCGCAGGGCGATGTGGGGCGAGAGATGTTCGAGCGCGAACTTCACCATCTCCTCCGGGGAGGTATAGTTCAGCTCCGGGTCCTTGATCGGCGTGTGGGTCGAGAGGGCGTTCAGCGCGAGCCCGCGGCTGCAGTGCCTGAAGAGGGTGGTCACCGATTCCCGCAGGTCCTCCTGCACGCCCGGCACGAGATAGTTGAAGACGCCGCAGATGAAGATGTAGTCGTAGAACCCCTCCACCACCGCGCCGTCCTCGCCGACGGCCCCCGCCCGGAACTCGCACTCGGGATACTTTTTCCTCGCCAGGTCGATGAAGTTCGGGTTCATGTCCAGGCCGGTGTATTGCACCTCGATGCCGCGCCGCTTCAGGAAGCGATAGAGGTCGCCGGTGCCGCACCCGTAGTCCAGGACGGTCGCGTTCCGGAGCTGCGCCGGGCTCGCGATCTCGGCGAGGGTCGCGTAGCGCCGGATCTGGCCCTGGGGCGTCCAGCGGAGCGCCTCGGGACGGTCGCCGAACTGCTTGAGATGGAAGTTATAGAAGGAGAGGAGGCGTTCTTTCGAGTACGGGTCCACTGTCCGGCCCTCCGGAGACGTCGCGAGACCATTCTACGCCAGCTTGGCCTGCATCGCAAGGCGGTTGCAAAATATCACTTGCTATTTCCCGGGCCATAAGGGTATTTTATAGCCCGATAAATCATCCCGCTTTGGTCCGTATTTTCGATTTCGCATAACCATTCGTAACGTTCTTCTTGACAAACCAGCATCGTTATCTTATCATTCACCCGTTTTAGATTTTATCGTAATTGAAAATTTAATACATCGTGGGAGCTGCGCATGACCCCAGGGTCCTACCTTCCCGAGCATTTCCTGCCTGTAGCGATCTTCCTGGTCCTCGGCACCGCTGTCGGCGTGGGAATGCTGGTCTTCAGCAGACTGGTCAGCCCCCGGAGGCCCTATCCGGAGAAGCTGATCACCTACGAGTCCGGCATCACCCCCTTTTCCGACGCCCGTCACAAGTTCTCCATCCGCTACTACCTCATCGCCATGCTCTTCCTCATATTCGATATCGAGGCCGTCTTCCTCTATCCCTGGGCCGTTGCGTACGACCGGATCGGGCTCTACGGGTTCCTGGAGATGGTGCTCTTCATCCTCATCCTCCTCGTGGGATACGTCTACGCCTGGAAGAAGGGGGCGCTGGAGTGGGAATAATCAACAACGTCTTCGAGGAAGGCTACATCACCACGCGGCTGGACGAGCTGCTGAACTACCTCCGCTCCTGCTCCATCTGGCCCATGACCTTCGGCCTCGCCTGCTGCGCCATCGAGATGATCCAGTTCTACTCCGCGCCGCAGCACGACTTCGACCGGTTCGGGACCGTGCCGCGGCCGTCCCCCCGCCAGTCCGACCTGCTGCTCGTGGCCGGCACGCTCACGAAGAAGATGGCGCCCATCGTACGGCGGGTCTATGACCAGATGCCCGAGCCGCGGTACGTCATCGCCATGGGCAGCTGCGCCAGCTCCGGCGGCATCTTCAACACCTATGCGGTGGTGCAGGGCGTGGACAATATCGTGCCGGTGGACGTCTACATCCCCGGCTGCCCGCCGCGGCCCGAGGCGCTCATGTACGGCATCATGCAGCTCCAGGAGAAGATCCGGAAGGAGAAGTACATCCGGAAGTAAGCGCGCGAACGGAAGCGAGAGGAGCATGGACCCAGACCAGATCGCGAAGATGATCGAGGAGAAGTTCCCGGACGAGGTGCTCGGCACGGTGAGCCATGCCGGCCAGGTCGGCGTGATGCTGAAGCGGGACCGCATCCAGGATGTCTGCCGGTTCCTGCATGACGAGCCGCTCCTCCGGATGGACCACCTGACGGACCTCACGGCGGTGGACTATTCGGCCTACCCGGGCGACGCCGGCCCGCGGTTCGAGGTGGTCTACAACATGATCTCCACGACCCACCGGCACCGCATCCGGCTGAAGGTGCGCCTTGCGGAGGAGGACCCCCGCATCGACACGGTCACCCCGGTCTGGAACACGGCGAACTGGCATGAGCGCGAGACCTACGACCTCATGGGCATCCTGTTCAACGGCCACCCGGACCTGCGACGGATCCTGCTGACCGACGACTGGGTGGGCCACCCGCTCCGGAAGGAATACCCGGTGAAAGGATATTGATCTCTCCATAGGTCCTGTAAGACGTATAGGACCTATGGCATTCCTGGTGAACCCATGTCCCCGACCGATACCGCGAAGAAGCAAGAGACCCTCCAGAAGGAAATGACCCTGAACATGGGTCCCCAGCACCCGGCCACGCACGGCGTGCTGCGGCTGGTGGTGGACCTGCAGGGCGAGACCGTGGTGGGCTGCGACCCGCGGCCCGGCTATCTCCACCGGGGCATCGAGAAGTGGATGGAGACCCGGACCTACCACCAGATCATCCCCATCACCGACCGCCTGGAATACATCACCTGCATGAACAACAACCTGGGCTGGGTCGTGGCGGTCGAACGGCTGGCCGGCATCGAGGTCCCCGAACGCGCCCAGTTCATCCGGACGCTCATGGCGGAGCTGACCCGGCTCTCGGGCCACCTGCTCTGGCTCGGCACCCACGCGCTCGACATCGGCGCGCTCACCATGTGCCTCTACTGCTGCCGCGAACGCGAGCAGATCCTCGACCTTACCGAGATGGTCACCGGCGCGCGCCAGACCGTGAGCTATGTCCGGATCGGCGGCCTGCGGAACGACGTTCCCCGGGACTTCCTCGACAAGTGCCGCGAGTTCGTCGAGGTCTTCCCCAGGCGGCTCGAGGACTACGACACCCTGATCCGGGAGAACCGGATCTGGCTCAAGCGGACCCGGGGCATCGGCGTCTTCTCGGCCGCAGACGCGGTGAACTACGGCCTGACCGGCGCGACCCTGCGCGGGTCGGGCGTGAACTACGATATCCGCAAGGTCGAGCCCTACGCGGCCTACGACAAGGTGGAGTTCGACGTTCCCCTCGGCACGGAGGGCGACGTCTACGACCGGTACATCGTGCGGATCAACGAGATGCGCCAGAGCAACCGCATCATCCAGCAGTGCCTCGACATGCTGCCGCAGGGGCCGGTCACGACCGGCGACCCGCGGTACGCCGTGCCGGAGAAGGCGACGGTGATGCAGAGCATGGAGGCCCTGGCCCACCAGTTCGTGCTCATGAGCAAGTGGGTGCCCATGCCGAAGGGCGAGGTCTACGTGGCCACCGAGGCGCCGAAGGGCGAGCTCGGGTTCTTCATCGTGAGCGACGGCAGCGGACGGCCTTACCGCGTGAAGATCCGCGCCCCCTCGTTCGTGCATATCGGGGCGCTGCCCAAGATGGTGACCGGCCACATGATATCGGACGTAATCGCCTGCATCGGGACCATCGACATCGTGCTGGGCGAGTGCGACCGGTAAAGATCATGAGAAAAGCAGGAACACGGAAGAACAGTATTTCCTAGACAGGATGCCGGGCTTGACAGTGATCATCAGAACAGAATGGTCCTTATCGGATGTGATCCTGTAATCCCGTCAAAACGTTCTTTTGGTCCGGTCCGCAGCGGTCCCGCAGGGGGGGAGAGAGGACGTCGTCATGGTCAAGGTCAAGGACATCGAGGCGTTGTCGCTGTTCAAGGGTCTCACCGAGGACGAGCTGAAGGCCATGGCGGAGATCATCACGCCGGACATCTACCCCGCGGGCAAGCAGATCTTCGAGGAGGGCGAGGTCACCTGCCCCTGCATCTACATCATCCAGAAGGGCAAGGTGGACGTGCAGAAGCGGAACAAGGACGGCGACCTGCTCACCCTGTCGGTGCAGCGCGAGGGCAGCTTCTTCGGCGAGATCTCCTTCATCGACAACAAGCCGCATTCCGCGACGCTTACCACGGCCGCCGAGGAGTCGGTGGTGCTCAAGATCGACCGCGGCGACTTCGACAAGCTCGTGGTGCGGTATCCCGCGGCCGGCTACAAAACGCTGATGAACATCGCGCAGGACATCTCGCAGCTCGTGCGGCGGATGAATACCCAGTATGTCGACATGGCGGGATACGTGTTCGGCAGGACCAAACGGTAGGGGGCCATGAGCACCGTGGGCGAAGAGACGCATTTCTGCCGGACCACCGGCGACAAAATGCTGTTCAGCGACAAGATCATCGAGGCGATCAACCAGGCGCGCCGGAAATATCCCGACGCCCAGGGCGCGGTGCTTCCGTCCCTGCACATCATCCAGAAGGAGTACGGCCGGCTGGGGTACGAGGCCATGCGGTTCGTGGCCCAACAGCTCCGGGTATCCGAGTCGGACGTCTTCGGCGCCGCGACCTTCTACTCGCTCTACCGCTGGAAGTCGGCGGGCCGCCACCAGATCCAGATATGCCACAACCTCTCCTGCAGCCTGCTGGGCGCCGAGACCATGATTGCTCACCTGGAAAAGAAGCTGGCCGTCTGCGAGGGCGAGGTGACGAAGGACGGCCGGTTCTCCTTCATCCGGATGGAGTGCATCGGCCGCTGCGACGGCGCGCCGGCCATGCTGGTGGATGACGACTACCACGGCGACCTGACGCCGGAGAGGATCGACGAGGTGTTGAAGAAGTACGAGTGATCCAATTGCGGATTGCCGATTGCGGATTGCGGAACAAAGGCTGATACTGCGGTACGGCCGCAGGTACAATCCGCAATCCGAAATCCGCATTCCGAAATCGTCAAGCCGAGCCGAGCGGCTTTTGTTCAACTGAGGTCGATACATGGAGAAAATGCTCCTCAAGCGGGTGGATATCCCGAACGCGAACGAGATCGACGTTGCCCTTAAGCACGGCGCCTATGCCGTGCTGCCCGCGGCCTTCGGCATGCGGCCGGCGGACGTGGTGTCCGAGGTGAAGCGGGCGAACCTGCGCGGCCGCGGCGGCGCGGGATTCCCCACGGGGCTCAAGTGGGAGCTCTGCGCCCGCGTGCCGGGTGATCTCAAGTACCTGCTCTGCAACGCCGACGAGGGCGAGCCGGGGACGATCAAGGACCGGTTCATCCTGCACCTGGACCCGCACCTCCTGATCGAGGGCATGATCATCTCCGGCTATGCCATCGGCGCCGAGCGCGGGTACATCTACCTGCGGTACGAGTATCCCAAGGCCTTCGGCATCCTGGAGAAGGCCATCGAGCAGGCCTACGCCAGGGGCTGCCTGGGCAGGAACATCCTGGGCAAGGGGTTCACCTTCGATCTCTCGGTCCATCGCGGCGCGGGAGCCTATATCTGCGGCGAGGAGACCGCGCTGATCGAGTCGCTCGAGGGGAAGCGCGGCCAGCCCCGCATCCGGCCGCCGTTCCCGGCGAGCCAGGGCGCCTGGCGCAAGCCCACGGTGATCAACAACGTCGAGACCCTCTCGAACGTCCCGTTCATCATCGCGATGGGAGCGGAGGAATGGGCCAAGATCGGCGAAGAGACCTCGCCGGGCCCGAAGCTCTACGGCGTGAGCGGCCATGTGAACAAACCGGGCGTCTACGAACTGCCCATGGGCACGACGCTGCGGTCGATCATCTATGACCACTGCGGGGGCATCCGGGGCGGCAAAAAATTGAAGGCCGTCATTCCCGGAGGCGCGTCCACGCCCATGCTCACCCCGGACCACCTGGACGTGAAGATGGACTTCAATTCGCTCGTCGCGGCCGGCTCCATGCTCGGCTCGGGCGCGGTGATGGTCATGGACGAGACGGTCAATATCGTGAACGCGGCCTACGTCCTGGTCCGGTTCTTCGCCCACGAGTCCTGCGGCAAGTGCACGCCCTGCCGCGAGGGCACCGCATGGCTCTACCAGGTCTACCAGCGGCTGATGCACGGCGAGGGGCGGCCGGACGACATCGATCTTCTTCTCTATATCTGCGAGACCGTGAAGGGCAAGTGCTTCTGTCCCCTCGGAGAGGGCGCGATCCAGCCGGTACTCTCGAGCATCAGGCATTTCCGGCCGGAGTATGAACAGCATATCAGGAGCGGTGCAGGCGTGCTCGCGTAGCTCCCGGCTTTTCCGATCTGAAGAGATAAGGAACAACCCTTATGGAAAACACGGTAACGGTCACCATCGACGGCGTCACGGTGCAGGTCAGGCCGTCCGCGACGATCCTCGAGGCCGCAAAGGCCGCGGGGGTGCGGATCCCGGTGCTCTGCGCCGACGACAAGCTGCATCCCTACGGCTCCTGCCGCATCTGCGTCGTGGAGATCGAGAAGTCGCTGCGGAAGTTCACGCCCTCCTGCACCACGCCGGTGGCCGACAACATGATCGTCCGGACGATGACGCCGGACCTTTTCGAGGCGCGGAAGCGCATCCTCGAGCTGCTGCTGAACAATCATCCGCTCGACTGTCCGGTCTGCGACAAGGCCGGGAGCTGCCAGCTCCAGGACCTGGTGCATGAGTACGGCCTGGGGCCGAGCAGGTTCACGGAGCAGAAGCGGGTGGTGCCGCCGAACTACCATTCCGCGGTCATCGACCGCGAGGTGGGGCGCTGCGTGCTCTGCGGCAAGTGCGTCCGCGTCTGCCGCGAGCAGAACGCGGTCGGCGAGCTGGCCTTCACGCGGCGAGGCGAGAAGTCGAAGGTCAGCACGGACTTCGACCAGCCGCTGGACTGCGAGTTCTGCGGCGAGTGCGTCGAGATCTGCCCGGTGGGCGCGCTCACGACGAAGCAGTTCAAGTACCGCGGCCGCACCTGGAACATGGAGTCCGTGGACTCGGTCTGCGGCTACTGCGCCAACGGCTGCCGCATCCGGTACCAGACGCGGCTCGGCAGGACCGTGCGCGTCCGTTCGGCCTCAGGGAACTACCTCTGCGGCAAGGGCCGCTTCGGCTGGGACGCGGTCCATCATCCGGACCGGCTCGCGACCCCGCTCGTGCGGGTCTCGGGAGAGCTCGTGCCCGCCACCTGGGACGAGGCCCTGGCCATGGTGGTCACGAACCTGAACGTCCTCCGGAGCAAGCGCGGCGCGGACAGCATCGGCGGCCTGGGGTCGACGCGGACCACGAACGAGGAGAATTACCTCTTCCAGAAGTTCCTGCGCACCGCCGTGGGAACCAACAACGTGGACCTGCTCGGCCGGATCAAGATGCCGAAAGGCCTGAACACCGTCTTCTTTGCCGGAGAACTGGAGAGGATCCAGGACCATGACGCAGTGCTGGTCCTGGACGGCGATGTCGCGGAGATCAATCCCTGGACCGGCATCGAGATCGTGCGGGCCGTCAACCGGCGGTACCGCAGGCTCGTGCTGGTGAACAGCGGGTTCAACAAGCTGAACCGTCTTGCCTCCGTGGTGCTCGAGCACGGGAACGCCGGCGCCGCGCTGGACGGACTGCTTCCGGCCCTGAAGGGCGGGGGAGGCGAGGGTCCCGCCAAACAGGCGGCCTCGGTCCTGCAGGCAGCGGCAAGCGTGGCCGTGGTCATCCCCGCGCGGATGACCGAAAAGGAGTACGGCCAGGTCCGGGAGCTCCTGCCCCTCCTCAAGGGCGTCACGGTCTATCCCCTGGTGCGGAGGAGCAACCTGCAGGGCGCGCTGGACATGGGCGTGATGCCGGACCTCTATCCCGGCTACCGGACGGTATCGCCGGAGAGCACGGCCGCGCTGGCAGCGGCCTGGAACGCCGTCCTTCCCGAGCAGCCGGGCCTCACGGCGCTCGAGATGCTCGCGGGCATCAACGCGGGAAAGATCGCCTGCCTCTACATCATGGGCGACGATCCAGCGGGGAGCGACCCGAACCTCCGGCCTCTGCTCGAGAAGCTCGAGTTCCTCGTGGTGCAGGACATCTTTCTGACCGAGACGGCGAAGCTCGCGGATGTGGTGCTGCCGGCCAGCAGCAGCGCCGAGAAGAGCGGCACGCTCACGAACCTCGAACGGCGGCTGCAGCGGCTGGGCCGGGCGGAGGAGCCGCACGGCGAGTCCCGGCCGGACTGGGAGATCCTCCAGACCCTGGCAAAGAAGATGGGCAGCCCGATGCAGTACGCATCAGCCGCGGACATCCTGAAGGAGATCCGGGCGGCGGCGCCCCTCTACGCCGACCTGGCCGCAGGCGCGGTCTGGCCGCCCGAGCGGTCGCCGCTGGCAGGCGCGGACCGCGATCTGTCGCTGGCATCCGACACGGTCATGCAGACCGAGGTCGTGACCTCGGAGCGCCTGCTCTTCTCGTCCGGGACCATGAGCACCCGGTCGCGGGAGCTCGGGACCATCTGTCACAGGGGATAAACACCCTCGCTTGTTTCCTCTCCCTCCCGGGAAGAGGGGCAGGGGTGAGGGGCGACGTTGAGGCAGCATAGGAGCGCACGATGCCCGGTATGCAGATCATCCTGAACCTGGCAGTGACCGTCCTGATCCCCGTGGCGGTCCTGCTGAGCTTCATCCTCTTCAACGCCATGTACCTCCAGTACATGGAGCGCAAGGTGCTGGCGCACATGCAGTCCCGCCTCGGCCCCATGCGCACCGGCTGGCACGGCCTCTTGCAGCCCGTGGCGGACGCGGTGAAGTTCATCTTCAAAGAGGACATCATTCCCGCGAAGGCGGACAAATGGGTCTTCAGCATCGCCCCGCTCATCCTGCTGGTCATGGCCTTCGGCGCCTTCGTCGCCGTGCCCTTCGGCCCGGCCACGGACTTCTTCGGTCTCCTGCCCAAAGCGGTGCCGCTCTGGGCGGCGAACCTGAACATCGGCGTGCTCTATATCCTCGCCATGGCCAGCGTGGGGACCTACGGCGTGATCATGGCGGGCTGGGCCTCGAACAACAAGTACTCGCTCATGGGCGGCTTCCGCTCGGCGGCCCAGATGATCAGCTACGAGATCCCCATGGCCTTCGCCATCGTCACGGTGGTGCTGCTCGCCGGTTCGCTCAATCTGAGCGAGATCGTCCAGGCCCAGCAGAAGCAGTGGTTCCTCTACGCGCTGCCCATCGGGCCGGTGGCTTTCTTCCTCTACCTCTTCTCGGGCATCGCCGAGACCAACCGGGTGCCCTTCGACCTGCCCGAGGCGGAGAGCGAGCTCGTGGCCGGGTACTTCACCGAGTACAGCGGCATCCGCTTCGGCCTCTTCTTCATGGCCGAGTACATGAACATGCTGGTCGTCGCGTTCCTGGTGAGCATCATGTTCCTCGGCGGCTGGCTGCCGGTCCAGATCTTCCCCCAGTGGCTGGGCGGGTTCGCGCCCGTGGCCTGGATCAATGCGGCCCTGGCGGCCGTCCCGCCGGTGCTCTGGCTCCTGGGCAAGGTCTATTTCTTCATCTTCTTCTATATGTGGCTCCGGGCAACGCTGCCGCGGTACCGGTACGACCAGCTGATGGCCCTCTCCTGGAAGTTCATGATCCCGCTCTCGCTGGCCACGCTGCTCGCGACGGCATACCTGAAGCTGACCCGGTGGCTCTAGGAAAGGCTGTGAAATGTCCCGACTGAAACGGATCATCAGGAAGGTCCTGCTGCTCGAGATCGCCGAGGGCATGGCGCTCACGTTCAAGACCATGCTCAAGCCGGCGGTGACGCGGCAGTACCCCACGTACAAGCGGAAGCCCATGGCCGGCTCGCGGGGCCTCCACTACATGGACCGCGACGACGAGGGGAAGCAGGAGCGCTGCATCGGCTGCGGCCTCTGCGAGGCCGTCTGCCCGGCCCGGGCGATCTCCGTCGTGACCGCTCCCGGTCCGGAGCGCGAGAAGCTCGTGACGGCCTATGAGCTCGACCTGCTGCGCTGCGTCTTCTGCGGCTTCTGCGTGGACGCCTGCCCGGTGAACGCCATCAAGATGACGCCTGAGTTCGAGCTGGCCTGCTACTCCCGGAAGGACGTTTTCTACACCAAGGAGCGGCTGATGGAGGTGGGGGACCGGTACCTGGGCAGGAAGAAGGAGGAGGCGAAGAAATGATGAACCAGATCGTCTTCCTCTACTTCGCAGCCGTCATCATCGTCTCGGCCGTGCTGATGATCACCCGGCGCAATCCCGTGCACAGCGTGCTCTTCATGCTGCTGCTCTTCTTCCATATCGCCGGCCTGTTCGTGCTGCTGAACGCCGAGTTCCTTGCCGCGGTCCAGATCATCGTCTACGCGGGCGCCATCCTGATCCTCTATCTCTTCGTCGTCATGCTGCTGAACGTGGACCGGGAGGGGCAGGCGGCGCGGGCGAACCGGTACTGGCCCTGGATCGCCGGGTTCGGGGCGGTCATCCTCCTGGAGATGGCGCTGCTCCTGTCGCGGGGCTCCTTCCCGGCGGCAGCCGGCCGCGTGGTGCAGGAGCCGGGCGCGGGCGTCAAGGCCCTGGGCATCGCGCTCTATACGAACTACCTGGTCCCCTTCGAGATCGCCTCGGTCATCCTGCTGGTGGGGCTCGTGGGGGCGGTGATGCTGGCGAAGAAAGACCGTAAAGAATAGAAGCATTGCGGAATGCGGAGTGCGGAATGCGGAGTAAAGGACGGGGCACACGATAATCCGAAATCCTGAATCCGAAATCCGCAATCGCATTGGAGGTTCCATGATCCCCCTGTCCTGGTATGTGCTGCTGAGCGCGGCGCTCTTCACCATCGGAGTGGTCGGCGTGCTGACGCGGCGGAACATCTTCATCATCCTCATGTCCATCGAGCTGATGCTGAACGCGGCGAACATCAACCTGATCGCCTTTTCCCACTACCTGCAGGACCTCACCGGCCAGATCTTCGTGATCTTCGTGATCACGGTGGCCGCGGCCGAGGCGGCGGTGGCCCTGGCCATCATCATCCTGCTGGCCCGCAACCGCGGCACGGTGTACGTGGACGAGTTCAATGTGCTGAAAGGATAG
>CAZTXN010000090.1:0-11211 GCA_964617655.1 uncultured Nitrospiraceae bacterium | reverse complement strand
TCACCGCGTGAGCGGCAATCCCAGACCAGCACCAGGCGGCCCAGTACCGGGCCGCCTTTTTTATTGCTCCCTGCCGTTCCTGGGCCGCGAAAGGGGGCTTGATTTTTCGGCGCCAGTACCTATAATCCTGAAAAAATACATTTGGACGCGGATAAAATCTGATAACATCTGATGACGTCAGGAGAAACCTACGGTCAATACTTGAAAAGAACTCACCTGCAAGGTGAAAAGCTTTTCAGAACGAAAGTATTTGCCTTTTCAGGTTTTATCCGCATTTTCCGCGTCCCAACCGCCGTTTTTAGGATAATTGCTCCGAAGCCATGGAACGTTCATCCTGCAGCAACCCGGTCCTTGCCTCTGTCCTCATCGCCGCTGCGCTGCTGCTGTGTGCCTGCGCAGCGCCTGCCCGGTACGTGCTGGTGACCGGCCCGGGCGATGTGGACTACAGCAGCGGCAGCCGGAGGTACCTCTGCCTGAGCGCCGAAGAAGCCGCGCGGGTGCCCGGCATGGTCGGCCTGCACAGCGGGCGGGAGATCGCGCGGTACGAACGAACGCGCCGGCCGGGAGGGGATCCGCTCGAAGAGGTCCTCTACCGTATGGTAAAGGATGAGTATGGAACAGCGGTCGAACTCCTGGAGCGCCACGGCCTCTCGCTGCCGCCGGGGCTCCGGCTGCTCATCCGGGCGGACCTGGCCTACGAGACGGACGAGCGCATCCCTGCGGAGCGCCTGCGGGACCTCTACCAGACGGCCTTCGAGGAGCAGACCTGCGGACTGAACCATGACCTGATCCTGCTCCGGATCAGGCAGATGAGGTATGGACGATGAGAAGAGCTTCTGTCATCATGTTCCTCCTGGTCCTTCTGGCCGGATGCGGTGTCTCCCGGAACGTGCAGAACCGGCTGGAGGAGGGCAAAGGCGCACTGACCTACCTCCATGACAGCATCCGGCCGCAGCAGCAGGGACCGGCGACCGTCGCGGTCCGGTCCTTCGCTGTAGACGACGTGCTGCCCGCCCGGACCACGGTCCGGTCGGTCGACTCCTCGGTGCTGCCGCTTCTGGTCTACAACACCTGGACCGAGGAGATGCGGGCGCAGCTCGGCTATGCCAGCATCGAGAACGACTACAAGCGGGCCCTGCGGGAGCATTTCCTGGCTGAGCTCCGTCGGAGCGGCAGGTTCGCGTACCGCGAGGGTGCAGCGGACCTGGCGGTCACGGTTCGCGTGCGGAAGGTGGAGATCTCCGCGCCGGTCCGTCACCGGGGAACGTTCTTCTTCTTTCTTTTCATATTCGGCGGCGGCGCCTACTACAGCGCCGGGCCGGCCGTGGCCACGGTGACGGCCGATGTGTCGGTCGAGCGGGCCGGGTCGCAGGTCATGTCCGGGACCTTCAGCGGGAAGCATGCCACGAACATCCTCGAGGGCAGGGACGTGCGGCTGGACGACTTCACCGTGGCTATGATCGAGGCGGTCTCGCTCGCGGTAAAGGACCTGAACGAGAGGATCGTGAACGCGCTGAACCGGGTGGCGTAGGCGATGCCGGTCACCGGCCGGAAAATCTTGCATTTTTCCTAGAAAATCTGTATAGTTCTCGCGTAGTTACCACATGTCCAATTTCATCGACAGGGTAAAGATCAATGTCCGCGGCGGCCATGGCGGACCGGGATGCGTGGGGTTCCGGCGCGAGGCCTATGTTCCCAAGGGCGGCCCGGACGGCGGCGACGGGGGCAAGGGCGGCGACGTCATCATCCGGGCGGACCGGCAGCTCGGCACGCTGATCGACCTCAAGTACCAGCAGAACTACTGGGCCGAGAGGGGGGAGGCGGGCCGGGGCAAGCAGCAGACCGGCGCGGACGGGGATGATATCGTCATCCGGGTGCCGGTGGGCACCCTGGTCTGCGACCACGAGACGCGGCAGCCCATCGTGGACCTGGACCGTGACGGCATGGAGCAGGTCATCGCCAGGGGCGGACGGGGCGGGAAGGGCAACACCTTCTTCAAGTCCGCCACGAACCAGGCGCCGCGCCATGCCCAGCCGGGCGAGGAGGGCGAGGAGTACACCCTCTTCCTGGAGCTGAAGCTCCTGGCGGACGTGGGGCTCGTGGGCTTCCCGAACGCGGGAAAGTCCACGCTCATCTCGAGCATCTCGGCCGCGCGGCCGAAGATCGCCGACTATCCCTTCACCACGCTCACGCCGGTGCTCGGCGTGGTCAAGCCCGAGGGCAGGAGCGGGTTCGTGGTGGCGGACATCCCGGGGCTGATCGAGAACGCGCACAGGGGCGCGGGCCTGGGCTTCGAGTTCCTGCGCCACGTGGAGCGCACCGCCATGCTCCTGCACCTGGTGGACGTCTCCGGCCTGGTGCCCGGCGACCCGGTCGAGAACCTCCGGAAGATCAACCGCGAGCTGGAGCAGTACAGCCCTGACCTGGGGAAGAAGTACATGGCCGTGGCAGCCGCGAAGATCGATGCCGCCATCCCCGAGCACCTGGAGCGGCTCGAGGCCCATTGCCGGGGAGAGGGCTTTGCCTTCTTCCCCATCTCCGCGGTGGCCCGCAAGGGGCTGGACCGGCTGCTGGACTTCCTCGCCGACAGGGTGGAGGAAGGGAGAAAGGACGGCAGGAGGGAGTAGCTGGGAGTCAGGAGCCATGAGACGATCAGCAGGAGAGATGATATCGGATCCGCAGGCAGCCGCAGGCTTCAGCCTGCGTAGTCTTCAGGAACCCATGGTATGGTGAAAAAGATTCCCCAAGACAGAAAATATCTCGTCACCCGGGCGAAGCGCGTGGTGATCAAGATCGGGAGCGCCGTCCTGACCGGGACCGGCGAGGGCCTCGACCATCAGCGCATCGAGCGCATCGCCGCGGAGATCGCCTCCATCATGGAGCAGAAGCGCGAGGTGATCATCGTCTCCTCGGGCGCCATCGCCGCGGGCCTGGCCAAGCTCGGCCTGAAGCGGACCAGGGGCATGCCCCTGCCGCTCAAGCAGGCCGCGGCGGCCGTGGGCCAGTCCGGGCTCATGTGGATGTACGAGAAGACCTTCGCCGTCCACGGCCGGAAGGTGGCCCAGGTGCTGCTGACGCGCGAGGACCTGGCGAACCGGGGCAGGTTCCTGAACGCGCGGAACACGATGCATACGCTGCTGGAGCACGGCGTCATCCCCGTGGTGAACGAGAACGACACCGTGGCCGTGGACGAGATCAAGTTCGGGGACAACGACAACCTCTCGGGCATGGTGGTGCACCTGGCGGACGCCGACCTGCTGGTCATCCTCTCGGACATCGACGGCCTCTATACCGCCGACCCCCGGGTCCGCCGCGACGCGCAGCTCATCCCCGTGGTCGAGAAGCTGACGCCCGAGATGGAGCAAGGCGCGGGCGACGCCTTCACCGGCGTGGGCACGGGCGGCATGCGGTCGAAGCTCATGGCAGCGAAGAAGGTCGGCGCCTACGGCGTGCCCATGGTGATCATCAACGGCAGGTCCGACGGCAGCCTGCGTTCCCTCTTCGAGGGCCGGGAGCCCGGCACGCTCTTCCTGCCGCGGGAGACGCGGGACCAGGGGCGGAAGCACTGGATCGCCTATACGGCCTGCTCCACGGGCGGCATCGTGGTGGACGACGGGGCCAGGGACGCGCTGGAGAACCGGAACAAGAGCCTCCTGCCCGGCGGCATCGTGAAGGTGCAGGGCAGCTTCAAGGCAGGGGACTGCGTGAACTGCGCGGACCTCAAGGGACAGGTCTTCGCCCGCGGCCTCTCCAAGTACTCTTCCGATGATGTGAACCGCATCAAGGGGCTCAAGACCGCGGAGATCGCCGGCGTGCTGGGGCAGAAGGATTATGACGAGGTGATCCATAAGGACGATCTGGCGATACTGTGACGATAGGTTCTCCCGTAGGGGCAACCCTCTGTGGTTGCCCGGAGAGGGCGGTCACACAGGACCGCCCCTACAATGTTCCATATTATGGCTCAATCAATTGTTTGGGGGTAAGGGAATGGATGTCAAACACTACGTGACCGGGAAAGCAAAGAAGGCCAAGGACGCATCGCGGCAGCTGGCGAACCTCTCGACCGAGGTCAAGAACAACGCGCTCCTCAAGATGGCCGAGGGGCTCGAGAAGGAAGCGGACCGGCTGATGGCCGAGAACAAGAAGGACCTGGCCGCGGGCGAGCAGAAGGGGCTGTCCTCGGCAATGCTGGACCGGCTCAAGCTCACGCCCGAGCGGGTCACGGCCATGGCCGACGGGCTCCGCGAGGTGGCCGCGCTGCCGGACCCGGTGGGCGAGGTGCTCCGGATGTGGCGCAGGCCGAACGGCATGCAGGTCGGGAGGATGCGCGTGCCCATCGGGCTGATCGGCATCATCTACGAGTCCCGGCCGAACGTGACCGCGGACTCGGCGGCGCTCTGCATCAAGTCCGGGAACGCCGTGCTGCTCCGCGGCGGGTCCGAGGCGGTGCACTCGAACACCGCCATCGCCGGGGTCCTGAACCGGGCCGGCGCCGCGGCCGGGATCCCCGACGGGTCGGTCACCTTCATCGAGAACCCGGACCGTGCCTGCGTGCTCGAGATGCTCAGGACGAACCAGTACGTGGACCTCATCATCCCGCGGGGCGGCGAGGGGCTCATCCGGTTCGTGTCCGAGAACTCCACCATCCCGGTGATCAAGCATGACAAGGGCGTCTGCCATGTCTACGTGGACGACCAGGCCGACCTCGCCATGGCCGAGGAGATCTGCTTCAACGCCAAGGTCCAGCGGCCGGGCACCTGCAACGCCATGGAGGCCATGCTGGTGCACAAGGACATCGCGCCCGCTTTCCTGCCGAAGATGCTGAAGCGGTTTCAGGACGCCAAGGTGGAGGTCCGGGGCTGCGAACGGACGGTCAAGGCCGGGCCGGGCGTGAAGCCGGCCGCGGAGCAGGACTGGGATACGGAATACAACGAGCTGATCCTGAACGCGAAGGTCGTGGACAGCATGGAGGACGCCATGGCGCATATCGCGGCCCACGGGTCCCAGCATTCCGAGGCCATCGTGACCCGGGACCATGCCAAAGCCATGCGCTTCCTGCGCGAGGTGGACGCTTCGGCGGTCTTCATCAACGCCTCCACGCGGCTGAACGACGGGTTCGAGTTCGGCCTGGGCGCGGAGATCGGCATCTCGACCACGCGCATCCATGCCCGGGGCCCCATGGGGCTCGAGGAACTGACCTCTACGAAGTTCATCGTCTTCGGGTCCGGCCAGATACGGAAATGAACGGCGATCGCGGAATGCGGATTGCGGATTGCGGACTGAGGATCGAACACCATAGGGAAACGGCCGGTCCTGCGGGGGTCCGTATATGGCGCAGCGCATAGGCATCCTGGGCGGCACCTTCAACCCGGTGCATTACGGCCACCTGGCGGCAGCCGAGGAAGTGCGGGACCGGTTGAAGCTCGACCGCGTTCTCTTCATCCCGGTCGCGGTCCCGCCCCATAAGGAGGAGGAACTTCCCTCGGCGGTGCAGCGGCTCGAGATGGTGCGGCTGGCCGTTGCCGGCCATCCCCAGTTCCGCGTCTCGGACCTGGAGATCAAGCGGGGCGGCCGGTCCTACACGGTCGACACGCTCGAGGCGCTGCTGCCCCTCCATCCCGGGGCCGAGCTCTTCTTCATCACCGGCCTGGATTCCTTCCTCGAGGTGCGGACCTGGAAGGCCTGGGAGCGGCTGCTGACGCTCTGCAGCTTCGTGGTGATCTCGCGCGAGGGCTGCCGGTTCCGCGACCTGGAACGGCTGGGCTTCCCGGCGAGCGCGGGGCCGGAGCTCGAGGCGCTCGACGGCCGGACGAAGGAGCAGGCGACCCTGCCGCTGGCGGAAGGAAAGGTCGTGCTCATACGCATCCCATACTACGAGATATCGTCCACGGACATCCGGGAGCGGCTGCGGCGCGGCCGGAGCGTCAAATACCACTTGCCTGAGCAGGTCGAACACTATATAATTGAAAACAAGTTATATGGTTGACACGCACGAGATCGCACAGAACGCAGCGGAAGCAGCGGACAGCAAGAAGGCCTTCGATATCCAGATACTCGACCTCCGGGGTCTCACGTCCATCGCCGATTACTTCGTGATCGCTTCGGGCGCCAGCACCACCCAGGTCAGCGCCATTACCGAGGGCATCGGCAGGGCGCTGGCCCTGACGGGCAGGCATCCGGCGCACCTTGAGGGCAGGACGGAGGGGACCTGGGTGCTCATGGACTACGGCGATGTCGTGGTCCATGTCTTTGTGGCGCAGACCCGCGCCTATTACGCTCTCGACCGGCTCTGGAGCGACGCGCCGCGCATCCCCCTCAGGACGGGGTCGCTGCAGGGCGCGTCCTCATGAAGCTCACCCTCCTCTGCGCGGGGAAGGTCCGGGAAGGGTTCATCCGCGAGGGGATCGAGAAGTACCTGCGCTACCTGCGGCCCTATGCAGCGGTCGAGGTGCGCGAGGTCAGGGAGGAGCGCATCAGCGACCTGAAGGACGCTGACCGCATCCGGCAGCGGGAAGGGGAGCGCATCGCCAGGGCCCTGCCGCCCGGCGCCCGGACCGTGGCGCTCGACGAGCGGGGGCAGGAGATGACCTCCCACGAGTTCGCGGCATTCCTCAACAGCCAGTTCGAACAGGGGGCCCGGGAGCTGGTCTTCGTCATCGGCGGGACCCTGGGGCTCGATGCATCGGTGACCGGCCGGGCATCCACGGTGCTGGCCCTGTCCCGGTGGACCGTGACCCACGAGATGGCGCGACTGGTGCTGCTCGAGCAGCTCTACCGCGCCTGCACCATCATCAAGGGCAGGCCGTACCACTACTGACGGCCGGATAAAGGACCCATGATACGCTATCTCATCACCATCCTGCTGATCGTCGCCCTGCTGCTGGTCATCTGGCTCGTGGAGATCAACCGCGGCACGATCACAATCAATATCACCCCCACGCGCGCCAAGGAGATCGCCATCTCCACCTTCTTCCTCATCTCCCTGGCCGCGGGCTCGGGCGTGGTGCTGCTGGTCTACCTCATGCGGGACATCCGGCGCTTCCTGCGGGGCCTCAAGGTGCAGCGGGAGCAGAAGCGGCGCATCAAGATCCAGGACCTCTACGCCAAGGGCCTGAACGCACTCCTGGCGAAGCGCAACACCGACGCCGTCACCTACTTCCAGCGCATCCTGAACATCGATCCGAACCACGTGGACACCCTCCTGCGCATGGGCATCGCCCTCCTGCGGCAGCAGAATGCGCCCGAGGCCATCCGGCTCCACCTCAAGGCCTGGAGCCTCGACCGGGAGAACCAGGAGGTCATGTTCTCGCTCGCCGCGGGCTACGAGGAGGCGAAGCGGTTCGACGAGGCGATCAAGCTCTACAAGGAGATCGTCGGGAAGGACCCCACGAACATCGCGGCGCTGACGCGGCTGCGTGACCTCTACCATCGCCTGAACACCTGGGAGGAACTGACCGAGACCCAGAACCGGCTGCTGGCCAGCCCGCTCGGCCCGGCGGAGCGCGAGGTGGAGCACCGGAAGCTCATCGGGTACAAGTACGAGATGGGCCGCGCGGCCCTCGAGACCGGCGACCTCGAGCGGGCGAAGAAGGTCTTCCGCGGCGTGATCAAGCTGGACAAGGACTTCATCCCCGCCTACCTGGGGCTCGGCGAGGTCTACCTGGAGGAGCGGAAGCCCGGCGAGGCGTCGGAGCTCTGGGAGAAGGCCTACAAGCTCACCTCCTCCATTTTGCTGCTGCTCCGGCTCGAGGACCTCTACCTCAAGCAGGGCGAGCCGCGCAAGGCCATCGAGATCTACCAGCAGGCCGTGACCTGGAGGCCCCAGGACACGACCGTGAAGTTCTTCCTGGGCAAGCTCTTCTACCGGCTCGAGATGATCGATGATGCCTACGACGCCCTCACCTCGGTCGACTGGGGCGACCGCGAGCTGCCGGACGTGCACAAGCTGCTGGGCAACATCTATCTGCGCCGCGGGTCCCTGGGCCTGGCCTCGTCGGAGTTCAAGAAGGCGCTGGGCTTCCGCAAGCAGGTCATCGTGCCCTACGGATGCTCGAACTGCAGGTTCAGCACCACGGACTGGACGGGCCGCTGCCCCAACTGCGGCAAATGGAACACCTTCGGGGTGAACCTCGAGAAGGCCTGCTGATCCGTCGGCGCAGGCGCATGCGGCAGCCAGAGGCCGGATACCGGGGACCTTCGCCCGGCGCGGCGGCCCTGGCTCTTTTTTTCAGGAGCGAAGATGGGGAATCCACCGGTCATCCTGATCGTCCTGGACGGCTTCGGGATCAATCATCACACCCAGGGCAACGCCGTGGCCGCGGCAAAGGCGCCGCTCTTCACGAGCCTCTTCCGGGACTTCCCGAACACGGAGCTCCATGCGTCGGGCGAGCACGTGGGGCTGCCGGACGGCCAGATGGGCAACTCCGAGGTGGGCCACTTGAACCTGGGCGCGGGCCGCATCGTGTACCAGGACATCACCCGCATCTCCAAGTCCATCCGCGACGGCGACTTCTACAAGAACCCGGTCCTGCTCGCGGCCATGGACCGGGTCAGGGAGAAGGGCACGACCCTGCATCTCATGGGGCTCCTGTCCGACGGCGGCGTGCACAGCCACCTGGACCATATCATGGCCATGTTCGACCTGGCAAAGTCCCGGGGCGTCGGGAAGGCGGTCTTCCATGCCTTCCTGGACGGACGGGACACGCCGCCCTCCAGCGCCCTCGGCTACCTCGTGCGGCTGCAGGCCCACCTCGCACGGACCGGAGCGGGCAGCATCGCCACGGTCATGGGACGGTACTATGCCATGGACCGGGACAAGCGGTGGGAGCGGGTCCAGAAGGCCTACGACGCCATGGTCCTGGGAGAGGGCATCCGGAAGACCTCGGCCGACGACGCGGTGAAGGGCAGCTACGAGCACCAGCGGACCGACGAGTTCGTGCTGCCCGCGGTCATCACCGATCCCCGCACCGGCCTGCCGGTCGCCACGATGGGCGACGGCGACGCGGTCATCTTCTGCAATTTCCGCTCCGACCGGGCCCGGGAGATCACCCGGGCGCTCACGGACCCGGCGTTCGACGGGTTTCGGCGGGAGCGCATCCCGCAGCTCGCCTCCTTCGTCTGCCTCACGACCTATGACGAGACCTTCGGTCTGCCGGTGGCCTACGGACCGGTGCGGCTCACGAAGATCCTGGGCGAGGTGCTGAGCCAGAAGGGCATCCGGCAGCTCCGCATCGCCGAGACCGAGAAATACGCCCACGTGACCTTCTTCTTCAACGGAGGGAGGGAGGAGCCCTTCGCCCTCGAGGACCGCGTGCTCATCCCGTCGCCGCGGGACGTGGCGACCTATGACCTGAAGCCCGAGATGAGCGCCCGCGAGGTGACGGACGAGACAGTGAAGCGCATCCGGACCCGGGAGTACGGCTTCATCCTGATCAACTTCGCCAATCCGGACATGGTCGGCCATACGGGCGTGCTGGCAGCGGCGGTGCGGGCCGTGGAGGTGCTGGACGACTGCCTCGGCCGCATCAAGCAGGCCGCGGAGGAGACCGGCGCCCGCATGGTGATCACCGCGGACCACGGCAACCTCGAGGTGATGGAGGACAATGCCTCGGGCCAGCCCCATACCGCGCATACCACCGGCCCGGTGCCCTTCATCATCGTGGGCCTGCGGACCGGGCTGCGGAGCGGGGGCTGCCTGGCCGATGTGGCGCCCACGGTGCTCCAGCTCCTGGGACTGCCCCAGCCCAAGGAGATGACCGGCAAGAGCCTGCTTAAGTGAGTCTATGCCCTTCGTGGGCGACGCGGAGCACAGCGGATGTATCCGGAGGACATCGATCGGCCGTCCGGTAAAGAACAGTGGCCCGCTCTTCCCGCATGGCCGGAGGGCGGGCTCATTCAAACGTAATGACATCCCTTATTGACCGGCCCCTCACCTTGGTCCTCTCCCCCTCGGGGGAGAGGATGGGTGAGGGGGGTATGGTTCTTATGTGGCAGTAATTAGCGCGGTAGCTTTCGACCCCCGCGAGGTTCCCTCCCCATGCAGCTTCTCCACCGCCTGCTCGACCTCCTGCTTCCCGTGGCATGTGCCTGGTGCCGCGCACCGCTCCGCGCCTCGCCGGCGCCCTGCTTCTGCGAAGCCTGCTGGTCCGATCTCCCGGCCATGACCGGCCCGGTCTGTCCGGGCTGCGGGAGGCCCTTCGGCTCGCCTGAGGCGCTCTCTGCCAGCCCGGAGCATGAATGCGGGTCCTGCCGGCAGGACCCGCCGCGGTTCGACCAGGCGCTCGCTGCCGGGGCCTTCGAGGGGCCGCTCCGCGAGGCGGTCCATCTCTTCAAGTACCGGCCGATGCGGGCGCTCGGCCGGCCCCTGGCCGGCTGGATGGCGGACCGGGTGCGGCTGGTGCATGCCCTGGACGCCGTCGTGCCGGTGCCGCTCCATCGCAGCAGGCTCCGGCAGCGGGGCTTCAACCAGGCCGTGCTTCTCGGCCAGGTCGTGGCGGACCGGTTCGGACTGCCGCATAGCTTCGACAACCTGGCGCGGGTGCGGCCCACGCGGCCCCAGGTGGAGCTGACCGGCAAAGAGCGCACCGAGAACGTGCGGGACGCCTTCGCCGTCTCCCGGCCCGCGGAGCTGGAGGGAAAGCGGCTGCTGCTCCTGGACGACGTCTTCACCACCGGCGCGACGCTGAACGAGTGCTCCCGGGTCCTGAAGCTCGCGGGCGCCCGGTCGGTCATCGCCTTCACCCTTGCCCGGACGGTGGACGGGTGAGGGAACAAGAAAGGAAAAAAGCATCTTTGACACGGATGGACACGGATAAAGGCTATGATAACTGCGGAGAAGAGCATGTAGTGAATTCCTCTGACACTGAAGACGCGGAGAGAAAGGATCAGCAGGACAGATGCATCACCGCGAGGGCACGAAGGACGCGAGGGAACAATAGTATCTTTGACACGGATAACCACGGATAAAGGCTATGATAACGGCGGAGAAGAGCATGTATTGAAGTCCTTTGACACTGAAGACGCTAGAACCTATCTCAAAATCACCATTTCTCGACTGTTCCGTCATACCCGCGAAAGCGGGTATCCAGAACATGCTGAGAACACTGGATTCCCGTTTGCACGGGAATGACACCAATAGGCGATCGAAGGGAATAAATCTATTTTGAGATAGGTTCTGGAAAAGACCTATGAAAAAACTCAAAAGGAACTAGC
>CAZTXN010000089.1:0-11333 GCA_964617655.1 uncultured Nitrospiraceae bacterium | reverse complement strand
GGCAGGATGACCGGACGATGCGGGAGCACGTCCAACGATGAAGATCGTCGTCATCATACCGACCTATAACGAGCGCGAGAACATCCTGCCGCTCCTCGAAGCGCTGCAGGAGCAGTTCGTGCGGATCCCGCACGAGATGACGGTCCTCGTGGTGGACGACAGCTCGCCCGACGGCACGGCGGATGCGGTGCGCGCGGCGCAAGCCGCGATGCCGAACCTCTCCCTGATCACGGGGAAGAAGGAGGGGCTGGGGGCCGCCTACATCCGGGGGATGCGGCATGCCCTTGATGCGCTGGACGCGGATGCGGTGATGGAGATGGACGCCGATCTCTCGCACAAGCCCGGGGACGTCCCCCGGCTCATCGCCGCGCTGGATGAGGGGGCGGACCTCGTCATCGGCAGCAGGTATGTGCCGGGCGGGAAGATCCCTGCGGACTGGGGCTTCCTGCGCAGGATGAACTCCCGGTGGGGGAACATCTTCGCCCGGTATATCGCCGGCATGCGGCAGGTCCGGGACTGCACTGCCGGGTTCCGCGCTATCCGCAGTTCGCTGCTCAGGAAGATCGACCTCGCGGCGCTCGGCGTGCAGGGCTATGCGTTCCAGATCGCGCTGCTCCATGAGGCGCTGATGAACCAGGCGCGGGTGCGGGAGGTGCCGGTGGAGTTCGTGGACCGGACGCGGGGCGAGACCAAGCTGGGGCTCTCGGACATCGCGGAGTTCATGCTGAACGCCTGGTGGATCCGGTTCGAGCGGAGCAGGACCTTCCTGCGGTTCCTGGCCGTCGGCGCGTCGGGCGTGGCGGTGAACCTGCTCTCCTTCACCCTGCTGCTGATGGCGGGCATGAGCAAGTACCTCGCCTCGCCCGTGGCCATCGAGCTCTCGATCCTCTCGAACTTCCTGCTGAACAACTACTGGACCTTTGCGGACCGCGGGATGAACGGCAAGCTGCATATCCGGGGGCTGAAGTTCAACACCGTCTCGGTCGCGGCCCTCGGCGTGAGCTACGGCACCTTCCTGCTGTTGAGCGCCCTGGATCCCCGCGGCATCCCGCAGGTCCACCAGCTTATCGGCATCGCGCCGGCGACGCTGATCAACTACTTTTTGAACTCTTACTGGACCTTCAGGGAAGGGGATGGCAGGGAGGGGGGAAGGAAACGGTAGGACGCCGTCCGGTCCGGCGGGCCGACCGTCTCACTGCCCGCCAGGCGCGAGCTCGGCGATCCTCCGGTCGAACGCTGCGGCCTTCCGGTCGTGCTCGTCCGCGGCCGTCTGGAGCTCGGCATAGAGTCCATCGATCCTGGCCTTGTTCTCCCTTACCGCCTGGGAGCATTTCTTGATCTCCAGCGCCCTGCCCTTGACCGATGCCTCGGTCAGGCGCTGCGTGTCCTGCTGGACCTGGAACTCCAGGTCCGTGATCTTCTTCTCCAGGTCGTCCATCCGTTTCTTGAGCCCGGAGAGGGAGTCGGAGCGCTCCGAAACGATGGCCGCCTTCTGTCTTTTCGCGTCCTTCCGACCGCTCGTTCCCTCCGGTGGCGGCCGCTTCGCTTTCTTCCCCTTTGCTCCGCCTTCGTCGCTCCAGCCCACGCGCTCCAGGAAGTCAAGGTAGGTCCCTTCGAAGAGCGTTGCCTGGTCGTTGTCATAGACGATGAGCCTGTTCGCCACCGCCTCGAGGATCCGTTCGCTGTGGGTCACGATCATCACCCCGCCCGCAAAGGCATCGATGGCCTCGATGAGCGAGTCGATGGACTCCATGTCCAGATGGTTCGTGGGCTCGTCGAGCAGCAGGAGGTTCGCCGGCGAGACGAGGAGCTTGCCGAGCAGCACCCTGCTCTTCTCGCCGCCCGAGAGCACGCCCACCTTCTTGAGGGCGTTGTCGCCCTCGAACATCATGAGCCCGCAGATCGAGCGCGATTCGCCCTGGGCGTTGTCCGGGTGGGCGTCCATGATCTCCTGGAGCGCGGTCTTTTGCGGCGCCAGGCGATTGATGTTGGTCTGGCCGAAGTAGGCGGTCCTGGTGTTCGGGTGGAGGTTGACCGCGCCGGAGGTCGGCCGCAGTTCGCCGGCGAGCAGGTTCAGCAGGGTGGTCTTGCCCTTGCCGTTCTTCCCGATGACGCCGATGCGGTCCCGCTTCCCCACGGCGAAGGAGAGGCCCTCGATGAGCTGCGTTCCGTCCGGGGTAAACCCGAAGGAGAGGTCATCGCAGGTCAGCAGCCACTTGGCCTCGAACGGGGCCGACCGGAACGTGAAGTCGAGCGTCTGGATGGCGTCGAGCTTGTCCATCCTCTCGTGGCGCGCAAGGGCCTTGATGCGCGACTGGACGGCCGAGGCCTTGGTGGCCTGGGCGCGGAAGCGGTTGATGAACTGCTCGACCTCCCTGCGCTTCTTCTCGTCGTTCAGCCGCGTCTTCTCGTAGATCTCCTCCTCCATCAGGACCTGGTCGTAGAGCTTCTGCGTGCCGCCCTGGACCTTTCGGACCTTGCAGCGGTGGATGATCATCGTGTGGGTCGTGACGCTGTCCATGAAGTCGCGGTCATGGGTGATGATGATCATCTCGCCCGGCCAGGCGCGGAGGAACCCGGTGAGCCAGCGGACGGAGACGATATCAAGGTAGTTCGTGGGCTCGTCCAGGAGCAGCAGGCTCGGCCCGGACACGAGCACCTTGGCGAGGTTCAGGCGGACCTGGTAGCCGCCGGAGAGCGACGCAGGAGGACGCTCAAGGTCCTCGTTCGTGAAGCCCAGTCCGTGCAGGATGGTCTCGGCCTTCCAGGTCTGGTCCAGGTGGTCCTCATGCGCCGGCAGGGCCAGGCAGGCCTCCTTGAGCACCGTGTCCTCGGTGAAGTGGATGTGCTGCTCAAGGTGGCCGATGGCGTAGCCCGCAGGGACCGAAATGGCGCCCGCATCCGGGCGCTCCTCGCCCAGGACCATGCGGAAGAGGGTGGACTTGCCGTGGCCGTTCCGGCCGACAAGGCCGATGCGCTCGCGGGGATTGACGGTGAAGCTCACGCCGTCGAAGAGCCGCTGCCTGCCGTAGGACTTCTCGATGTTCGCGACCTGGAGCATAGGCCGCCATATTACCGCTCGACCGGGGTGCTGGCAATCAGAAAGTGCCGTCCGGACGCGGCGGAGGTTCCGGGGAAAAAACGGTTCCCTTTTCCCCTGGGTCCGTGGTACGCTGGGGCCAGCGGAAGGCCGGACGGCAGAAGGAGCGGCAGGCATGGGCGTCTGTGTAGAAGGAGCGACCACCGGCAGGCAGCGGCAGGTGCGGTACGTCATGATCGTGGGCGGCGACGCGCACCAGGTCTTCACTCTGGCCATGCTGCTCCAGCGCTTCGAGTATCATGTCTGCACGGCCCGGTCCATGGCCGAGGCCTTCGAGACCATCGGTGTGGCGGCGCCGGCGCTGGTGATCACCGCGCTGGACCTGCCCGGCGGCGCCGGGCTGGACCTGCTCCAGGAGATCCGGACCCGGCAGGCCACGAAGGAGCTGCCGGTCATCGCCATGACCGGGGACCGGGATCCTGAGACCGCGGCGCGGTGCGTCCGGAGCGGCTTTGCCGCGTGCCTCACCACGCCGGTGGCGGCCGAGGAGCTCTACCGGGCCGTGCAGTTCGCGCTGGAGCCGACGCCGCGCAGCAATATCCGCGTACAGGCCCGCCTGCCGGTCTCGGTGAACGGCGAGCTCCTCGACTGCGGCGGCGAGTGCGCGACGGTGCTCTCGGAACACGGCATGTACATCCGCACGCTCAAGCCTTCGCCGGTCAATAGCCAGCTTGCGGTCACGGTGGCGCTGGGCGGCGGGGAGATCGAGATCGACGCGGTGGTGCTCTACAGCCACCGGTTCGGCGAGGGGCCCTTCGGTCAGCCCGGCATGGGCATGCGGTTCCTGCGGATCAACGCCGAGGACCAGGACCGGATCCGCGCGTTCATCCAGGAGGAGGTCACCCGGGGGATCGAGGGGGGCGGCGCGGGACGATAGGCCAGGGAGGGCCGCGGTCAGTCCGATGAGACGGTCCTGCGATGCTCGCCGATGCCATCGTCATCCCCGCCGCCGGCATCAGGGCGGCCCGGAGGGCGGGGTGACGGCGGCCGGGCGGGGCCGGCCTGGGTGAGCGACTCCATGATCGTCATGATGACCGCCACGGGGTCCTCGATCAGCCGGCCGCTGCGCAGCAGCCCGATCTGTTCGTTCACGAACTGCTCTTCGTCCCGCGAGAGGGAGACGAAGCGAACTCCCCCGCGGTGGACGTCCCCGGCCTGTTTCGACCACATGAGCACGCCGCTCCGGTGGCCGCTGACGCGCTCCTGGAACCAGGCGAAGCCCGGTTCGAGCCGCTCCCCGGACTCGATCCCCATGCCGTGCCGGCTGATGTCCAGCAGCAGGGCGGTGTGGTCTTTCCAGGCAAGGTCCTTGAACGTGATCACGCAGAGGCCGATCCGGCGGCCGGTCCGGGCAACGGGGTATCTCCGGGACTGGCGGCTGCTCTTCATGGGGTCCCGTCCTTTCCTGCATCGTGCTGCAGCGCGACGGCAGTGTACCAGAAGCAGCGCCAAAGAGAAAGGAAGAAAACCGGGTATTTTCCCCCTGTTTCCGCCCGGCGCCGGAGCGCATGACGAACCCGCCTGACCAGGTCCTGCAGCAGTTCCCCCTGCCAGAAGGCGTGGCGGCGCAGCCCTTCGGCAGCGGGCTGATCAACGACACCTGGCTCTGTGCGCCTTCCGACCCCTCCGCGGACGGCCATGTCCTGCAGCGCATCAATGCATCGGTCTTTCCCCGTCCTGACCTGGTGATGGAGAACATCGCGGCGGTGACCGGTCATCTTCTGGAGCGGCTCCGGGATGCAGGGGTTCCCGAGCCTGATCGTTCGACGCTGGTGCTGGTCCGGACGCGCAGCGGAGGTCTCTATTACCGCGATGGGCACGGCGCCTGCTGGCGGCTCTACCGCAGGATCAGGGACGGCGTGACCTACGACCGTCTGCAGAGCGCGGAGCAGGGCCGCGAGGCGGGCCGCTGCCTCGGCAGGTTCCAGGCGCTGCTGGCATCCTTCCCTCCCCAGATCCTGCATGACACGCTGCCGGGCTTCCATCACACTCCCTGGTACCTGCGCGGCCTCCGGGAGGCGGTCGCCGCTGACCCCTATCGCCGCGCGGCCGGCGCGCGGGAGGAGATCGGGCGTGCCGAGTCCAGGGCGGCCCTTGCGCCGCTGCTGACCGATGCCCTGGAGAGCGGCAGGGTCCCCTCCCGGGTGGTGCACAATGACCCGAAGGTCAACAATGTCCTGATGCACCGGGAGACCGGCAGGGCCATCTGCATGATCGATCTCGACACGGTCAAGCCGGGCATCGTGCATTTCGATCTCGGCGACTGCATCCGCTCGGCGGCCAATCCGGCGGGCGAGGAACCCGGGGACCTGGACCGTGTCCGGCTCGACCGGGAGCTCTACGAGGCCGTGCTCAGCGGCTATCTCGAGGAGACCACCTCGTTCCTCATCCCGGCCGAAGAGGACCTGCTGCCGCTTGCGGTCCGGGTCATCACCTATGAGCTCGCTGTCCGGTTCCTTGCGGACCACCTGAACGGGGACGTCTATTTCCGCGTCCAGCGGCCGGGCCAGAACCTCCATCGCTGCCGCGTCCAGTTCCGCCTGCTCGAGAGCATTGAGCAGGCCGGTCTCTGACCGGTCACGTCTGTGCTATACTTCGGATGCCTGTCCGTTCCGGATCACTGTTCACGCCGCAGCATGCGAAGCAACCGCAGAGACCTGGTGGAAGGACCGCATTTCCGGAGGGTGGATGCCGCCATGCCGACCAGGATCATCATCGCCCTGCAGGAGCTCAGGCTCGAGGCGGAGCTCTTCGACACGGCCTGCGGCCGCGCGATCGCCGCGGCCCTGCCGATCACGGCCGAGCCGCAGGAGTGGGGCGACGAGTTCTATTTCGAGGTCCCCGCGGACCTGCCGCTCGACCCTTCCGCCACCACGAAGGTCAGGGCCGGAGACCTGGGATACTGGCCGCCCGGCAGGGCGCTCGCTCTCTTCTTCGGCCCCACGCCGTTGAGCAGCGGGCCGGACCCCGTGCCGGCCGGCGCGGTGAACCTCGTGGGCCGTGTGCTGGGCGATGCGGCCATCCTGCGGCAGGCCAAAGGCGCGCGGGATATCAGGATCGAGAAGGCGTAAGCGTTCTGTTCGTTCAAAGGCTCAAGAAAAGAGCAGGCCTTTGACAGGGATAACGGCGGATACAGGCGATGAGGACACGGGATCGGTCGGGAGCGTTTTCCGGGAGTCGGGGACCGGGGGAAGGAGCGAACGGAGGACTGCAGAGCAGTTGACATTCCCCGGCGGCTGTGTCGAAGTCCTTGCCGATAGCGGCATCCGCCTTGATCCGGCTGCGTATCCGCTTCTTCCGTGTCAAGGAATCTCTTTTCGGGCTTTTGTGAAGCCTGTATCGACGTTGGTCCCAGCAACCCCATGATCTCCCTTGCCGACATCCAGGAGGCCGACCACCGCATCGGCGGCCATATCCACCGGACGCCGCTCATCCCCTCGCGCTCCCTCAGCCGGCTCTCGGGCGCCGAGGTCTTCCTGAAGCTCGAGAACCTCCAGAAGACCGGGTCCTTCAAGGTCCGGGGGGCCTTCAGCAGGCTCACCTGCACCGAGGCGGACCGCGTGGCCGCCGCGTCCATGGGGAACCACGCCCAGGCCGTGGCCTTCGCCGCGACGACGCTTGGCAAGCGCGCCGTGATCGTCATGCCCGGGTCCGCCTCCCTGGTGAAGCAGGAGGCGACCAAGGGCTACGGCGCCGAGGTGGTCCTCGCAGGCAGGCTGTTCCCCGATGCGCTGGAGCATGCGCGGTCGCTCTCGGGCGTGGAGTTCATCCATCCCTTTGATGACGACGACGTGATCGCCGGCCAGGGGACCATCGGCCTCGAGATCGCCGATGCGCTGCCGGAGATCGACGCCGTGCTCGTGCCGGTGGGCGGCGGCGGGCTGATCGCCGGCATCGCCACGTCGATCAAGGCGCGGACGCCCCGGACCGAGGTCATCGGCGTCCAGTCCGCTGCCGCGGACGCGGCCTGCCGGTCCTTCCGGGGAAGGGAGGCCTGCGCCGCGGAGCCCCGGACCACGATCGCCGACGGCATCGCGGTGGACCGCCCGGGCAGCCGGACGCTCGATGTGATGCTCCGGCGCGTGGACGACCTGCTCTTGGTGAGCGAGGAGGCCATCAGCCGGTCGATCCTGCTCTTCCTGGAGCGGAAGAAGCTGGTGGTGGAGGGCGCGGGCGCCGTGCCGCTCGCGGCCCTGCTCGGGAGCCCGGACCGCTTCCGGGGCAGGCGCGTGGTGCTGGTGGTGAGCGGCGGGAACATCGACTTCACGCTCGTGGACCGCATCCTCCTGAAGGGCCTGGCCACGAGCGGCAGGATCGGCGTGGTGAGCGCGGTGCTGGACGATGTGGCGGGCAGCCTCCACGCCGTGACGGGCGTGATCGCCGGCGCGGGCGCCAACGTGCTCTCGGTGGAGCACGACCGGCTGGCGCCGGAGATCCCCGTGGGCAGGACCCGGGTGCGCTTCACCGTGGAGGTGCGGGGCAGGGAGCATCTGCAGGACCTGCTGCGGACGCTCGAGGAGCGGGGGTACGGGGGCGCCTGAGGGCGGAGAGCGGGCTCAGCGCGGGGCCGCGGGCTCGTCCTGCCTCGCGTCGAGCACCGTCCGGACGGTGGAGAGGAGCTTGGCGCTGTCGAAGGGCTTCCGGATGAGCGCGTCAAGCTCGCCGGCCGCGGCGGCGATCATCCCGCCGCTGAAGCCGGTGATGCCGATCACCTTGAGCTGCCGGTTCGACGCCTTGAACTGCCGGGTCAGCTCCGCGCCGTTCAGGAGCGGCATCACCATGTCGGTCACGACCAGGTCGATGTCGCCGGCCATCTCGGAGAAGAGCTCCTGGGCGTAGACCGGGTTGTCGGTGGCGAAGGTCTTGTACCCGTGGGCGTCCAGGGTGTCCTTGATGTAGGAGAGGACGTCCGGCTCGTCGTCCACGATCAGGACGCACTCGCTGCCCGCCGCGTCGAAGTGCGGACCGGCGGCGAACGCCGGCATGCGCAGCCCGGCGGGCCGGTCCAGCGCCGGCAGGTATATCTCGAAGGTCGTGCCGACGCCGGTCTCGCTCCGCACCCGGATCTCCCCGCCGTGGCTCTTCACGATGCCGTAGACCATGGCCAGGCCCAGGCCGGTGCCCTTGCCCACGGGCTTCGTCGTGAAGAAGGGCTCGAAGATCCTGCTCCTGACCTCCGGCGGGATGCCCTCGCCGGTGTCCCCCACGGAGAGGACGACGCAGCGGCCGGCCGGCAGCAGCGGCCGCAGCGGCGGCGGCTGCGCCGCGGCGTCGAGCGCCGACGTGGCGATGGTGAGCGTCCCGCCGCCCGCCATGGCGTCCATGGCGTTCATCGCCAGGTTCGTGATGACCTGCTCGAGGTGGATGCTGTCCCCGGACACGGCCGGGAGGCCCGGTTCGGCCTCCACCTTCGCCGTGATGTTCCGGTCGATGAGCGTCCTGCCGAGCAGCTCCACCGTGTCCATCACCACCACGTTCAGGTCCGTGGGGACCAGCTCCAGCGACTCCTTGCGGGCGAAGCTCATGAGCTTCGAGACCATGAGCCCGGCGCGCGACGCCGCGTCCTCGATCGTCTTGATCCGGCGGAGGCCGAACTCGTCAGCCTGGATGCGCCTCCGCAGCACCTCGGCATGGCCCAGGATCGCCGTGAGGGTGTTGTTGAAGTCATGGGCGATGCCGCCGGCCAGCACGCCCATGGACTCCATCTTCTGCGACTGGATGGCCTGCTCCTGGAGCTGCTTCTTCTCGGTGATGTCCCGGTGGAAGGACTGGACATGCACCACCCCGCCGATCTCGATCGCCCGGGCGCTGACCTCCAGCTGCACCGTGCCGCCGTCCCGGCGGCGGTGCTCGGTCTCGAAGAGCAGCGATTCGCCCCGGAGGATCCTGCGGAGCCGGTCGTCCCGGCCGCTGCTGCGCGGGCCGGTCTGGAGCAGTCCGTAGTCCGTGCCCACGAGCGCCTCGGGCGCGCCGCCGTGGAGCGCGCAGAACTGCCGGTTCACGTCGGTGATGACGCCGTTCCGGTCGAGCACGGCGATCCCGTCGGTCGCATGGTCGAAGAGGCCGCGGTACTTCTGCTCCGAGATGGCCAGGGCGCCGGTCTTCTCGGCCACCTGGTCCTGGAGGCTGAGGGACTGGAGCTCGAGATTCCGCTTCTCCTCATGCAGCTCCGCCCGGAGCCGGAGCTCGGACATGATCAGCTTCTGGTTGTTGTACCGGAGCAGAAGGCCCATGACGAAGGCGGAGATGAGGAAGGCGTTGTTGCCGATGAAGACGCCGCCCGTGATCGTCTCGGTCATCACGATCGGCACCACGTAGATGGCATAGACGATCCCCACCAGGACGAAGGCGAGGGGCATGCTGATCGGGACGAACCCCAGTCCGCAGATGGCCAGGATGATCATGGCCGCGTAGTAGATGGAGTTCTGCCCCCCGCTCTCGAGCACGGCCAGCTCGATGATCACCGCGCAGAGCGCGGTCGCGAGGGAGGCGATGACGTACTGGTAGGTCCGGTTCCGCTTCCGCCGGTTGAGGAAGTAGAGCGCCAGGAAGATGCCGGCCATGACCAGCCGGTAGAGCATGAACTTCACGAAGGTCTCGGGCGAGACGAAGTAGTCCATGAACTCCAGGGCCGGGAAGAGGACGGCGCCGATGAGGAGCACCGTGCCCAGCCAGTCCTGGGTCAGCTGATCGAGATGTTCTTCCGGTGAATAACGCTTCTCCATGTCGTCTCGCAGGGTCCGCTTCGCGGACCGTCAGCCGGCCGCCCCGAGCGCGCGGGCGACCGCGATCGCCGAGGTCACGGCGTCCTCATGCAGGCCGTAGCCGAAGTGGCTGCCGCAGTACCAGGTCCGGCGCGGGCCGTTCAGGGAGGGCAGGACGGCCCGGGCGGCGCAGGACCGGGCGTCGAAGATCGGCGTGCGGAAGACCTTCTCGAAGACCCGCAGGTCCTCCCGGATGGGGAAGTTGGGATGCTGCGTGCTGATGAGGTCCCCGGTCCGCGAGGCGCCGGGCAGGGTCCAGAGCGAGCCGCTCACCGAGGTCTCGAGGTGCCGCTTGGTCCGGCGGTAGAGCAGCGTGTAGCCGCCCATGAGCTCCCGCTTGGGGAAGGATCCATGGTCGCGGTGCACGAGGATCGCGCCCTCGGTATACCGCCAGGCGCCCAGCAGCCGCCGCTCCTCCTCCGTGGGGTCCTGCAGCAGGGCAAGCGCCTGGTCGGCGTTGCAGGCGAGGACCGCGTGGTCGAAGGTCTGCTCCTCCCCGTCCTCCATGCGGAGCCGCACGCTGCTCCGGCTCCGCAGGACCGACGCGATCCGGCTGTCCAGCACCGTCCTGTTCCGGACAGGCCGGGCCAGTGCCCGGACGTAGCTCCTCGTGCCGTCCCTCACGAGCCGCACGGAGAAAAAAGCGCGCGGCGTTGGCGCCACGAGGTCGCGGTACTTCGTCAGCTTCTCGATGAAGAAGGCCGCCGGCGCGTCCAGCACCGCATCGCAGTGCATGGACGAGACCAGGCAGCAGCAGCCGATGAAGAGCAGCTTCGACTCGCCCTGCAGCTCCGGGACCCGGGAGAGCGCCTCCTCCAGCGTCAGGCCCTCCAGCTCCCCGCGGCGGAGGAGCGCCCGCGCCCGCCGCAGGCCGCGCATCAGCCGCAGCACGCCCAGGAGATGGACCGGCCGGAGGATCTCGAAGCGCTGGGCGAGCAGGCCGCTGAGCCGCGGCGTGAAGTAGAGGCCCTGCTGCGTCTCCAGATCGCGATAGCCGATGCCCGGGCCGAAGAGGTCCAGGGGCGTCATGCGGAATGAGCGCACGGTCCGGACGCCCAGCTCCTGGAAGAGCCGGAAGAGGTTCGTGCTGGAGCTGCGGCCGAAGACCGCGGCGGCGATGTCCAACTGCTCGCCGGCCGGCGTGGCCAGGGTGTAGGCGTTGCCGCCCAGCCGGTCGGACCGCTCGAAGAGCGTGACCTCGTATCTCCTGCTGAGCAGGTATGCCGCCGTCAGGCCGGCGATGCCGCCGCCGATCACCGCGATCTTCCCGGTCATGGAACGCCCCCTTGCGCCTGGCCCAAGGGTCACATGTTCCCCTCCGGCTGTCAAGGAAAAAAGCCGGAGGCGGAAGCGGACCAAAAAACCGACCGATATATTTTGCGCCCAGGTCCCCCGCATCCACGGTCCGGCGGGCCGGCCGCGGCCGGCGGCCGGCAGGAGAAGACGACGGCGGCGGATTGACTATCCCG
>CAZTXN010000088.1:0-11340 GCA_964617655.1 uncultured Nitrospiraceae bacterium | reverse complement strand
TCGCGCGCAACAGGTACAACAACGAACAGACGCCGCAGCTCATCGGGGCGGGGAACTAGGAGCACGTATGAGGCGGATGCTTCTTGCCATAGCGCTTGTTGCAGTGCCGCTCCTCGCCATTTCCGCCGAAGCCCCGGTCTGGGTCGAGACCACCGGCGAGGCGAGGCAAGGGGACCATGACACGCTCAAGGAGGTGAAGGACCGGGCGCGGCGGGACGCCCAGTCCCGGGCCGTGGAGCAGGCGGTCGGTACCTTCATCAAGGCGCACACCTTGGTTTCGAACAACCAGGTGGCGGATGACCTGGTCTACGCCTCGGTGCGCGGCAAGGCCGGACAGACCGAGGTGCTCTCCGAGGGATGGGACGAGAAGGACCGGCAGCTCTATCGCGTGAAGCTCCGGACCCTGGTGGAGCCGGTCTACCCGGAGCGGGGCGGGGGGATCTCGGCCCGGCTGTCCCTCTCCCGGGACCGGCTGCGCGAGGGCGAGGACCTCAGGATCCTCTATCAGTCCGGCGCGGACGGGTATGTGTATCTCTTCTCGGTCGCTGCCGACGGATCGGTGACACTGCTTTTCCCGAACTCCCTGCACAGGGACAACAGCGTGTACAAGGACCGGGGCTACGAGTTCCCGCCGAAGGATAGCCCTCTCAGACTGTCGGCAGCGTTTCTACCGGGGTTCAAGGGGGCCGCGGCGGAGGAAAAGGTCAAGCTCATCGCGACGAAGAAGAAGGAAGAGCTCATTCCCCTGGGGTTCCAGGAGGGGATGTTCACGACCTATGACGCCTCCTCCACGGGGATGATCAGCGACCTGGTGCGCCGGCTGAGCCAGCTCGACCCCGCGGACTGGGCAGAGGCAACGGTGGTATATAGAATAGTACGGTAACAACTGCACTGCCCCTGGCGGAAAGCGGCATGCGGAATCGGATTGCGAGGATCGTGTAAACCCATGTCACGGATCAAGAACACGTTCAACCGGCTGAGGAAGAAGGGCGAGAGGGCCCTGATCCCCTACATCATGGCGGGGGATCCGGACCTCGCCGCGACCAGGCAGCTCATCCTTGCCTTGGAGAAGGCGGGCTGTGATATAATCGAGCTTGGCGCGCCCTTTTCCGATCCGCTCGCCGACGGGCCGGTGATCCAGAAGGCCGCACTCCGCTCGCTGGCGCATCACACGGGCATCGGCGACGTGCTGCAGCTCGTCACGGACGTCCGCAGGGAGAGCGCGGTCCCGCTCATCCTCATGACGTACTACAACCTGATCTTCCGCTACGGCGAGGAGCGCTTTGCGCGGGACGCGGCCCGGGCAGGACTGGACGGCGTGATCCTGCCGGACCTCCCGCCCGAGGAAGCCGGGACGCTGATGCCCGCCGCGAAGAAGGCCGGTCTGGACACCATCTTCCTGCTCGCGCCGACCAGCACGGACGACCGCAGAAAGGTCGTGGCCCGCGCAGCGCAGGGCTTCATCTATTATGTATCGCTCACCGGCGTGACCGGCGCGAATGTCGGGCTCCAGTCACCGGCCATCGCGGGATCGATCGCGCGGATCCGGGAGCTGACGGACAAGCCGGTTGCCGTCGGATTCGGGATCGCCACGCCGGACCAGGCGGCGCAGGTCGCCTCCTGGGGAGCGGACGGCGTGATCGTGGGCAGCGCGCTGGTGAAGGTGATGGAGCAGCATGCCGGATCGCCCGACATGGTCGTGAAGGCCGCTGAGTTCGCGGCCGCGTTGAAACAGGGCGTGCTGACCGCGGGGAGGAAAGGCTGACCGGGGAGGAGGTGGCCTTTGTCATGGCACGAGCAGTGAGGAAGAAAGCGGCGAAGCGGAAGCGGCGGACGCCGGCGCGGAACGGGCGGCCGGATTCATTCCGCGCCCAGGCCGAGGCGCTCAAGAAGCTGGTGTCGCTCGAGAAGATCAAGCAGCAGTTCCTGCATGGCACGATCGACGCGTCCTCGCTCGACAAGCTGCTCGCCGACTACCTGGCGGTGATCCTGAAGCTCACGGGCACGGAGGCGGGATGCGTCCTGCTCCGGGAGCAGGACCACCTCGTGTTCCGCGCGGCCCGGGGGCCTCGCTCCCGACAGCTGCTCGGCAAGAAGCTGCCGGCCGACGAGGGCATCGCGGGCTGGGTGGCCACGACAGGCAAGTCCTATCTCAGCAGCGATGTGCGGCGTGATGCCCTCTGGAACAGCCGGATCGGGGCCGAGATCCGCTTCCTGACCCGGAACATCCTTGCCGCGCCCCTCACCACGGCGGACAGCGTCATCGGCGTCGTGGAGGTGATCAACAAGCGCGACGGCCTGCCCTTCGACCGGACCGACCGGGAGCTGCTCACGACCCTGGCAGGCCAGCTTGCCGTGGATGTGGCCTACGTGCAGTTCCTGGCCAGGAGCCGCCGGGAGGCCGAACGCAAGGCCATGCAGATGCAGTTCGCCATGGTGCTGAACTCCACGCTGGACCAGCGCGAGGTCCGAAAGCGCGCCATGGAGGCGGCCACGAGCCTGATGGACGCCGAGGTGGGCTCCCTCCTGCTGCTGGACCCCCGGACGAACGAGCTCTTCTTCGAGGTCGCCCTGGGCGAGAAGGGCGAGAAGCTGAAGCAGGTCCGGCTGCGGATGGGCGAGGGCATCGCCGGGTGGGTGGCGGCCAACGACCAGGCCGCGCTCGTGAACGACGTCCAGAACGATCCGCGCCATTTCCGGAAGGCGCAGCATCTCACGAACTTCGTGACCCGGAACATGCTCTGCGTGCCGGTGCGCTCCCGCGGCCGGGTCGTCGGCGTGCTGCAGGCCATCAACAAGAAGGAAGGGCTCTTCACCGGCCAGGACCTCGACGACTTCTGGACCCTCTCGAACCAGGTGGCCGTGGCGCTCGAGAACGCCGAACTCTACGAGGAGCTGCAGGAGACCTTCCTGAACACGGCCGAGGCCCTGGCGGCCGCGGTGGAGAAGAAGGACCCCTACACGGGCGGCCACATCATGCGCGTGGTGGAGTACAGCGTCGCGATCGCGAAGCACATGGCGAAGCCGCTCTCGGATGTCGAGCGGCTGAAGCTCGCCGCGGTGCTGCATGACATCGGCAAGATCGGCATCAAGGACAGCGTCCTCCTGAAGGAGGGGCGGCTTACGGCCGACGAGATGGCGCACATGCGGCAGCATCCGCTGGTGGCCGACGACATCATGGGCCATATCGAGCAGATGAAGGACGTCCGGAAGGTGATGCGCGCGCACCATGAGAAGTGGGACGGCAGCGGCTATCCCGACGGGCTGCGGGGCGATGATATCCCGCTCCACGCCCGGATCATCTCGGTCGCGGACTGCGTGGACGCCATGACCACGGACCGGCCCTACCGGCCGGCCGCGGACCTCCGGGCGGCCGTCGAGGAGGTTCGCCGGTTCTCGGGCAGCGAGTTCGACCCCCAGGTGGCCGAGGCCTTCATCCGGGCCTGGGAGGGCGGCGACATCGTGCTGGGAAGATAGAGAAGTGCGGAACGCGGAGTGCGGAATGCGGAGTCGAGCAGCAGAGCGAAGCAGGAGATACTCCGCACTCCGAATTCGACACTCCGCACTGCTGGCAAGGGGGTTCAGCATGGCTGAGGCAGCGCAGCAGATGTTCACCAAGTATGGGAAGCGGTTCCCGGCAGGCACGGTCCTGTTCCGCGAAGGGGACAGCGGGGAGGAGATGTACATCCTCCAGTCCGGCAGGGTCAAGATCAGCAAGAGGATCCGCGGCGTCGAGAAGACCCTCGCCACGCTCGAGAAGGGCGAGTTCTTCGGCGAGATGGCGATCCTGAACGACAAGCCCCGCTCCGCTTCCGCCGAGACCATCGAGGACAGCGACATGCTGGTGATCGACCGGAAGACCTTCGAGAGCCTCCTCCGGAGCAACGTGGAGATCGCCATCCGGTTCATCAAGCGGCTGGCGGACCGGCTGCGGGAGACGAACGAGCAGATGGAGTCCCTGATGATCCGGGACAACACCAGCCGCCTGCTCAGCATCCTGGCCAGGAAGGTGCGGGACGGAAAGGGCGGCGCCGTGACCATCCCGATCGAGGAGATCGCGGGCATGGCGGGCATGGAGGGCGGCCAGGCCCGCATGATCCTCGAGAAGCTCGCCGGCGTGCGCATCCTGACCGTGACGCCGGACGAGAAGGTCGCCATATCGAGCCAGGAGCAGGTCGACCGCCTGCTGCGCTACCTCGAGATGCGGGAGATGTTCGGAGAGATGGTGTAGCGACCGCGAGGCGTAAGGGGTAAGGGGTAAGGAGTAATGCGAACTATGAAGCTGCCGAACATCAAGAGAACGGGTCTTGGCATCGCCCTGATCGTCGCACTGATCCTGGTCTTCCTGCGCGTCGTGCATTTCAAGTTCTTCGAGATCCTGGAGGTCAAGACCCTCGATCTCCATTTCGCCCTTCGCGGCCCGGTGCAGCCCGGTCCGGAGACGGTCATCGCCGCGATCGATGAGAAGAGCATCAACCGTCTCGGCCGGTTCCCCTGGCCCCGCTCGACCTGGGGCAGGGTCGTCGACCGCCTCACCGAGGAAGGCGCGAAGGTGATCGTCTTCGACGTCTTCTTCTCCGAGCCCGAGACCGTGGCGTCGGACGACCTCTTCCAGAAGGCCATCATGCGGAGCGGCAGGGTCGTCCTGCCCATGGTCTTCGACCTCCAGGGAGGCTACGTGGAGTCGGGCTTCACGGACCAGCGGGTCGATTTTCTGCTCCCGGCGGCCTACTCGGCCCTGCGGAACCCCCAGGAGGACCTGACGCCCGAGGCGCGGATGGTGCTTCCCACGCTGAACAGGTTCTCGGAGTTCGCGACGACCCTGGCGCACATCAACATGAACCCGGACATCGACGGCACGCTGCGCTGGGAGATGCTTGCCATTCGGTTCCGCGGCGATCACTATGCGCCTATCGGCCTGCAGGCCGCGCGGCTCTACCTCGGCGTTCCGCAGGAGCAGATGGTGCTCGACTTCGGCGGCGGCGTCCGGCTCGGCGAGCGCTTCATCGCCACGGACCCCTTCGGCCGGATGCTGATCAACTACCGCGGCCCGAACAACACCTTCCCATCCTATTCCATCGCGGACATCATCGACCGTGCCCTTCCTCCCGGCACGTTCCAGGACCGGATCGTGCTGATCGGCGCCACGGCCATCGGCATCTACGACCTCCGGGTGACGCCGTACTCGACCAACATGGCGGGCATCGAGAAGCACGCCAGCGTGGTGGACAACATCCTGCGGGGCGATTTCCTCCATCAGGCGCGCGACCTCGACCTGCCGCTGATCGTCCTGCTCTCCGCGCTGCTCGGGGTGCTGCTCCCGCGGCTCGGCGCGCAGGCCGGCCTGGCGCTCTTCCTGGCGCTGCTCGGCGGCTACTCCGTGCTGGTCCATTATCTCTTCGCCGCGAAGGGCGTCTGGTTCAGCTACGTCTATCCCGCGTCGGCGATCTTTTTCAGCTATACCAGCCAGACGGCCTACCGGTTCTTCACCGAGGAGCGGAGGGCCCGGGATATCCGGACGATGTTCTCGAGCTACGTGTCCAAACGCATCGTGGACGAGCTCATCCGCGACCCGGGCAAGATGAAATTGGGCGGAGATCGCAAGGAACTGTCCGTGCTCTTCTCCGACATCCGGGGCTTCACGACCTTTTCCGAGAAGTACCGGGCCGAGGAGGTCGTGTCGCAGCTCAACGAATACCTTGGGGCGATGACACATATCGTGTTCGACCACGAGGGGACCCTGGACAAGTTCGTCGGCGATGCGGTGATGGCTTTCTGGGGCGCGCCGCTCGACCAGGCGGACCACGCCGAGCGGGCGGTCCGCTGCGCAGTGGACATGATCCTGAAGCTGCAGGAGCTCCAGCGGAAGTGGGAGGCCGAAGGGAAGCATGTCATCGACATCGGCATCGGCATCAATACCGGCGAGATGATCGTGGGGAACATGGGCGCCCCGGGCAAGAAGATGGACTTTACCGTGATCGGCGACAACGTGAACCTCGCCGCACGGGTCGAGGGCTTGACAAGGAAGTATGATAGTCATATTATCATTACGGAACATACCTATGCCAAGGTGAAGAACACTGTCGAAGCGAGGGAGCTCGAAGCGGTGACGGTGAAGGGCAAGGAGCGGCCCGTGGTCATGTTCTCGGTCACCGGGATGCGTTGAGGCAATGACCGCGCTGCGCGCGGAAGCACGAGAGCGGGGAGGGTCGATGAAGGTCAAGGTGCTGGGGTGTTCCGGATCCGAGGCGATCGGGCACAACCCGCCGGGATTCCTGGTGAACGACGCGGTGATGCTCGACGCCGGCACGATCACCGCGGCGCTGACCATCGAACAGCAGAGCAGGATCACCGATGTCCTGATCAGTCATACGCATCTCGACCATATCAAGAGCCTGCTCTTCCTCGCGGACAACGTGATCGGACGCATCCGGAAGCCGGTCAATATCCGCTCGATCCCGAAGGTGCTGGCCGCGGTCCGGAAGCACCTGATGAACGACGTTATCTGGCCGGACTTCACCCGCATCCCGACGCCCAAGGACCCGGTCCTGGCCTATGCGCCCTTTGCGCCGATGCGGCCCATCAGGGTGGCGGGGCTCACCATCACGGCGGTGCCCATGAACCACCCGGTCCCGGCAGTCGGCTTCCTGGTGGGGGACGGGAGGAGCACGTTCCTCTACACGGCCGACACCGGGCCGAACGAGAGGATCTGGACTGCGGCCGCGAAGGTCAGGAACCTGACCGGTATCATCGTGGACACCTCGTTCCCCAACGCCATGGACGTGGTGGCGGGCCTGAGCGGTCATTTCACGCCCGCGCAGCTTGCCGCGGACCTGACGAAGGCGAGGGTCCCGAAGGAGACGCCGATCTATGTCTACCACATCAAGCCGGTCCACAAGAAGAAGGTGATCGCCGAGCTGAAAGCGATGGGCAGGAAGAACGTCCGGGTGCTGCAGGAAGGCAGAACCTACCGGTTCTAGAAGATCCAAATATCAAATCCCCCAGGTACCAGTTAATTTCGAATTTCCAAGATCCAGCCCGATCGAAATTGATGCTTGATCATTGGTGCTTATTTGGCATTTGGGATTTGGCGGTTGTTGTGCAAGGAGCGTTATGGCCTGGTTCAAGAAAGAGCGGCCCGAGAAGCTCGGGTCCGAAGCGCCGGAAAAGAAGGTCAAGATCCCCGAGGGGCTCTGGATCAAGTGCGACAATTGCAAGGAGATCATCTACCGCAAGGAGGTGGAGAAGAACTTCAAGGTCTGCCCGAAGTGCGACTACCACTTCCGCATCACCGCATCGGAGCGGCTTCCCTTCCTCGTGGACGAAGGGAGCTTTCTGGAGGTCGAGGACGGCCTCTCTCCCTACGATGCGCTCGATTTCAAGGACTACAAGGACAAGCTCAAGAGCAGCCGGAAGAAGACCGGCCTCAAGGACGCGGTGATCTCCGGCGAGGCCAGGATCGGCGGCCGGCCCGTGCAGATCGTCGTGATGGACTTCAACTTCATGGGCGGGAGCATGGGCTCGGTCGTGGGCGAGAAGATCGCCCGCGCCGTCGAGCGCGCCATCGAGAAGCGCACGCCCTTCATTTCGGTCTCGGCGTCGGGCGGCGCGCGGATGCAGGAGGGGATCCTGTCGCTCATGCAGATGGCAAAGACCTCGGCGGCCGCGGCGCGGCTGGGCGAGGCGGGCCTGCCCTTCATCTCGGTCCTGACCGATCCGACCTTCGGCGGCGTGACCGCGAGCTTCGCCATGCTGGGCGACATCATCATCGCCGAGCCCAAGACGCTCATCGGGTTCGCCGGCCCGCGCGTCATCGAACAGACCATCAAGCAGCAGCTGCCCGCGGGGTTCCAGCGCGCCGAGTTCCTGAAGGAGCACGGCATCATCGACATGATCGTGAGCCGGAAGGAGATGCACGGCGCCCTGGCGCGCATCGTGGAGTTCTTCGCTCATGCATGAGCTCGGCAGGGGGCTCATCACTCTCGGGGCCGTCCTGACATCGTCGGGGCGGTCCTGCTCTTCGGGCCGAAGCCGCCCCTTCCCGGCAGGCTTCTCGGAGACATCGTGATCAGACGGGAGAACCTCACCTTCTCCTTTCCGATAGCCACCAGCATCGTTCTCAGCATCATCACCAGCCTCATCCTCTGTATCGGCCGGCAGGTCGCGGCAGCATCCTCTTGCCCTGCCTGACTTGACACCGGGGCCGCCGGCCGATATCATAAGCACATCCTTCCGATTTTCGTCACCCATCCTTCTGTTCCCTGCGAGGTGGCCCATGGACAGACGCAGGTTCCTCAAGACCGCGGCGCTCGGCGGCATGGGGCTCGCGCTCCCGTCGCTCGACCCGCTCGCATCCCTTGCCGCGCCTGCGGCTCCTCCTGATCTTGCCGTCGTCCGCGGAAGTTCTCCCGCCGGGATGGTGCGGGCGGCGATCGAGGCCCTGGGAGGCATCGGGCGCTTCGTCTCCCGGGGAGACATCGTGGTGGTCAAGCCGAACATCGCCTGGGACCGCGTTCCCGAGCAGGCGGGGAACACGAACCCCGAGGTGGTGGCCGAGATGGTCCGGCTCTGCATCGAGGCCGGCGCGAGGAAGGTGAAGGTCTTCGACCGGACGGTGAACGACCCGCGCCGCTGTTATGTGCAGAGCGGGATCGAGCCGGCGGCCAGGGCCGCGGGCGCGGCCGTGGACCATATCGACGACCGGAAGTTCAAGGAGATGGAGCTCAAGGGGCTGGCGCTCGATTCCTGGCCGCTCTATACCGAGGTGTTCGAGGCGGACAAGGTGATCAACCTCCCCATCGCGAAGCACCACGGCCTGGCCAAATTGACGCTCTCGATGAAGAACTGGATGGGCATCATGGGCGGCTGGCGCCGCAGGATCCACCAGAAGCTGGACGAGAGCCTCGTGGACCTGGCCATGAAGGTCAAGCCGGCGCTGACGGTCCTGGACGCGGTCCGCATCCTGACGGACAACGGCCCGCAGGGCGGCGACCTGAAGGACGTGAAGAAGATCGATACCGTCGTGGCCGGAGTGGACCAGGTGGCGGTGGACTCCTTCGGCGCCACGCTCTTCGGCATGGAGGGCAGGGACCTGGGCTATGTACGGCTCGCCGCGCGGCACGGGTTCGGGGTGATGGACCTGAACAAGCTGCGGATAAGGAAGATGAGCGTGTGACCGCGGAGGAAGACGATCGGAACCACAGATGAACAACGATGCAAGAGATCTTAACCACGGATGGACACGGATGCACACGGATAAGATACTTAAGACAACATAGACGGAACAAATCTTCTTGATCTATCCGTTTTCATCTGTGTGTCCCGGCTTCGCCGGGACCTGTGGTTCCTGAAAGCATCCCATGCAAAACCTCCGCAGGATAAGCCAGGGCCTCTTCCTCCTCCTTTTCCTTTTCCTCTTCATCCAGACGGAGTCGAAGGGGAACGACGACCTGGGCTGGCCGGTCCGGCTCTTCCTCGATTTCGATCCGCTCATCCTGGTCACCACCCTGCTCTCGGCCCATGCCGCGGCCATTGCCTTCTACTTCTCCCTCATCACTATCGTTGTGACCCTCGTGCTGGGCAGGGTCTTCTGCGGCTGGGTCTGTCCCCTGGGCACGCTGCACAACCTGGTCGGTCTGCTGAGGAGGCGGACCGTTCCCTCGCTTCCCCCGGGCAGCGGGGGAGCGGGGGAGATGGCCGGCCAGCGGGTAAGCCGACGGACGAACTGGCATCGGGTCAAGTACTTCCTCCTGATCGGCATCCTGGCCTCAACGGTCTTCACGCTCCAGCCTGTGGGGTTCCTGGACCCGCTCTCGCTGCTCATCCGGTCCTTCTCCCTCAGCGTCTATCCGGCCTTCAGCGCCGCGGTGCGGGCGGTCTTCGACGGCATCTATGCGGCGGACCCCCTCGGCGCAACCGCGGTGACCGAGCCGGTCTACGGGCTCCTCAAGAGCACCATGCTCCCGTTCCATCAGCCGGTCTATCTCCAGAGCCTCTTCATCGGCATCCTGTTCCTGGTCGTGCTCGGCCTGAACCTCCTGGAACGGCGGTTCTGGTGCCGATACCTCTGTCCGCTCGGCGCCATGCTGGGGGTCCTGTCACGCTTCTCCCTGCTGAAGCGCTCGGTCAGCGAGGGCTGCACCGAATGCGGGGCCTGCGCCGGCGTCTGCCAGGGCGCGGCGGCGCCGGATGTCAAGGGCGCATGGAAGGACGCGGAATGCTACTATTGCTGGAATTGCGACGATGTCTGCCCGCAGAACGCGGTCTCCTTCGGGTTCGCGGGGAGGAAGGTCACGCCGGCGCTGGACCTGGGCAGGAGGCGGGTGGTGGTCTCGGCGCTCTCGGGCGTGGCGGCGGCGCCGCTGCTCCGGATCACGCCGCTCGGCACGGTGAACGCCGCGGACCCGCTCCTGATCCGGCCGCCGGGATCTCTGGAGGAGAAGGAGTTCCTGAAGCGCTGCGTCAAGTGCGGGGAGTGCATGAAGGTCTGCATCACGAACGGCCTCCAGCCCACGCTGCTCGAGGCGGGGATCGAGGGCGTCTGGTCGCCGCTGCTCGTGCCGCGCATCGGGTACTGCGAGTACCGGTGCACGCTCTGCGGCCAGGTCTGCCCCACCGGGGCCATCAAGCGGCTGTCGCTGGAGGAGAAGGTCAAGGTCAAGATCGGCCTGGCCATGATCGACCAGGGCAGGTGCCTGCCCTGGACCCATGCCCGGCCCTGCATCGTCTGCGAGGAGGTCTGCCCCACGCCGAAGAAGGCGATCTGGTTCGAGCTGGCGCGGGTGAAGGACCGCGAGGGCCGGAGGACCGAGGTCCTGCAGCCCCGCGTGGACCTGGAGCTCTGCATCGGCTGCGGCATCTGCGAGACCAAGTGCCCGGTCCTGGGCAGGCCAGCCATCACGGTGACCAGCCTCGGTGAGAGCAGGTCCCGGGAGAACCAGCTGCTGCTGTGAGCGGTCGGGAGATCGGCCCGGCATGCCCATTCTGCGTGGCTCGAAGCATGGTTCGCCCGGCAGGAGCGCTGCAAGGAGCAGCCTGGTCGCCGGGCATGGAGCGGGAGGCGATGCTGGACGCAGCGGCCTGCGATCGCTGGAAGCAGGAGCGCTATCTCCGGCTCCAGAACGGACGGGTCTGCGGAATCTGTTCGGCCGTCTGTCCCTTTGGACCGAAGAGCCTTCGGCGCATTGCCGCGGGACCATGAAAGCGGATATCGTTTGCCTCTTCCTTTACGCGGAGAATGGCTATCCGGTCCTCTCGAGCGCGCTGTTCGTGATCCTTCCCTGGAAGGTGTTCAGGGCCGTCCGGAGGGCGGGGTCCTGTTCGATGGCCTGCTCGATGCCC
>CAZTXN010000087.1:0-11406 GCA_964617655.1 uncultured Nitrospiraceae bacterium | reverse complement strand
CACCGGACGATCGCCCCTGACAACATGCGAGATCCGCATCGCTGATACCCCTATCTTGCGCGCGAACCCTGCCTGAGAGATGCCCATCTCTCCCAAGATCTCCGCCAGGAATTCTCCCGGATGAATTGCAGGCAAACCATTTTTGACGGTCTCGTAAAAAGTCCTAACGTGTCACCCTGAGCAACGCGAAGGGTCTCTCAACATATTGGAAAACCGAGATTCTTCGCTTCGCTCAGAATGACATCTTGTGTGATTTTTGACTTTTTACGACTTCATCATTTTTAGCCATTGTTCGTACCTCCATTAATTAATGGCGATGTAGGGTCAAGTTTTGTTCAGTGCATCGTGCAATAGGAAAGACTTGCCCCTATGCTCCCTGTGCTCCTCGTGCAACAAAAGAGACCTGACCCTATGCTCCCCGCTATGCTCCCGATGGCCGAGAAGTGACGCTTCAGCTCACCCTGCCTCCTTCGTACTGCTCGACGCGCTGGCGATGAACCAGGGATTCAGCAGGTCCTCCTTGTTATACCGCATCTCCGACCCGTCCTCGCTCCTGACCACGGTCCCTCCCGCCTCCTCCACGATGGCCTGGCCTGCGGCGGTGTCCCACTCCATGGTCGGCCCGAAGCGCGGGTAGACATCGGCCCTGCCCTCGGCCACGAGGCAGAACTTGAGCGAACTGCCGGCAGAGGCGATCTCCATCATGCTGTGCCGGCCGCCGAGGTCCCTGAGGTAGGCCTCGGTCTCCGGCGAGAGGTGCGAGCGGCTGGCCACCACGGTGAAGGGCCGCTCCGCGCCGGCCGGGAGCGGCAGCGCTTCGGCCGTGCCGCGCCTGCCGCGGTCCGCCGAGGCGCGTTCCTGCCGCCAGGCGCCCAGGCCGCGGGCGGCGAAGTAGAGCACGTCCGTGACCGGCAGATAGATGACGCCGAGCACCGGCCGGGTCTCCCGGACGAGCGCGATGTTCACGGTAAACTCGCCGTTCCGCCGGATGAACTCCTTGGTGCCGTCCAGGGGGTCCACGAGCCAGAAGACCGGCCAGGCCTTCCGCTCCTCGTAGGGGATGTTCCGTCCCTCCTCGCTCAGGAGGGGAAGCCCGCCGGGGCCGAGCCGGCCGGCGATGATCTCGTGCGACCGCTTGTCCGCCAGGGTGAGGGGGGAGCGGTCGTCCTTGCACTCCACCGCGAAATCCGAGGCGTAGACCTCCTGCACCGCCCTCCCGGCCTCGAGCGCGGCGGCGATGGCCTGGTCCAGGAGCTTCGAGAGGTCCGGCGGCGCGTCCTGATGCTCATGCATGGTCCTGTCCGTCCTTTCCCCGCGTCCCCCGGGACGCTCCTACTGGTCCTTCTCCAGGTTCGGGTTCCCGGTGAGGTACTTGAGGTCGAACCGGAAGGCGTCGATCCACCAGACCCCGTTCTGCTTCGTGAGATGGATGTCATAGCTTCCCACGAAGGTCCGGGTGTTCCTGCCGCTCTTGGTGGGCAGGTAGTGCGTTGCCGTGGCATAGCAGAAGGCGTCGGCCTCGCTCCCCTGCACCGAGACGATGTAGTTCCCTGCCTGGTGGTGCACGGCCTTGAGGGGGCCGAGCCCCTGCTCCCAGGTCTCCGCGATCTGCCGGGGCGTGAGGGTCAGGGGAACGCCGCCCACCAGCGAGGTCATGTCGAACCGGACCGAGGGCGCGAAGAGCCCCTCGACCCGCTTCCAGTCCCGCTGGTCCGTGGCGATGAAGAGCTGGTTGATGGTCTCGATGATCAGCTCCCGGTCAGCGGACTGGAGGTGCATGGCATGCTCCAGTCCGTGATGCAGATAGGCCTGGTCCCCGTGACGGCGGGAAGCGCCTCCTGTGCAGCCGGCGAGAACGAGGAGGAACGGGAGCAGAACGGGAAATATGCGGACACGGATTCTCATGGCGGTCTCCTTTGTTCGGTTATGCGGAGGGCGTTCCGGGAACGGCCTGCCTGGACAGGGTTTACTTTCCCTCCTGCTCATTCTATAATTATGCATATTTTCGCCAAAGGAGCAAGGGATGACGAGGACATTCGCTATCATGACGGCAGCGCTGCTGCTCGCCGGGTGCGCGGCCGGCAGGCCGGTTCTTCCGGAAAGGGAGCCCGCCTCAGCGGAGCCGCGGCTCCGGAACCTGCTCCGCTTGACCGCGGACGGCGACAACGGGGAGGCCTACTTCTCTCCGGACGGGAAGCGGCTCATCTTCCAGTCGAACCGGGGCGGGTACGGCTGCGACAAGATCTGGACCATGGCCATCGACGGCTCGGAGAAGCGCATGGTCAGCCCGGACCGGGGGGCCCATACCTGCTCCTTCTTCCTTCCCGACGGTCGCATCATCTATTCCTCCACGAGCCATCTCGCGGGCGACTGCCCCCCGCGGCCCCGGACGCCGGCCGGCGTGCGGTATGTCTGGCCCCTCCATCCCTACGATATCTATATCGCCGATGCCGACGGCTCGAACTCGCGGAGGCTGACGGAGAACCCCAAGTACGACGCCGAGCCCATTGTCTCGCCTGACGGGAGCAGGATCGTCTTCGGCTCCCAGCGCGAGGGGGACTTCGACATCTATGACATGCGGAGCGACGGCACGGACGTTCGCCGCCTGACCGACCGGATCGGGTATGACGGCGGGCCCTGGTACTCGCCGGACGGCAGGTCCATCGTCTGGCGGGCCTGGTACCCGGAGACGGAGGAGGAGCTGCGGCAGTGGCGCGATGCCATGGAGAACGACTATATCATCGCCGTGCCGCTCGATATCTGGGTGATGGATGCCGACGGGAAGAACAAGCGGCGCATCGTGCGGAACGGGGCGACCAACTGGGCGCCTTCCTGGCATCCTGACGGGAAGCGGATCATCTTCTCGAGCAACCGGGACGACTGGCGGGAGGATATCAAACAGTACGGCCACAACTTCGAGCTCTACATGGTGAACAGCGACGGCGCCGGGCTCGAGCGGATCACCTTCAACAGGGTCTTCGACAGCTTTCCCATGTTCTCGCCTGACGGCAGGAAGCTGGTCTGGGCCTCGAACCGGGACCCGCAGAAGCCGCGCCAGACCGACATCTTCATTGCCGACTGGGCGGACTGATACAAACGCATGTAGATTCGTTGCTTCCAGGCCCCTCACCTTGTATCCTCTCCCCTCGCGGGAGATGGTCGGGCGAGGGGGGATGTCGCTGTGATGCAGCAGTACTTATTGCGTTCGCTTTAGGAACGGACGGGGGAACGAGGAGACAGGGAGAGAGCTCCTGCCAGCTCATCATCAGCACTTCGAAAGGAACCTGTGATCATGCGGCTACTTCGACCGGCTTGCAACCTCATCGTCATGCTGACCGCCATCGTACTTCCGGCGCGGCCATCCGCGGCAGTGGCGCCTATCGAGCCGGACGGCATGCTGGGCGTGGTGAAGTATCTCTCCGCTCCCGAGCTCCGGGGCCGGGGGACCGGCGCCAGGGAGCTGGACCAGGCGGCCGCGGCCATCGCCGCGCGCTTCCAGGCCGTGGGGCTCGTCCCGGGCGGCACGGAGAACGGGAGCTGGTACCAGGAATGGACCGACCCGGAGCTCCGGATGACCCTGCGGAACGTGGTCGGCGTGCTGCCCGGCAGGAATCCGGCCTATGCGGGCCAGAGCGTGGTCATCGGCGCGCATTACGACGGGCTCGGCATGGGCATGTTCAGCGCGCTGAAGGAGCATGAGGGGACGGTCCATCCCGGCGCGGACGACAATGCCAGCGGCGTGGCCGTGCTGCTCGAGCTGGCGTCGCGCCTCCCCCTGGCGCCGAACATGGAGCGGAGCATCGTCTTCGCGGCCTTCACCGCCGAGGAGGCGGGGCGGAAGGGCTCGCGCCACTATGTGCGGAGCGAGCGGAGGTATCCGGCCTCCCGGGCCGCGGCCATGATCAATCTCGACACCGTGGGAAGGCTGGGCAGGGGAAAGCTGATCGCCCTGGGCGCGGGGTCGGCGAAGGAATGGGGCGCCCTGCTGGAGGAGCTGGGCAAGGCGTCCGGGGTCGCGATCGCCCCGTCGGAGCAGCCGCTCGACTCGAGCGACCACGTGAGCTTTCATGAGGCAGGCGTGCCGGCCATCCAGTTCTTCACCGGAGCGCATCTCGACTACCACCGGCCCACGGACAGCTTCGACCGGATCGACGGCAGGGGGCTCGTGAAGGTCGCCACTGTCGCCCGCGACCTTGCCTTCTACCTCGCCAACCATCCCGCGCCGCTCACGCCCACGCTCCAGGCGCGGTCCGCGGGGCCGGAGCAGCCGGCCGGCAGCGGACGGAAGGTGACGATCGGCATCATCCCGGACTTCACCTATAACGAGAAGGGCGTGCGGCTGGGCGGTACGGTCCCCGGCGGGCCTGCGTGGTCTGCGGGGCTGGCGGAGGGGGATGTGATCGTACAGATCGGCTCCCGTGCGGTCGTGGTGCTGCGGGACCTTTCCGAGGCGCTCCAGTCCGCGAAACCCGGCGACCGGCTGACGCTCCGGTTCCTCCGGCAGGGGAAGGAATACCGGACCACGGTCGAGGTGCGGGAGCGGTGACGGTATTGTCCTGTGCGAGCACGGAACAGCGGCAGATCAAGAAGACCTGTCTCTCGCAGGCGCAAAGAGGAGCGAGATATTTGGACGCGGATGAACACGGATAACAGCCAGGTAGGTTGGGTAGAACGAAGGGAAACCCAACAGAAGCCGTTGGGTCGCGCTTTGCTTGACCCAACCTACGGTGTTCCTATAGCCTCTGTCATCTAATTCCTTTGCGTGCTTGGCGGCTTTGCGAGAGACCGAATGCTTTCATTCGTGCCATTCGTCCATTCGCGTCATTCGTGTTGATGCTTTTGCCGTGGTCTTAGTCGGGTAGGTTGGGTTGAACGAAGGGAAGCCCAACAGAAGCCTTCCGTGGCCTGCTAGCGGTCCTCCGCCTTGTCCGTGATCTCCCTGCTGAACTCCCTCCAGTCCTGCTCCTGCAGGTTCGTGATCCTCTCCTTGATCATCCGCACCGCCCGGTCCCTGTCCCGTTCCTTCTCCAGTCCATAGAAGCACAGGACCGCCGCGAAGGCCCGATCGGTGTAGTCGCTGATCGGCGCCAGCACGTCGCCGCGCCGGGTGAAGTAGGGGTCCTCTCCAGGCGCGCAGGGAGTGGTGAAGACGTTGTACTGCCGGCAGGCCACGGGCCGCACCGGGTGGACCGCGCAGGCATGCTCCACGAGGAAGGGACAGGGGAAGCCTTTCCCGTGGCCGGCGCACTGCTGCAGGACGATGGAGCGCGTGGCAACATCCATCTTCTCGACAACATACCACCGCAGTCCCTCCAGCTCATGGGGATAGAGCGGGATGTCCGGCTGATGGCAGCAGACATCGCAGTCCTTCGCGCAGGCGAGCCTCTTCTTCTCTTTCTTCTCCGCGTTCCGGATAGCGACGGCCACGCCGGTGTCCGCGATGGCGTAGCAGTCGAGCAGTCCAACAAGCCAGGCCAGCCGCTGCTCGTCCTCAGGGAAGGAGAGGCGGCGGGAGAGGCTGGCAGGTTTCTTTCCGGATTTCCCGCTCATGATGCTCCGTTCCGCGGCCTGCTGCCGCCGGCCTCGAGCAGCCCAGGGTCGGTGTGGGGGATGAAGAGGGCTCCCCGGAACTCCTTCATGAACTCCGGGTCGTCCTGCATGGGCTTATAGGTGATCCGCTCCGCGAGCCTGTCCGCCTCGGCGGCAATGCCGGCGTCCTGGAGCAGCATGCAGCAGCCGGCGAGGGAGGTGTTGCCGAGCGCTGAGACCGTCCCTGCCGGCCAGGACGGGAGCATGCCGATGGCCGCGGCCTTTGCCGCGTTAATGCCGGTCCCGAGGGCGCCGGCCACCCGGACCTGTTCGATGTCCTTGAACGTGATGCCCAGGGACCGCACCAGCGTCAGGAGCAGGGTGAACATGGCGGCCTTGGAGCGCAGGAAGCTCTGAAGCTCCTTCTGGGTGATGACCAGGCCGTTCCCGTTCTCACAGGCAAGGACATAGCCGCGTTCCCTGCCGGAGCCCGTTACCCGCGGGTCGTCCCGGAAGGCGCCGGTTTGGTCGATGATGCCCTCGCGGAAGAGCTCATGGACCAGGCTGATCATGCCTGAGCCGCAGATGCCCTCTGCCGGGCCGTCCCCGAAGGTCGTGCAGGTCGTGCTCCCTCCGCTCCGGGAGAGGCGGAAGCGTGACCGTTCTATGGGTGATGAGCGGCGGCATGGTCGTTCCTTACTGCGCAGGGATGCAAAATACCATGGGAAAACAGGAATGGCAAGGAGTGCGGGGAAAAGATTTCGGATTTCGGATTTCGGATTGCGGATTGCGGAATGCGGAGTGCGGAGTGCTGAATGCAAGTTGAAGATTGCAAATTGCAGATTGAAGAGTCTCCACGCCCCTTTATCCTCTCCCCTCGCGGGAGAGGGTGGGGTGAGGGGGGCGTTGTTCTGATGCAGGAGTTATTATCGACTTTGCTTCAGGAGTGCAGTTATCCCGGGGTCCGGGGTTGGGGCGCCGGTGTCTGCGGGAAGAAGCAGAAGGGGTCCTTCTCAACGAAGATGTCCAGGCCGCTGCTTTTGGCCACGGCAAGGCAGCCCCGGCAGGCAGCGCGGATGGCGCAGCCGGCGCAGGCCGAAGGGCCGCGGCGGTAGCGCTGCGCGGCCTCGGAGCCGTAGATCTCCGAGAGGCTCTGCTCGCGGATCTTCCCGATGGGTGAGGGCAGCTTGCGGCAGGCATGGACCTCGCCGTCCGCCAGGAGGGTGACGAAGTTGAAGGCAGCGCCGCAGCCGTAGCCCGTGCAGCCGCCGAAGAGCTCCTCTCCCCGCTCATGGCGCAGGATATTGATGAGATTGTCCTTCAGCCCCAGGACCGGGTTCTCCCGCGCAGCGGCGAGGTACTCCTCCAGGAAGCGGCGGTAGCGGTCCCGGTCTGCCATGGCCAGGTTCGCGCCCTCGCCGAAGAGGGCGAGGCGGTTGAAGTGGAACACATCGGTCCTGTTGCGCAGGACCCCGGCCAGGGGCAGCACCTGGTCCCTGTTCGCGTTCGTGAGCGTCAGCATCACCATGCTGGATATGTTCAGCGAGCGCAGGAGATCGAGAAAGACCAGCGTGCGCTCGAAATGGCCCGCGCCCCGGATGCTGTCGTTGTGCTCCGCCAGCCCCTCGAGGCTGACCTGGAAGAAGGAGGGCATGGCTACGCTGAGGATCTCCTCGATGCGCTCCCGGGGCGCCGGGTTGCCCAGGATGGCGAGGCCGAAGTTCCGCTCGGCCGCGGCGCGGTAGATCTCCAGGAAGCGCGGATGGAGCAGGGGGTTGCCGCCGGTGAAGGAGACCGCACCCTGCACGCTCCGGTCTCGGCAGAAGGAACGGAGATCGTCCAGCACCCGGACCGCCTCGTCGTACTCGAGCGGCGAGCGGTCGCTCCGGTCGTAGCAGTGTTTGCAGTGCAGGTCGCAGACCTGGGTGATATGCCACTGGAGGGTGAAGGAGGGCGAGACCAGGAGGCCGCCATCGCCGTCCGCCTTGCCGGAGAATGCCGCCGGGTCCCGCCTGATGCGCGGAGGAGGCGCGAGCAGCAGGCCCTTCCGGACCGCGCGCTCCAGGGCCGCGTCCACCGCGCCGACCGGAAGGTTCCCTGCCGCGGCAACGGCCTCCGCAGGGACCTGCTCGATGGTCATCTTGAGCACCAGGAGGTCCTCGTCCGTGGCCGGCCGGGCCTTGGCTTCGCGGCTCCCTGGATCGAGCCAGAGCAGGACCCGCTCCGCTCCTTCCGCAGGGTCGATCGACCGGGCGGACCGGTCGAGCAGACCGGCGAGGCCGGTCCAGTCGAGCTCCAGCACCTGGACCGAGGGGTTCACCATCAGGGCCGGTATGTTCTCCGGGAGCTGCGCGTCCTCTGTCCGGAGCCGGTGCAGGCCCCATTCGATGCGCGCAAGGTCAGGCAGGAAGCCGGGCAGGCCGGCCTTTGCCTCCCTTCGCAGAGCAGCGAGGAAGGCCTCCAGGTCCGGTCCGTCGCCGCAGAAGGAAAGGACCGCCTGCCACTGGGTGCTCCCCATGCGGCTGCGGCAGGAGGGGAAGACCGCCTGCCAGGTATATGAGGTTTCTCTCTTCATGGGATGAACGTGAAAGTATGATCCCGGGCAGGAGCCTTCTCCATGCCCGGGACCGAGCTGTGTGATCCATTACCGCGGCCGGAAGGGCTCCGGTCCGCTCAGTCGTGTGTACTCTGGTCTGTCTCGTCTGATAGTGCGACCGCACTATTTCGCGCCGCCTCAACCGCTTTGCGGCTGAGCAGGCTTGTCGCCGCCTCAACCGCTCTTGGCCGGGGCCTGTTGGGCGCCGCCTTTGTCGCCGCCTCATGCGCTCTTGCCGGTCGATGCGCAGCCGCCCGCCATGAGCGTGGTGCCTGCGATGAGTCCGGCAATGCCGAGCCCCGCCAGGAACTTCCTGAGCTCCTGTGCGTCCATAGTACACCTCCTTTCGTGCTGGTATAGGACAGCCATTTGAGGAAAGAACGAGGGGACCGGAGACGATGCAGCGATGTAGAAATAATGGTATCAGCAGGGGGCGCTCCTGTCAAGAACGATATCAGGATAAATGCAGTCCTCATTTTTCCGTCCCTTTCAGGAAAAAAGCGGTATACTATGGCCATGGGTACGCTCCGCAGAGGCATCCTGGCGGTACTAGCGGCAGGAGGGATATGCATGGCGGTCATCGGTCAGGCAGATGCGGCGCCGGCCGCGCAGCCGCAGACAGCGAAGGCCACCTTCGCGGGCGGCTGCTTCTGGTGCATGGAGCCGCCCTACGAGAAGCTCGACGGCGTGCTGGAGGTGGTCTCCGGCTACACCGGCGGACGGACCGAGAACCCGACCTACCGCGACGTCACCTCGGGCCGCACCGGCCATGCCGAGGCGGTGGAGGTGCGGTACGATCCGGCGAAGGCGACCTATGAGCAGCTGCTGGACATCTTCTGGCGGAACATCGACCCCACGACCAAGGACCGCCAGTTCGTCGACGTAGGGTCCCAGTACCGCACGGCGATCTTCTATCACAGCGAGGAGCAGCGGAAGCAGGCCGAGGCCTCGAAGCGGAAGCTCGAGGCATCGGGCCGCTTCGAGAAGCCCATCGTGACCGAGATCGTTCCCGCAGGGAGGTTCTATCCCGCCGAGGAGTACCACCAGGACTACTACCGGAAGAGCTCCAGCCGGTACAAGTTCTACCGCTTCAACTCCGGCAGGGACCAGTATCTCGACCGCATCTGGGGCAAGGACCGGGATCTGTAGTCCGGGCCCGGTCTGCGGGGCTGCTGCCGGTCCGACGGACCGTCCGTTCGCCGGCGCATGTCACCGTCACCGCGGCCGCTTGACTCCTTCCCGCGTCATCACTATAATCACGCCATGTTCTTCCGGCCTCCTTTTCATCGCGTTCCTCCCCATCTTCGCTCCGGAGGCAGCATGCTGGTCCTTGCGGTTTCCCTGGCGTTGACCCTCGGCTGGACCGGCCAGGCATCGGGCGCAGGCAGGGGCGGGCCCGAGGCCTTCCGCGAAGGGAGCTTCCGCGTCTCCCTGCTCTTCGGGAGCGGCACCGCCTTCAGGGAGACCTACCGCATCCTCGGCGCCGGAGCAGGCTATTACCTGCGGGACAACATCGAGGCAGGACTGGAGGTCGAGTCCTGGAAGGGCGACGGCCCGGCGCTCACCCGCTTGAGCCCGCAGGCGACCTACATCATACCTCTCGGCCGCGACGCCCGGCCCTATGCAGGGGTCTTCTACCGCCGCACGCTGGTCGAGGGCCGCGACGGGCTGAACGACGCCGGCGGCAGGGGCGGCATCCTCTTCCTCTTCGGCAGGCAGGCCTACCTGGGCGTCGGCATGGTCCATGAGCGCCATCTGGCCTGCGACCGCACCGTGTTCGAATCCTGCAGCGAGACCTATCCCGAGCTCATGGCAGCGATCATCTTCTAGCGGACAGGCGATCCGCGGGACGGAGGAATGATGGAGCAGACGCGCCGGAGCCTCTTCTACGTGGCGGCCTATCTCCTGACCGGAGGGCTCGGCCTCCTGGCAGCGCCGGGGCCGACGCTCACCCTCTTCCTTGCGCGGGGCGCATACGACGACGTCATGGTCCGGTTCGTGGGCGTGCTGATGCTCGCCCTCGGCATCCTGGTCGTCCAGATCATCCGTCTCCGCGCCGAGAAGCTCTATCCCTCCACGGTCCTGGTCCGGTTTCTCGTGCTCGCTGCGCTCTCCTTCTTCTTTCTCCTGACGAGCGACCCGCTCTTCCTCGTCCTCTTCGCTGTCGTGGGTCTCGGCGTTGCCGGGACCCTGGCAGGCCTGCTTCTCGACCGGGATGGGCGGTAATCCTGTCGGTCTGCTATGCCATTGAACTTTCAGGATAAACACCCTTGGTCCGCAATGATCATGCTAAAAAAGCCAGAAATTGCGGTTTTTTTCCAAAGATCGCGTGCAATTTCCGGGGAAAAGGTGTATAATCAGAAATTGTTGAAGCCCGTAGATGAGTAGATTCAGAGCAACCGCAACGAATCCACCCCTCAACGAGCAGCTCCATCCAGACGCTTCGGTTCGACCAAAGGCACCAGTGCAGCGGATTTCATATCAACCTGACGTATGTAGCGAGGAGGGCACTATGCTGGGCCGCAGTTCAGCAGGCGAGTCTATTGTTTCCTATTGCACGAAATGCAAGACCGGCCTTGATCACATCATCATTGCCCGCGAGGGCGAGAACATCTCGAAGGTGAAGTGCCGGACCTGCGGCGGCGCCCACAAGTACCGCGACCCCGCCACGGTGCGGAAGCCCCGCGCCTCGCGGAAGAAGGGCGCCCAGCCCATGTCGGTGATCTGGAACACCTATGTGACCCGCGCGCACGGCAGGGAGCTGGTCTACAACATGACCGGCCGGTACCGCGTCGGCGACGTTGTGGTCCATGACAAGTTCGGCAAGGGCGTGGTGCGCAAGCTCTCGATGAACAAGTGCCATGTGATCTTCCAGGACAAGGAACGGCTCATGGCGTCGGCGAACTAGCCTGCTCCGGTCCCCGTTCGGAACTGATAAAGCCTGATCATTTGATCAGGCTTTTTTATTGGTATGCCATGCATGACGCTCTGTACTGCGGTACAGGCCGGTCAGGGTGGTTCCTGACCGGTGACTTGGAGGTGTAAGTCCTCTATGGACCTTGATGGGAGGAACCATTAGCCGAACAGCAAGGGTGTCCGGGGCGACCCGGAATCCGAAGGAAGCTGTAAGCAAAGTCCCGGCCTGACGGCGGGGGCGACCCCGCCTCCTACCCGATAGCATGCGTGCGCATGTCTCTGCAGAACGGGTCAAGGGTAGCGCATCCCGGCACCCTGTCGGGTTTCGCGTTGCTCTACCCGACCTACTGCTATTCGCCCAGCGC
>CAZTXN010000086.1:0-11452 GCA_964617655.1 uncultured Nitrospiraceae bacterium | reverse complement strand
ACTGCTTCAAGTGCGACGGCATGGCCTCCATGCGCACCTGCCCGCACACGAAGGAGGACCGGCTCATGCTCTCCGGCACCAAGCTCCGGAAGATGCTCTCCGAGGGCGAGGACGTTCCGGACCACTTCAGCCGCCCCGAGGTGCTGGCCATCCTGAAGGAGTACTATGCCGGCCTCACCCAGAAGGTGGAGATCAAGCTGCACAGCCACGCGGAAGGCACCCACACGCACAAGTAACGCTCCCGTCAGGGAGCGTTACCCCGGCATGTTTCAAGCCGGGGTCCAGGACCCAGGAAGAGGAACAACGACTGCGGAAGCAGTTAATCTTAGGACAGGAGGTTTGCACCAATGCCGAGCTATGTCATTACCGAGAAGTGCGACGGCTGCAAGGCGCAGGACAAGACAGCATGCCAGTACATCTGCCCGAACGACCTCATGGCCCTTAACAGGGAGCTCATGAAGGCCTACAACCAGGAGCCGGAACAGTGCTGGGAGTGCTACAACTGCGTCAAGATCTGCCCGCAGCAGGCGATCGAGATCAGAGGGTACCAGGATTTCAACCCCATGGGCGGCAACATCATCCCCATGCGGGGCACGGACTCCATCATGTGGACCGTGAAGTTCCGGAACGGGAAGCTCCAGCGCTTCAAGTTCCCGATCCGTACGACTGCCGAAGGTTCGGTCGATCCCTTTGCAGGGAAGCCTGAGGCGGATCAGAGCAAGATCAAGCAGCCCGGCTATTTCACCACGACCAAGGCCATGCCGGTCATCAAGAAATAAGGAGGCGACGACCAATGGAAAAGGAAACCTGCACATTTTCGTTCTGCAAGAAGCCTGCGATCGAGACGGTCGAGACCGACCTGCTCCTGATCGGCGGCGGTATGGCCTGCTGCGGCGCGGCGTTCGAAGGAGCCCGCTGGGCCAACCCCAAGAAGATCAAGATCACCATGGTGGACAAGGCCGCGACCGACCGGTCCGGCGCCGTCGCCATGGGCCTCTCCGCCATCAACACCTACTGCGGCGAGAACGACCCGACGGACTACGTGAAGTACGTCCGCAACGACCTCATGGGCATCATCCGCGAGGACCTGGTCTACGACCTGGGCCGCCACGTGGATGATTCCGTGCAGCTTTTCGAGGAGTGGGGCCTCCCGATCTGGAAGGTCGGCGACGACGGCTTCTCCCTCGACGGCTTCCAGGCGAAGGAAGCGGGCAAGGCCATGCTGAAGGACGGCGGCAAGCCGGTCCGTTCGGGCAAGTGGCAGATCATGATCAACGGCGAGTCCTACAAGGTCATCGTGGCCGAGGCCGCCAAGAAGGCGCTCGAGACGAACCGGGCCGCCACGGGTGTGAAGCAGAACCACTACGAGCGCGTGTTCATCGTGAAGCTGTACAACGATGCGAAAGAGCCGAACCGGGTCGCAGCAGCGGCGGGCTTCAGCGTTCGTGAGAACAAGATCTACATCTTCCGCGCCAAGGCCATGGTGCTCGCGGCCGGCGGAGCGGTGAACGTGTTCCGTCCGCGGTCGACCCAGGAAGGCCAGGGCCGCGCCTGGTACCCGGTCTGGAACTCGGGCTCCGGCTACGCCCTCGGCATGCAGGTCGGCGCCGAGCTGACCATGATGGAGAACCGCTTCGTTCCCGCCCGCTTCAAGGACGGCTACGGACCGGTGGGCGCCTGGTTCCTGTTCTTCAAGGCCAAGGCGACGAACAGCCTGGGCGAGGACTATTGCGCCAACGCCGAGTACCTGGAAGACGCGAAGAAGCGCTACGGCAAGTATGTCGACGCGCTCGGCACCTGCATCCGGAACCACCTGATGATGAAGGACATGAAGGCCGGCAAGGGCCCCATCCTCATGAACACGCACCATGCCATGGACGCCATCAACAAGTCCTTCACCGAGAAGCTCGGCGAGAAGGAAGGCAAGAAGAAAGTGAAGCACCTCGAGGCGGAAGCATGGGAAGACTTCCTCGATATGTGCATCGGCCAGGCCGGCCTCTGGGCCTGCAAGAACATCGAGCCGGACAAGACCCCGTCCGAGATCATGCCGACCGAGCCCTATCTCCTCGGTTCGCATGCCGGCTGCGCGGGCTTCTGGTGCTGCGGCCCCGAGGACCTGGGCGCGCCGGAGGAGTGGAACAAGAAGTGGGCGGTGGGCAGCTACAACCGCCACTCGACCGTGAAGGGCCTCTTCATGTGCGGCGACATCTGCGGCGCGTCGGGCCACAAGTTCTCCTCGGGCTCCCATGCCGAGGGCCGCATCGCGGCCAAGGCGGCCCTGGCGTTCCTCGCGGACAACGCCAGCTACACGCCGTCCATCAAGGAGAGCGACGACCAGATCGCGGCCGAGCTCTACCTGCCCTTCGAGGTGTTCGAGAAGTACAAGACCTACACCACGGACAAGAACACCAACCCGAACTACATCCGGCCGAGCATGCTCCAGGCGCGTCTCCAGAAGATCGCCGACGAGTACTTCGGCGGCATCTCGACCTGGTACATGACCTCGAAGACCATGCTCGACGAGGGCCTCAAGCAGCTTGAGATGCTGAAGGAGGACACCGCGAAGATGGGCGCCGAGAACCTGCACGAGCTGATGCGCTGCTGGGAGAACTACCACCGCATCCTCTCCGTGGAGGCCCATGCGCGGCACATCCTCTTCCGCGAGGAGTCCCGGTACCCCGGCTACTACTATCGCGGCGACTTCGACAAGATCGACGACGACAACTGGAAGGCATTCGTCAACTCGAAGTACGATGCGGAGAAGAACACCTGGGAAGTGAAGAAGGTCCCGTACGTCCAGCTGGTTCCGTAAGGAACATCATCACACCGCTCCGGGGAGGGGAGACCCTCCCCGGAGCCTCATTGCACTCCCTACAACGTGTAAAGTGCAAAGTGCAAGATTGACGAAAGCGGGCTTCGCCCGCTTGGTTTTTGTTTCCCGGCCTCCATTTCTCAATCTGCATTTTTCAAGCTGCATGTTGCGTTCGTACAGCGTGTATTGCCTGTGAAGGAGGATGACACGACCATGGCGGAAAACAAGGTGTTGATCGTCGGCGGAGGCTTCAGCGGTCTCACGGCGGCAGTGGAGGCCGCGGAGGCGGGCTCCGAGGTCGTACTCGTCGAGAAGAACCCCTACCTCGGCGGCCGGGTGACCCAGCTGAACAAGTACTTCTGGAAGCTCTGCCCGCCCAACTGCGGCCTCGAGATACAGTACAAGCGCATCAAGAACAACGGCAAGGTGACCGTCCTCACCATGGCCGAGGTGGAGAAGATCAGCGGGAGCGAGGGGAACTTCGAGGCGACGATCAAGGTGCGCCCCCGGTTCGTGAACGAGAAGTGCACGGCCTGCGGCAAGTGCGCCGAGGCCTGCCCCGTCGAGCGGTCCAGCGACTTCGACCTCGGCATGGCCAGGACCAAGACGGCCTACCTCCCGCACAACCAGGCGTTCCCGTACCAGTACGTGATCGACGAGAAGACCTGCAAGGGAGCGTCCTGCGCAAAGTGCGTGGAGGCCTGCAAGTACGATGCGATCCACCTGGACATGAAGGCGCGGACCGAGACCGTGAAGGCGGGCGCCGTGGTGATGGCCACGGGCTGGACCCCCTACGACGCCGCGAAGATGGACAATCTGGGCTTCGGCAAGGTCCCGAACGTGATCACCAACATGATGATGGAGCGGCTGGCGGCCCCCAACGGCCCCACGGGCGGCAGGATCACGCGGCCCTCGGACGGCAAGGAGGCCAAGAACGTGGCCTTCGTGCAGTGCGCAGGCTCGCGCGACGAGAACCACCTGCCGTTCTGCTCCTACATCTGCTGCCTGGCCTCGCTCAAGCAGGCCACCTACGTGCGGGAGCTCTACCCGGACGCGAAGGCCAAGATCTTCTATATCGACATCCGGACCCCCGGGCTCTATGAGAACCGGTTCTACGCCAAGCTCCAGCAGGATGCCAACGTGGTGTTCCTCAAGGGCAAGGTCGCCAAAGTCGAGGCGGGAGAGAACGGCGACGTCCTGGTGACGGCCGAGGACATCCATGGCGGCGGCAAGGTCACCGAGAGCTTCGACCTGGTCGTGCTGGCAACGGGCATGGAGCCCACGGCGAAGAGCCTTGCGCCGGCAGGCGTCAAGGCCACCTGGGACGGGTTCGTGGACCAGGCCGCGCTTCCCAAGGGCGTGTACGCGGCCGGGACGGTGAAGGCGCCGGTGGATGTGGCCCGGTCGGCGCAGGACGCGACGAGCGCGGTGATGAAGAGCATCCAGAGCGTGAGGAGGAGCTAAGGGATGGAGAAGAAGATCGGCGTATACATCTGCAAAGGATGCGGCATCAGCGACGCGGTGGACGTGGAGAAGCTCGCGAAGTCCGTCCCCGGCAGCCTGGTGTGCAAGTCCCATGACGCGCTCTGCAGCCCCGAGGGCGTGCAGTCCATCAAGACCAGCATGACCGACGACGGCGTGAACACGGTCGTGATCGCGGCCTGCTCGCCCCGCGCGAAGTACGAAGAGTTCGATTTCCCCGGCGCCCAGACCGAGCGGGCCAATATCCGCGAGTTCGTCGCCTGGATCATGGACCCCAAGTCGGAAGAGGCCCAGGCCGCGGCCGAGGACTACGTCGCCATGGGCATCGTGAAGGCCCAGAAGGCGGCGCTCCCGGAACCGAACATCCTGGAGGACCTGAACAGCACCATCCTGGTGGTCGGCGGCGGCATCGCCGGCATGAGCGCCGCGCTGGCGGCGGCGAACGCCGGCCGGAAGGTCGTGCTGGTCGAGAAGGACGCGAAGCTCGGCGGGTTCGTGAACCGGCTGTACAAGAAGATCCCCACGGGCGTGGTGTTCCAGGAGCCGCTCATCGTGGACACCGAGATCGAGAAGACGGTCAAGGAGGTGGGGTCGAACGGCAATATCAAGGTCTTCACCTCCACTACGGTCGCGAAGACCGACGGCCAGCCCGGCCTGTACGACGTGACGCTCTCGAACGGCGAACAGCTCAAGATCGGCTCGGTCATCATGGCCACGGGCTGGCTGCCCTATGACGCGTCGAAGCTCGGCCGCCTGGGCTACGGCGTCTCGAAGAACGTGGTGACGAACCTCGAGCTCGAGGAGATCGCGAAGAAGAACAACGGCAGGCTGCTGCGGCCGTCGGACGGCAAGGAGGCGCTGCGCGTGGCCTTCATCCAGTGCGCGGGCCAGCGCGACCCGAACCACCTGCCCTACTGCTCCGGCATGTGCTGCGCCTCGTCCCTCAAGCAGGCGAAGTACGTGCGGCAGAACAAGGACGCCGTGGCGATGGTCTTCTACAAGGACATCCGGACGCCGGGACGGACCGAGCTGTACTACAAGGAGGCCCAGAACGACCCGGGCGTGATGCTCTCGAAGGCCGACGTGACGGCGGTGACCGACGGGGGCAACGGCAACCTGCTCATCGAGATGGAGAACACCCTCTTCGGCGCCAAGACCGGGGAGAAGGTGAAGGTCGAGGCGGACCTCGTGGTGCTCGCCACGGGCATGGTCCCGACCTCCCGGGCGCCGCAGGTCTACCTGGACGGCCTCACGGAGGCGGCCGGCAAGGGCGATGACGCGAAGAAGGCCTATATCGACGGCACGCCGCGGCCCGAGATGATCCTGAACCTGGCCTACCGCCAGGGCCCGGAGATCCCGTCCCTCGAGGGCGCGGAGGGCTTTGCGGACTCGAACTTCATCTGCTTCCAGTACGAGACGCGCCGCACGGGCGTCTACGCCGCCGGGTCGGTGCACCAGCCCATGAACATGGCCGAGGCCATGGAGGACGCCCAGGGCGCTGCCTTCAAGGCGATCCAGGCCATGGACCATGTGGCCAAGGGCATCGCCGTGCACCCGCGGGCCTGGGACATGACCTACCCCGACCCGCTCCTGATCAAGTGCACCGCCTGCAAGCGCTGCACCGAGGAGTGCCCCTTCGGCGCCATCGAGGAGGACGCCAAGGGCATCCCGTTCTACAAGATCAACCGCTGCCGCCGCTGCGGCACCTGCATGGGCGCCTGCCCCGAGCGCATCGTCTCCTTCAAGGACTACAGCGTGGACATCGTGGGCTCCATGATCAAGAAGATCGACGTGCCGGACGACGAGGACATCTTCCGGATCATCTGCCTCGTCTGCGAGAACGACGCCTACCCGGCCATCGACACGGCCGCGCTGAAGCGGCAGAAGATCGATCCCTCGGTGCGCTTCGTTCCGCTCCGCTGCCTGGGCGGCATGAACCTCGTCTGGGTCGCCGACGCGCTCTCCAAGGGCATCGACGGCATGCTGCTCCTGGGCTGCAAGTTCGGCGAGAACTACCAGTGCCATTTCGTGAAGGGCAGCGAGCTCGCGAACACCCGCTTCAGCAAGGTGAGCGAGACCCTGAACCGGCTCCAGCTCGAGTCCGAACGCGTGGGCCTGCTGCAGGTGGCCATCAACGAGTACGACAAGCTCCCCGAGATGATCGGCGAGTTCGTGGAGAAGGTGAAGGAGTTCGGCCCGAACCCGTTCAAGAGCATGTAATTCCGATTGCGGATTGTGGAATGCGGATTGCGGAATGAACACCCGATCCGAAAAGACCTGATGGAGGGTTATGTATGTCTGACGCAACGGTCATTAAACCCGACCTGCAGTTCGTGAACGACGTCATCAAGGGCGGCGGCGAGTCCCTGAAGAAATGCTACCAGTGCGCCACCTGCTCGGTGGTCTGCAACGTCACGCCCGAGGGCAATCCCTTTCCGCGGAAGGAGATGGTGCTCGCCCAGTGGGGCCAGAAGGACAAGCTCGTGACCAGCGCCGACGTCTGGCTCTGCCACCAGTGCAGCGACTGCACGGCCTACTGCCCGCGCGGGGCGAAGCCCGGCGAGGTGCTGAACGCGATCCGGAAGCAGAGCATCCGCGAGGTCGCGCTCATCCCGCTCTTCGCGAGGATCGCCACGGACCCGAAGCTCGTCTGGCTGCTCTTCGCCATTCCCCTGGTGCTGTTCTACCTGATCATGCCTTACAAGGACGTGAGCCAGGTGCCGCTCCTGAACGGGAAGATGTCCTACAGCAACTTCATGCCGGTCTGGCCCCAGATCGACGCGACCTTCATCCTGACCGCCGCATTCGCCGCCTTCTCGGCCTTCGTGGGCATCAAAAGGCTCTGGGCGGGCATGGTGCGGAACCACGGGGGGGAGGGCGCCGGCAGTCCCTTCGGCCATATCGTTCCCGCGGTGACGCAGATCCTTGCCCATAAGAAGTTCGCCGACTGCTCGGTGAACCGCCTGCGGCAGTGGGGCCACCTGCTGCTGTTCTATTCCTTCGCCGGCCTCGCGGTCGTCACGACCCTGGCGGTGGTCTATCTCTACGGCTGGAAGTTCTTCGGCATCGAGCCCTTCGGCCCCTTCAATTTCGGCCCGTCCCCCTATCCGATGTCGGACCCCATGAAGGTCCTGGCGCTGGTCAGCTCGGTGGCCTTCGCGCTCGGCGTGGTCATCATCCTGCTGAACCGCCTGACCGCCGCGGGCAAGGCGGGTCTGGGATCCTACTTCGACTGGATCTTCCTCCTGATCGTCATCGGTGTGGGCGCCACCGGGATGCTCGCCTGGTGGCTGCGGGTCCAGGAAATGACCATCGGCTACTGGGTGTATTACCTCCACCTCGTCTTCGTCTGGTCGCTCTTTGCCTATGCGCCCTATTCGAAGTTCGCCCATCTCTTCTACCGGACCACGGCCATGGTCTACGCCAAGTACACGGGCCGGGAGCCGAAGCGGTAGGGGGCGGGTCAGCTGCCTGTACCGAGGCAACGCAGGAGTACGTTATGCGAGTAAAAGAGCTGTTGAGCATCAAGGGCATCGAATGCTTCAGCATCGTGAGCGACCAGGCGGTCCAGGATGCTGCGAAGCAGATGGCGGAGTGCAAGATCGGCGCGCTGCTGGTGATGGAGAAGGGCAAGCTGGCCGGGATCGTCACCGAGCGCGATGTGGTCAAGACCATGGCCAACGACAAGGACTGCAGGAGCGTCCTGGTGAGCGATGTCATGACCCGGAACCTTTTGGTCTCGAAGCCGGGGGACGACCTGGACTATGTCATGGCGGTCATGATCCAGAACAACATCCGGCACCTTCCGGTGGTGGACGAGCAGGGGCTGGTCGGCATGCTCTCCATGCGCGACGTGGTCCGGGTGCTGGTCAAGAACCTCAAGGCCGAGAACCAGTATCTCAAGGACTTCATCGGCGGCTTCGAGGCGTAGGGGTGTTCTCGATCCGGCGCTGCGCCGGGAGCCGGCGAACAGGGAGGGATGCCGCTGCCGCGAGACCAGAGGAAAGACGATCACGATCTGTAAGAATGTTCTTTGACCGGTCCTTATACAGGACACTTCACACAGCTTAAAGGAGGAGAGGGAATGAGCGGTATAATTCTTTTTGCCATCGTTTGCGGGGCGATCGGCGTTGCGTTCGCGCTGTACCTCGCGGCATGGGTCAACAAGCAGGATGCAGGCAGCGAGCGCATGAAGCAGATCTCGGATGCGGTGAAGGAAGGCGCCATGGCGTTCCTGGCGCGCGAGTACAAGACCGTGGCGGTCGTCGCCGTGGTCCTGGCGGTCCTGCTGTCGTTCCTCGGCATCTGGACCACCATCGGCTTCATCATCGGCACGGTGGGCTCGGCCCTGGCCGGCTACATCGGCATGATGGTGACCGTGCGGGCCAATGTGCGCACCGCGGCCGCGGCGAGCAAGGGCCTCCAGTCGGCGCTGACCCTGGCCTTCAAGGGCGGCTCGGTGACCGGCATCATGGTCGTCGGCCTCGGCATCCTCGGCATCGCGGTCTTCTATGCCGTCGCCAAGGCGGCGGCACCGGCCGAGGCGTTCCATGCCCTCATCGGCCTCGGGTTCGGCTGCTCGCTCATGAGCGTCTTCGCCCGTATCGCCGGCGGCATCTACACCAAGGCCGCGGACGTGGGCGCCGACCTGGTCGGCAAAGTTGAGGCGGGCATCCCCGAGGACGACCCGCGCAACCCGGCGGTGATCGCGGACAACGTGGGCGACAACGTGGGCGACTGCGCCGGCATGGCCGCGGACCTCTACGAGACCTACACCGTGACCCTTGTGGCCGCCATGCTGCTGGCCAAGACGGTCTTCGGCGAGGCCAGCCCGTGGGTGGAGTTCCCGCTCCTGCTGGGCGGCGTCTCCATCATCGCTTCGATCATCGGCACCTTCTTCGTGAAGCTCGGCGCCAAGAACTACATCATGGGCGCCCTCTACAAGGGTCTGGCGGTCTCGGGCGTGCTCGCGGCCGGCGCCTTCTACTTCGCTTCCGGCTGGTTCCTGAAGCAGCCGAACGTGGAGCAGGCGTTCTCCCAGACCGGCGTCTTCATGACGGCGCTGATCGGTCTGCTGCTGACCGGCGCCATCGTGGCCATCACGGAGTACTTCACCGCGAAGGAGTACGGCCCGGTGAAGCACATCGCCCAGGCCAGCCTGACCGGCCATGGGACGAACGTGATCGCGGGCCTCGCGGTCAGCATGAAGTCAACGGGCATGCCGGTCATCGTCATCGTCGGCGCCATCCTCTGGGCCTTCTCGCTGGGCGGCGGCTTCGCGGGCAACGCGGCCAACGGCCTCTTCGCCATCGCGCTCTCCGCGGTCTCCATGCTCTCCATGACCGGCATCGTCGTGGCCATCGATTCCTACGGCCCGATCACGGACAACGCGGGCGGCATCGCCGAGATGGCCGAGCTGCCGAAGGAGGTCCGCGAGATCACCGATCCCCTCGACGCGGTCGGCAACACCACGAAGGCCGTGACCAAGGGCTATGCCATCGGCTCGGCCGGCCTCGCGGCCCTGGTGCTCTTCGCCGAGTACTCCCGGTCCTTCGCCGTGGAGATCAAGTTCGACCTCTCGAACCCCATGGTCCTCACCGGCCTCTTCATCGGCGGCCTGCTTCCCTACTACTTCGGTTCGCTGCTGATGGAGTCCGTGGGCAAGGCGGCGGGCGGCGTGGTGGAGGAAGTGCGGCGGCAGTTCCGTGAGATCAAGGGCATCATGGAAGGCACGGGCAAGCCGGAGTACGGCAAGTGCGTGGACATCGTGACCAAGAGCGCCATCCGCGAGATGATGCTCCCGGCGCTCCTCCCGGTGGTCGTGCCGGTGGTCGTCGGCCTCGTGCTCGGCCGTGAGGCCCTGGGCGGCGTGCTGATCGGCTCGATCATCACCGGCCTGTTCCAGGCCATCGCCATGACGAGCGGCGGCGGCGCCTGGGACAACGCCAAGAAGTCCTTCGAGGACGGCGTGACGGACAGCAAGGGCGTCGTGCACAAGAAGGGCAGCGACGGCCACAAGGCCTCGGTGACCGGCGACACGGTCGGCGATCCCTACAAGGACACCGCGGGCCCGGCCATCAACCCGATGATCAAGGTCATCAACATCGTGGCCCTGCTGATCGTGCCGCTCATCTAGGGCGCAGCAGGCATCAAGCAGCAATGACGGGGCTGGCCTTCTGGCCAGCCCCGTTTTTTGGTGTGCCGAGCATGTTCGACAGCTTGGAGGTGGAAGTCCTCTCCCCAGCCTGATGGAGGCGAAGGGGTAGCGAAGCGCAAGGGCGTCGCCGTGAGGCTATGTCCGAAAGCAGCGCGGAGCAAACGCGCGAGCCGATGGACAAGAACCGGATACGAGGCGTGAGCGCCGGACGAGCGGGCCAATGACCGCGAAGTCCTCCATCCATAAAAGTTCTTCGACCGGGTCAATCACGACATCCTGATGAGCCGGATAGCGCGGAAGGCGGCGGATAAGCGCCTTCTCAAGCTCATCCGCGCCTACCTCACCGCCGGGTCATGGAAAACGGACTCGTCAGCCCCGCGGACGAAGGGACCCCCCAGGGCGGCCCCTTATCGCCCCTTCTGTCGAACATCATGCTCGACGAACCGGACAAGGAGCTTGAGCGACGAGGTCGCTGCTTTGTCCGGTATGCCGACGACTGCAACATCTACGTCAAGACCGAACGTGCGGGACAGCGCGTGATGGAGAGCATCACGACGTTCATCGCGAAGAAGCTCAAGCTCAAGGTCAACGAGAAGAAGAGCGCGGTGGGGAAACCACAGGAGCGGAAATTCCTCGGCTTCAGTTTCACCTGGGGCAGGGGACCAAATCTGCGGCGGCAATGGAAACGAGGGACGACCCGGTACAAGGAACTGCGAAAACGGGGTGTTCCTTCCTACCCGGCGGCAGTTGCGGCGGGCGCACCGAGAGGCCCGTGGCGCATGGCGCGCCATGCCACTCTGCAACGAGCGCTCCCCAATGCCTACTTCGACTCGCTCGGCCTTCCGAGATTGGTTGTTCGCACCGCTTAACCAGCCGAACCGCCGTGTACGGACCCGTACGCACGGTGGTGTGACAGGGAAAGCCTGTGAGGGCCTGCCTATGTCTATTCTGCCGTGCGGATGCTCTGCTCAGGCGGCCTGGGGCTTCGCGATGGGCGGGGG
>CAZTXN010000085.1:2250-11473 GCA_964617655.1 uncultured Nitrospiraceae bacterium | reverse complement strand
TGCCTGAGCTGCCACGGGTCCATGGAAGGGGAGGTGAAGGTCGAGCAGGAAAGGTATTCCCAGTCCGTCCATGGTTCCTTCGACTGCATCACCTGCCACATTTCGCCCAAGGGCGACCAGCACCAGGGGCTGGCAGGGGCCGCTCCGGACAAGGCGACGAAGGACCTGGCCGCCGCGGTATCGCCGGCGAGCAGGAAGGACCCCCTGGCGCAGGCCGCCTGCGCGAGCTGCCATCCTGACGCCTATGAGTCCTACAAGGCGAGCATCCACGGCCGGAACGTCATGGTGAAGCGGTCCGGCGACGGTCCGGTCTGCACGAGCTGCCACGGGTCGCCGCACTATATCGAGGCCCGCCCCAGCGCCGCCTCCCGGGTCTATCTCTTCAACATCGTCGAGAGCTGCGGCGAGTGCCACGGCAGGAAGGAGATCTCCGAGAAGTACGGTTTCTCGCCGCTGGTCAAAGACCGGTACCTCGAGAGCTTCCATGGCCGGAAGCTGAAGCTCGGCCATACCGGCGCGCCGTCCTGCGCCGACTGCCACGGGTCCCATGACGTCATCAGCGCCAAGGACCCGGCCTCCCCGGTCGGGAGCGTGGAGGCGAAGAAGAAGACCTGCGGCGCCTGCCATCCCGGCTCCACGGAGAAGTTCGTCGCGGCCATCACGCACCAGCCGCTCCATCCGGTGGCGCATTTCGCCGAGATCGGCCTGATCCTGCTGACCGTCGGCACCTTCCTCTTCATCATCGTCCACGTGCTCCTGGACATCTACGCGGACATCCGCGACCGCCTCTTCCGGAAAGGAGGGAGCCACTAATGGAAAAGCAGATTCCGCAGGAGATCGAGCGGTTCGACCTCTCCGCGCGCATCCAGCACATCATCATGTTCACCACCTTCCTGCTCCTGTCCTTCACCGGCTGGGGGCTCAAGTACGCCTACGTGGAGCCGTCCAGCGCCTGGATCAGCATCTGGGGCGGCGCCAAGACCGCCGGCATCATCCACCGGGTGGCCGGCATCATCATGCTGCTGGACTTCGTTTACCACCAGTTCTATCTGCTGAACCTGGCCCGGAAGAAGGACCTGAGCCTTTCCATCGTTCCCATGCCCAAGGACGTCGTGGACGCCTTCCACAACTTCCTGTACTTCCTCGGGTTCCGGAAGGAGAAGCCCTACTTCGGCAAGTTCAACTACATGCAGAAGTTCGACTACTGGGCGGTCTACTGGGGCATGTTCATCATCGGCACCTCGGGGTTCTTCCTGGCCTTCCCGGTGACCGTCTCGTCGCTCTTCCCGGCCTTCACGCTCCCGTGGATCTGGGACGTGCTCTTCATCATGCACAGCGACGAGGCGCTCCTGGCCATCGTGTTCATCCTGATCTTCCACTTCTACAACGAGCACCTGCGGTCCGAGGTGTTCCCCATGAACTGGATGTGGCTGACCGGGAAGATGACCATCGAGCAGCTGAAGCATCACCATCCGGCCGAGTATGACCGCCTCTACGGCAAGGGGTCGGAGCGGAAGAAGTAACAGGGACCTTCACCCGGTCCTCCGGATATGCTATGATGACGGCGGCCTCTACGGCCGCCGTTCTTTTTTATGGAAGAACGGACCCTGTCGCCACGAAGGCACGAGGACACGAACAAGAACGGGAGCAGATCTCGACAGGATAACAGGATAGGCAGGATGCGATTAGAATGAACGGCAACTGCCGAACACGAATGACACGAATGGACGAATTACAGGAATACGAAAGGCCTTGACAGGATCACAGGATCGACAGGACCTTCGGGCAGGTCACGGAAAAGGGCTTTTGATCGTTTTTGCGAGAGAAACGAAACAAACTCGTCGTTGGGTATTTCTAGTGGATACGAGATCGCTTCTCCGGCTTTCATCACACGGGAGCAGGCTTGCAAAAACGCTTTTCACAATGACAATCCAGAACTTTTTCAGCAAACTCCTGGATCAGATATCCGAACTTATCCTGTTATCCTGTCAAAAAAAGGGTTCCGGCCGCTGTTCGACCTTCTTGCTTTCATTCGTGACATTCGTATATTCGTGCGATTCGTGTTGAAGCCTTGCTTCTTGCCCTGAAAGTCAATGCATCTGAACAACAATGACACGAATGGAAGAAGGGGGTGCGGGGGCGGCCTACCGTCTCTGCACCGAGACCGTGTTCCTTCCCGCCTCTTTCGAAGCGTAGAGGGCCGCGTCGGCGAGGGAGACGAGCCGGTCCAGGTCGTCGCCCGGTCTGCAGCAGCTCGAGACGCCGATGCTGACCGAGAGCCTGAGCGGGCCCCTGCCGTCCAGGGCGAGGTCCAGCTCCTGGACCGCCTGCCGGACCTTCTCCGCGAGATCCTCCGCGCCGTCGAGCGAGGCGCCGGGAAGGATGATCATGAACTCGTCCCCGCCGTACCGGCCGATCACATCGGACCTCCGGACCGTCCGCTGCAGCAGCCCGGCGACCGCCGTGAGCGCCCGGTCGCCGGCCGCATGTCCGTAGGTGTCGTTGATCTGCTTGAAGCGGTCGATGTCGCAGAGGATCACCGACACATCCGTCCCGTACCGCGCCGACCGGTTGATCTCATGCTCCAGCATCTCGTTCAGGGCGCGGCGGTTCAGGAGCCCCGTCAGGCCGTCGGTGGTGGAGAGGTGGTTCAGCTTCCGGATGAGTTCTTCCTTCTCGTTCTCCTCCCGCTTCCGGGCGGAGATGTCGCGGCTGTACTCGACCACATGCGAGACCTCGCCGTTGCGGTCGAAGATGGGGTAGGTCGAGATCTCGAACCAGGCCTCGGTCCCGTCGGGGAGCTTCAGGAGCTTCTCCTTCGCGCAGGGGTCCCTGGAGAGGAAGGTCGTGCCGACGATGCAGTCCCCGCAGATGCCTGCGCGGCCGTAGAGCGCCTCGTAGCACCGCTTGCCGTACAGGTCCTTCGCCATCTTTCCCCGCGTCTTCGCATAGACGTCGTTGAACCGCACGAACCGGTAGTCCCGGTCCACGATGCTGAAGGGGTCGTGGAACCCGTCGAAGATCGAGCTCAGGAAGCTCTCGGAGCGGTAGAGCTCCTCCTCGGTCCGCTGCCGGTCCTGGAGCTCCTTCCGGAGCAGTTCGTTGACCGCGTTCAGCTCCTCGGTCCGTTCGGCCACCAGCGCTTCCAGCTTTTCCCGATGGGACAGGAGCTCCTCCTCCGCCTGCTTGCGGAGGGTGATGTCGCGCAGCACGCCTACGGCATGCCACTTCCCCTTGATCTGCAGGGCCGAGAGGGAGAGCTCCAGCGGGAACTCGGTCCCGTCCTTCCGCACCGCGGTGAGCTCCAGCGTCCGTCCTACGGTCGGCCCCTCGCCCGTGGCGCGGAACCGCTCGAACCCGGCCCGGTACTGGTCCTGGTTGCGCGGCGGGGCGAGCAGGATATGCAGCTCCCTGCCGGCGGCCTCGGCGGCGGTGTAGCCGAATATGGATTCCGCCGCCGGGTTCCAGAAGGAGATGGCGCCCCGGTTGTCCATCATGACGATGGCGTCCTTGGCAGCGCTCGTGATGGTGCGGAGCGTATCATGGGTCTCGCGGAAGCGCTCCATCGCCAGGTTGCGGTTCCTGACGGTCCGGTACAGGAAGTAGAGGAGGGCCAGCAGGGCCGCGCCGGAGAGCAGATGGACCGGCCAGGGGAAGGCGGCGAATCCGGTCGCGACGAGCTCGACCGCATCCTCGACATCATCGATCGAGGATTCGGCCGCGGCGAGCCTTCCGGCCGGAAAGAGCGCTGTGATGGCTGCGGCACCTATGGACCTGGCAATGGTTCTCATGGGGGATGACAGAATTAATTAGTCATCACTAGTATTTTATGCAAGTTTCGTTCCTGCGATCAATAATTAAATCATGTGGTAAAACAAGAAGATAGAGGGCCTGGCAGCTCCCGATTGGAGGAAAGCGGACATAATTAGGTAAGGAAATCCATAGACCAGGGATTCCGGCAGCCAGAACCGGCGGGCGGTGCGGATCACGATTGCGCCTGCCCCGCACGGCAGGGTCGTCCTCGGCCAGCAGGATGGTCTCGGTGCCTCCCCGCACGGGCTCCTGCGCAGGGCCTGCCTGCGCGGCCGCCACGGCCCCGGTGGCCGGCAGATAGAGGGTGAAGGTCGTTCCCCCGCCCGGCGTGCTCCCGAGGTCGATCCATCCGCGGTGCTGCTCCACGATGCCGAAGGCGATGGCCAGCCCCAGGCCGGTCCCTTTGCCCACTTCCTTGGTGGTGAAGAAGGGCTCGAAGATCTTCTCCCGGTCCCCGGGATCGATCCCGATGCCCGTGTCGGAGACGGCGAGGAAGGCGTAGCGCGCCCCGGGCACGGCCCGGGGGTGGGATGCCGGGAACGAGCCGTCGGCAACGACCGAGCCGGTCGCGATGGTGAGAACGCCTCCGTCGGGCATGGCATCGCGCGCGTTCGTGGCAAGGTTCATGAGCACCTGATCGAGCTGTCCGCTGTCCGCCATGACGGTCAGGCCCGGGTCCTCCAGCGAGGTCCTGATCTCGATATGCTCGCCGATGAGGCGGCGCAGCAGCGGCTCCAGGCCGCGGACGATCTCGCTGGGACCGACCGGCCGCGGATCGATCACCTGCTTCCTGCTGAAGGCGAGCAGACCCCGGGTGAGGGTGGCGGCGCGGCCGGCGCAGGACTGGATGCTGCCCAGGTACTCGGCGGCCTGGACGTCCTCCCCGGTCCGTTTCAGCGCCAGGTGCGTGTACGCCAGCACCCCGACCGTGACCCGCCGGCCGGACATCGCCTCCGCGCAGGGAACGAAGGGAGAGGGAAGAAGGGAGAGGATAATGAAAACGGCGGCTATGAAGAGTGAGGTCCTGTTGTTCATCGTAGTATTCTGCTCGTAAAGAGGCGTCTCAGGAAGCTTGACCGGCCTCAGTACGCGTCGTATTGTATCATATTTCGCATCTGCGGCGACAACAGCCTTCCGCGAACCCGAAGCCGGCTTCCGGAAGCCAGAAAATGCTTGACAGGGGGCCGGCGCTTGGAGTAAGGTAGCCCGGTAGCAGGACATCCTCTTTAAGTCTGGTCCCGTGAGGCCAGAAAGGGTGGAACATGTACCGGCTGTACACGATCGGACCGTCTGCGTGCGGACACAGTGACCTTCTTCCCGAAGCGAGGGGAGAAGGTTTTTTTGCGACCATTGGGGGGCGGGGGAATGGCTGACCAGCGGGAAAAAGCGCTCATCCTGGACCGGGCGGGCATCGACCGGGCGCTCACGCGCATCGCTCACGAGATCGTCGAGAAGAACAAGGGCGCGAAGGAGCTCGGCCTCATCGGCATCCAGCGGGGCGGGGTGCACCTGGCGAAGCGGCTGGCCGCCCGGATCGCCGCCATCGAGAACGTGGAGGTGCCGGTCGGCAGCCTGGATATCACCATGTACCGCGACGACCTCGCCACGCGCAAGTCCCAGCCGGTCCCGCAGGCCACGGACATCGCCTTCGACATCCAGGACAGGGTCATCGTGCTGGTGGACGACGTGCTCTATACCGGCCGGACGATCCGCGCGGCGATGAACAGCATCATGGACTACGGCCGGCCGCGGCGGATCCAGCTGGCGGTCCTGGTGGACCGGGGCCACCGCGAGCTTCCGGTCCGCGCCGACTTCGTGGGCAAGAACCTCCCGACCTCGGCCAGGGAACTGGTCGAGGTGATGCTCGCCGAGGACGGCGGCGAGGAGAAGGTCGTGATCCGGGAAGAATAGCAGGGCAGTGCGGAATGCGGAATGCGGATTTCGGAATGAACGAGGTCCTCATAGGGGTTGGTTCATGGCGTTAGGCTCAAAAGACCTGCTCGGCATCAAGGGAATGTCCCGGGACGAGATCTCCCAGGTCCTGGACACGGCGGCGTCCTTCAAGGACGTCTCGGAGCGGGACATCAAGAAGGTGCCGACGCTGCGCGGCAAGACGGTGATCAACCTCTTCTACGAGGCGAGCACCCGGACGCGCACCTCCTTCGAGCTGGCGGGCAAGCGGCTCTCGGCCGACGTCATCAACATCTCGACCTCCACGAGCAGCGTCACGAAGGGCGAGACGCTCCTCGATACGGCCCGGAACATCGAGGCCATGCGGACGGACATCCTCATCGTGCGCCACGGGTCCTCGGGAGCGCCGGCCTTCCTGGCCGGAAGGCTCACCAGCTCGGTCATCAACGCGGGCGACGGATTTCATGAGCATCCGACCCAGGCGCTCCTCGACCTGTTCACCATCCGCGAGAAGCTCGGACGGCTCGAGGGCATCACGGCGGCGATCGTGGGGGACATCCTGCACAGCCGCGTGGCCCGCTCGAACATCTACGGCCTCCTTGCCATGGGCGCGGCGGTCCGGGTCTGCGGCCCGGCCACGATGGTCCCCGCGGGCATCGAGCGGACGGGGGCCACGGTGCATCTCGATATGGACGAGGCCATCGCCGGCGCCGATGTCATCATGATGCTCCGGCTGCAGCTCGAGCGCCAGGCGGCCGGGCTCTTCCCCGGTGTGCGGGAGTACGCGCGGCTCTACGGGTTGAACCGCGCGCGGCTCGGCCGGGCGGGGAAGGACGCCATCGTGATGCATCCCGGCCCCATGAACCGCGGGGTGGAGATCGCGTCGGACGTGGCGGACCACTCCTCGGTCATCCTGGCCCAGGTGACGAACGGCGTGGCGGTCCGCATGGCGGTCATGTTCCTCCTTGCCGGCGGGCAGAAAGCAGAGGCATGAACGTCTTTGACACGGATCAAGGCCGATAAGGGCTCTGATAACGGCGGATCGACCTTGCGTGTGACCACACATGCGATCCGTGTCAATCCGTGTCCAAAAGGATCATCTCATGAACATCCTTATAAAGAACGGCCATATCATCGATCCGGCGAACAGGGTCGACGAAAAGCTTGACCTGCTGATCAGCGACGGGAAGGTCGCGAAGCTCGGGAAGCCGGGCTCCTTCCCCTCTGGCGGCGCGCAGGTGATCGATGCCGCGGGCATGCTGGTGGTCCCGGGGTTCATCGATATGCATGTCCATCTCCGCGAGCCCGGGTATGAGTACAAGGAGACCATCGCGACGGGCACGGCCGCGGCGCAGGCGGGCGGGTTCACCGCGGTCTGCTGCATGCCGAACACCGACCCGGTGAACGACAACCGGTCGGTCACCGAGCATATCCTTGCCCAGGCAGCTGCCGCAGGCGCCTGCCGCGTCCACCCCGTCGGCGCGGTCACCAAGGGATCGAAGGGCGAGGAGCTCGCGGAGATCGGCGAGCTGCGCGAGGCGGGGTGCTGCGGCGTCTCGGACGACGGCAGGCCGGTGATGAGCGCCGCCATGATGCGAAGGGCACTGGAGTACTCGCGCATCTTCGATATCGCGGTCCTCTCGCACTGCGAGGACGCGAGCCTGGCCGCCGGCGGCGTGATGAACGAGGGGTTCGTGTCCACGGAGCTGGGGCTCCGGGGCATCCCGAACGCGGCCGAGGACGTGATGGTCGCCCGCGACGTGGCGCTGGCCGAGCTGACCGGCGCGCGCCTCCATATCTGCCATGTGAGCACCGCGGGCGCGGTCCGGATCATCCGGGACGCGAAGCAGCGGGGCGTCGCGGTCACGGCCGAGACCTGTCCGCACTATTTCACGCTGACCGACGAGGCCGTGCGGGGGTATGATACCCTGGCGAAGATGAACCCGCCGCTCCGGACGGAGGGGGACGTCGCCGCGGTCCGGGAAGGGCTGCGGGACGGCACGATCGACGTGATCGCCACGGACCATGCGCCCCATGCGGAGGACGAGAAGACGGGAGAGTTCGACCGGGCTCCCTTCGGCATCGTGGGGATCGAGACCGCGGTGGGGCTCTCGCTGAAGCTCGTGCAGGACGGCGTGCTCACCATGGCCGAGCTGGTGCGGCGCATGAGCGTCGCTCCCGCGGGGATCATCCGGAGGCCCGGCGGTTCGCTCGCCGCGGGTTCCGTGGCGGACATCACGCTTCTCGATCCGGAGCAGGAATGGACCGTGGACGCATCGCGGTTCCGGTCGCGGTCCCGGAACACGCCCTTCCACGGATGGAAGCTGAGGGGCCGGGCGGTGCGGACGATCGTGGGAGGAGTCCTGTGATTGCGGATTGCGGAGTGCGGATTGCGGATTGGTAAGACCCTCGCGGGTCTTCTTGCTGCTCTTCTGTTCGCGGCTGAGGTATCCGCCGCCCAACAGCAGCAGATCGAGCAGCAGCTGGCCGCGCTCGAGAAGCTTCCGCCGAAGTTCTCCTTTGTTGTGCTGGGCGACAACCGGTCAGGCGATGCTGTCTACGGGAAGCTGATCGCCATGGCCGCGGCGCGGAAGCCGGACCTGATCGTGAACACCGGCGACCAAATCGCCCGGCCGGGCGACCGCGGGCAGTGGCGCAGATTCCGGGAGCTTTCGCGGCCCGCGATCATGCCGTACTTCCTCACCCGGGGGAACCATGACGCTGACCCGTCGGTCGCCGGGAGCGAGCAGGTCTACCGCGACGAGGTGGACCTGCCGGGGAACGAGCTGTACTATTCCTTTCCCGCGGGCAACGCGCTCTTCATCGTGCTCGATTCATACCGCGCAGGGGAGGAGAGGCGGATCACGGGAGAGCAGTACTCCTGGCTCGAGGGCGTGCTCTCCGGAGCGGGAAAACGGCATCTCTTCGTCTTCCTCCATCATCCGCTCTTTCCCGAGAAGGGAAGGGGCAGGCATCACGGGAACAGCCTGGACCGGCATCCCGGGGAGCGCGACCGGCTGCACGAGCTCTTCAAGAGACACCGGGTCACGACGGTCTTCCTGGGGCACGAGCATCTCTATCTCCGGAAGACCGTGGACGGCATCCCGCACATCATCGCCGGCGGCGGCGGCGCGCCGCTCTACGCGAAGGACGAGGACGGCGGGTTCCATCATTATATCTATGTGACCGTGGACGGGGACCGGGTGGCCGGGGAAGTGGTGGACATCGAGGGGAAGGTGAGGGACCGGTTCTAGTGCGGAGTTCGGAGTGCGGAGTGCCGAAAATGAAAAAAGACCAGAACACGAATGTCACGAATAGACGAATGACACGAATAAGAACACGACCTCACGAGGTCCAGGGAAGTCATTCGTGATATTCGTCCCATTTGTGTAATTCGTGATAAGGATCTTTGATCTTGTGGATGAATGAAGAAGGTGAGATAGCATGAAACGAGCATTGCTGGCATTGGCTGACGGGCTGGTCTTCGAGGGCGCCTCCT
>CAZTXN010000085.1:0-2150 GCA_964617655.1 uncultured Nitrospiraceae bacterium | reverse complement strand
ATGAAACGAGCATTGCTGGCATTGGCTGACGGGCTGGTCTTCGAGGGCGCCTCCTTCGGCGCCGAGGGAGAGGCGTCGGGCGAGGTGGTATTCAACACCAGCATGACCGGATACCAGGAGATCCTGACGGACCCCTCCTACAAGGGTCAGATCGTCACCATGACCTATACCCAGATCGGGAACTACGGGGTGAACGACGAGGACGTGGAGTCCGCCCGGCCCCAGGTGGAAGGGTTCGTGGTGAAGGAGTACCTGGACATCCCGAGCAACTGGCGGATGAAGAAGTCCCTGCATGAGTATCTGCGGGAGCACGGCATCGTGGGCATCCAGGGCATCGACACCCGGGCCCTGACGCGCCATACCCGCGATTTCGGCGCCCAGCCGGGCGTGATCTCGACCCGGGACCTGGACCCCGCGAGCCTGGCGGCGAAGGCGGCAAAGCTTCCGAAGATGACCGGCCTGGACCTGGCCAGGGAGGTGACCTGCGCGGCGCCCTATACCTGGAGCGAGGGCGACTGGGACCTCGAGAAGGGCTATCTGCCCAAGGGCGCGCCGCGCTACAAGGTCGTGGCCTATGACTACGGCATCAAGCGGAACATCCTGCGGCTCCTGACCCAGGCGGGCTGCGACGTGACCGTGGTGCCCGCGACCATGCCGGCGGAGGAGGTCCTGGCCATGCGGCCCGACGGCGTCTTCCTCTCGAACGGACCGGGCGACCCCGAGCCGGTGACCTATGCCATCGAGAACATCAGGAAGGTCCTGGGCAAGAAGCCGGTCTTCGGCATCTGCCTGGGCCAGCAGCTGCTCGGCCTGGCGCTGGGCGGGAAGACCTACAAGCTCAAGTTCGGCCACCACGGCGGGAACCAGCCGATCATGGACCTCGCGACGCGGAAGGTCGAGATCGCAGCCGAGAACCATGGGTTCGCCGTGGACCTGGACACGGTGAAGGACCAGGTCGTGATGACGCATAAGAACCTGAACGACGATACCTGCGAGGGCATCCAGCACAAGACGCTGCCGGCCTTCTCGGTGCAGTACCATCCCGAGGCCTCGCCCGGACCGCATGACAGCCGGTACCTCTTCCAGCGCTTCGTGGAGATGATGGAGAAGCACAAAGGCAGGAACTGAGCATCTGCCACGGAGGCACAGAGGCGCGGAGAGATCGGGGAAAAGGCCATTTGGCCACGGATGGACACGGATCAACACGGATGTAAAACAACTGCCGTGTCCGCCGTTATCATAGCTGTTATCGGACTTGATCCGTGTCAAAGGTTCTGATGTTCTTCGTGAAATCGTAGTGGATATGTTTTGATGGTCTCGCAGGATGAACTGAACCAGCGCATCGAAGCGGCGTACGGGCTGCTGAATCCCTGCCGCGTCTGCCCGCGCGAGTGCGGCACGGACCGGCTGCAGGACGAGAAGCTCGGCTTCTGCCGGTCGGGGCTGAACCCGGTCATCTCGAGCGTCAGTCCGCACCACGGCGAGGAGCCGCCGCTGTCCGGAACGAAGGGTTCGGGCACGATCTTTTTCACGAACTGCAACCTCCGGTGCGTCTACTGCCAGAACTACCCCATCAGCCAGCTGGGGAACGGCGCCGAGCGGACGCCCGGCGAGCTGGCCTGCCAGATGCTCTGGCTGCAGGAGCAGGGCTGCCACAACCTGAACCTCGTGACGCCCACGCACTTCGTGCCGCAGTTCCTGAAGGCCCTGGGGATCGCACGGGAGCGGGAGTTCTCCCTGCCGGTCGTCTACAACTCCAGCGGATACGATTCCGTGGAGACCCTCCGGCTGCTGGACGGCATCGTGGACATCTACCTGCCGGACATGCGGTACGGTGATGACAAGGCGGCGATGGAGTACTCGGTCGCTCCCCACTATGTTGAAGTGAACCATGCCGCGGTCAGGGAGATGTTCCGGCAGGTCGGGAACCTGGTCACGGACGAGCAGGGCGTGGCGAAGCGGGGCCTGATCATCCGGCACCTGGTGCTGCCCGACGGTCTGTCCGGGACCGAGCGGGTGATGCGGTTCCTGGCCGAACAGATATCTCGGGACGTCTCCATCAGCCTCATGTCCCAGTACTTCCCTGCGTATAAGGCGAGCCAGCACAAGAAGGTCAACCGCCGGACCACGGAGCAGGAGTATGACCAGGC
>CAZTXN010000084.1:0-11575 GCA_964617655.1 uncultured Nitrospiraceae bacterium | reverse complement strand
AGAGGACTTGCACCTCCAAGTGAATGCGCCCTGCCGGGCGCACACAAAAAACGTCGGGGTCCCGGGACCCCGACGCCTCGCTGTTCTTTCTGTTGTCCTGCTCTGTTCCCCTTCCGGTCACGCGCCCCTGGCCTGTTTCCCCGCAGTGATCAGCCGTATAAAGGCTTTATTTCCCGTCACCGGGCCGCTGTCTGCGCGGTCATGAGCAGGGGCTCTCCCGAGGCACGAGCGTAAAGACGCTCTCGGTCCCGGGCACTCAGGTATACAATCTCCCAGTTCCCGTCCTCTCGCAGGACGAGCGCCGTATCCCCGGAGACCCGCCCGGACCGCAGCAGCAAAGGGAGTTCAGCGAGGGCGCGCGTTCGCGCATCCGCGGGGATCCGCTGGAACCGGGGGTCGCTGCTCAGCGCGGCCAGGCTGGCTCCGTCCAGGTCGTCATAGGGAAAGCTGTCCCCGAAGATCATGAGCAGGATGGCCTGGAGGGGAAAGGTCGCCACGTCGAGCGCGAAGGCGATCGGCAGGATCGTGATGCCCAGGACCTTGCGATTGGGATGCTCAGCCCTGCTGACCCCTGCTCCGAGGAACTTGCGGTCCACGCCCCGTGTCAGGATGCAGCCGGACAGGAACAACGGAATGATGATACCCATGGCAATGATGCGCATCAGCTCTCGCTTCATGACCCCTCCTTCAGGGTTGTGTTATCGCGCTTCTGGAGCAATTATACGGGAATTCCTCCAAATGGCAAGACGATTTCCCTTGAACTTGTCTCAAAATTGCCTGTTCTGCAATAACCCGTCATACCCGTCCCCGCTTCCGCGAGGATAAACTTGCCCCCCGTGAAAACGGGAGGCGGTTATCCAGAAGAGACCGAAGACACTGGATTTCCGTTTGTACGGGAATGACGCCAAAACAGGGACAGGAAAAAACCAATTCTGAGACAGGCTCTGATACTGTTTCAGCTTTCAAGGGCGGGCCCGGGCACGACGCAGGGGCATCATGCATCCGAGGTAGCCATGCGTCCACCTGATCGCGATGCCGTCCACCATTGCTCCTCGATCACGTCCCTTTTTTCCTCACCAGTTCGATCACCGTCACCTCCGGCGGGGACAGGAACCGGACGGGCGGGCCCCAGGTTCCGCTGCCGCGGCTGGTATGGACCACCGATCCCTTTCCCAGGTCGTACCGACCCGCCTGCATCGGATAGGCGCGCCGGCTCAGGTAGGTGAAGGGCCAGATCTGGCCCTTGTGCGTGTGGCCCGCCAGCAGGAGGTCGAAGAGCCCGATGGCATCGGGGTCCGGCGCAGGGCGGTGCTTCAGGAAGAGCACGAACTTGCTCCGGTCCGCCGCGGTCAGCACCGCGCGGTCCGGCGCGGGCGGCTGCAGGCCCATCTGGACCGCGGCATGGTCGTCCACGCCCGCGATGACGATCGGACCGATATCCAGGACCTCGTTCCGGATGACCGTGAACCCGGCCTCCCTCGTGAACGCCAGGGCCTTCTCGAGCCCTGCATAGAACTCATGGTTCCCGGTGACCGCGAACTTCCCGTACCGCGGCCGGATGTCCTGCAGCAGTTCCCGCAGCCCTGGCAGATGGTTGATCTGTGCGTCCACCAGGTCGCCGGTGGAGAGGAAGAGGTCCGGCCGGGCTTCGTTCACCTTCTCGAGGATGGCCACCAGCCGGTCGCACCGCACGATCAGGCCGAGATGCACGTCGGTGATTTGGGCAATGGTCAGCCGCTCCACGCCCTTCGGCAGCTTTTCGGTCTCGAGCACCACCCGCTCGGTCCGGATTGTGAGGGCCTCGAAATATCCGTATACGCAGACCGCGAGGGCGATGCCGACGCTGAGCGAGAACGACAGGAGCGGAGCGGTCCGCGGCAGTCCGCCGCCGGGCCGCAGCCATGCCGTGGCCCTGGCCGCAAGGCCGTAGAGGTCGAAGAGCAGGGAGGTGCAGAGGAAAAGAAAGAGGAACGCGAGCCAGAGGTAGCCGGTCCAGGAGAGGGCCCGGGCCAGCAGCTCGTGGCCGGCCCGCTCCATGACGCGCACCAGGACCGGCGCCAGGGTCATGAAGAGCATGAAGGCGGCGAGCCCCGCACCCGCAACGGCGCCGAACCCGAGCGCGGCCCGCGCCCGGAGGAAGGCATAGAGGTGCATGCCGCCGTAGACCGTGAAGAACGTGAGGAGAAAGAGGCTCATCTTCCGAAGGATACCCCGATGCCCTCGGCCATGCGGACCAGGTCGCCCTCGGGGTCGACCAGCCGCAGGCGGTCGATCGCCGACTCCAGCGGCACGGAGCCGATGGCCGGCGGCTGGTACGAGACCATCTCGCCGAACTTCTTCTTCTCCACGAGCTCCACCGCCGCGGCGCCGTACCGCGTGGCCAGCACCCGGTCATAGGGACAGGGGCTGCCGCCCCGCTGCAGATGGCCCAGCACGGTCACGCGCGTCTCGAAGCCCGTGCGCTTCGTGATCTCCTGCGCCACCAGCTCGCCCATGCCGCCGAGCCGCAGCACGTACCCGTCCGCCGCCTTCTCCCGCACCGCCATCTCCCCGCCCTCGGGCCTGGCCCCTTCGGCCACGACGACGATGCTCGACTTGCTGCCAGACCGTTTTCGTTCACTGAGCTTCGTGGCCACCTTCTCCCAGGCGAAGGGGATCTCGGGGACCAGGATGATGTCCGCGCTGCCCGCGATGCCCGCCTCGAGCGCGATCCATCCCGCATAGCGGCCCATCAGCTCCAGGACGATGACGCGCTGGTGGCTCTCGGCCGTGGTATGCAGCTTGTCCAGCGCATCGGTCGCCGTCTCGACCGCGGTCCGGAACCCGAAGGTCACATGGGTCGAGGAGAGGTCATTGTCGATCGTCTTCGGCACGCCGATGACCGGGACCCCCAGCTTGTGCAGGCCATGGCCGATCTTGAGCGACCCGTCCCCGCCGATCACGATGAGGCACTCGATCCCGAGCTCCTGGATGTTCGCCAGGACCACGGGCGACATGTCCTCCACGATCTCCCTGCCTCCCACCACGGTCTTGTGCGCGAAGGGGTTTCCACGGTTCGTGGTGCCCAGGATCGTCCCTCCCACGAAGAGGATGCCCCGGGTGTTCCAGGAGGTGAGCTGACGCGTCTTGGTCGGCGTGAGCAGTCCCTCGAACCCGTCGATGATGCCGGTCACCTCCCAGCCGTACTTGAAGATGGCGGTCTTGGTGACCGCACGGATGACCGCATTCAGGCCGGGAGCGTCCCCGCCGCCGGAGAGGACACCGATTCGCATGAGAACCTCCTCATTTCCCTCTATCCTTCTTACCGTCCTGCTCTCTTGCTCTCTTGCCTTCCTTCTTCTAAACCAGGCACAGCAGCCGTCTTCCGCCTTCCCGCGCGATCAGCTCGACCGCGTCGGCCGGGATGCCGGCCGCACGGAAGTATTGCAGTTCGTCCCGGTAATAGCCGCCGTACCGTCGGTCCGGCAGCACGCAGTCCGTGCCCACGGCGAGCGGCACGCCGAGCGCATGGGCCCTGCCGAGCATCTCGAGATGGCGGTCGATGATCCCCGCGACCGCGATCTGCTGCGCCGCGTCCGCGCCCGCTGCGGCGCGCCGCAGCGCCCCGACCGTGGGGACCCAGAAGGTCCCCGAATCCGCCATGGCGCGGAGCAGGTCCTCGGTGATGAAGAATCCGTGCTCGATGGAGCGGACGCCCGCGGCGACGGCGCTGCTGATGGCATCCGGTCCGTTGGCATGGCACATCACCGACAGCCCGCGCTCCGCGGCGAAGGCTGCCGCGGCCTTCAGCTCATCAGCGCTGAACCCGCCGGCGGTCACCGCGCCGGCCCTCGTGATGCTCACTACGCCCGAAGCCACGACCTTTATTATATCAACTCCCGCATCGGCAAGCTCCGCGATCTCCCGCCGCATCTCCTCCGGTGATCCGAGCGGCCTGCCGAGCAGCGCGCCATAGCCTCCTGCCTTCACGAGCGCCCGGCCCGCGGTGCGGACAACAGGTCCCCCGGACCGCTGCATCCGTTGAATCTCAAGCCCCACGCCGTCGCGCGTTCCCGCATCGCGGACCGCCGCGATGCCTGCTGCAGCAAGGTCGTCGAGCGCGGACGGGGCCTTCAGGTGCAGATGCGCGTCGATCCAGGAGCTTTCGGTCAGGGAAGGTTCCGTGCTCATGGCCGCCTGCCGGCGCTCATGCCGGAGCGATCAGGCCCTGGTCGCGGAAGCTGAAATGACCGCCGTCCGCCACGATCACGTGATCGAGGACCCGGATGCCCAGCAGGTCGCCCGCCTGAACGAGCCGCCGGGTCAGGAGGATGTCCTCCTGGCTCGGCCGGGCGTCGCCGCTCGGATGGTTATGCACGAAGATCACCGCTGCCGCGGACTCGCGCACCGCGGTCTTGAAGGTGTCGCGGGGGTGAACCAGGGACGCCGTGAGGCTCCCGATCGAGACCGTCTCGTCCCGGATGACCCGGTTCTTGGTGTCCAGCAGCACGCACCGGAACTCCTCGCGCCGGGCGTCCTTCAGGCGCGGCAGGAAATAGTCCGCCACCTCGCGGCTGGCGCAGAGCGAGGCCCCGGCCAGGGCGGGTCGCTGGTTCCGCCGGCCCAGCTCGATGGCTGCCTTGATCTCGGCAACCTTCGCCGGGCCGATGCCCTTCACCGTACGGAACTCGTTCACGCCGGCCCGCGCGACGCCGGCCAGTCCGCCGAGCCGGTCGAGAAGCTCCCGCCCCAGGTCCACGGCCGTCCTGCCGCCTGCGCCGTTCCGGATGATGATGCCGAGCAGCTGGGCGTCCGAGAGCGTCTCGGCGCCGTGCTTCAGCAGCCGTTCGCGCGGCCGCTCGTCCTCAGGCCAGTGCTTGAGATGATTGGTCCGTATTTCGGTGAGCTTCGCCATGATCGCGTAATCCCGATGATTATAGATGCTTTGGCAGGGCCTGTCAAACCAGCGAGGCCCGGAACCCGGACAGGGTCGCTCGATCGGACCGGTTATTCCTGCTGATCCCTCGAAACGGAAGAGCGCTCACGACAGAATGGGCATTCCCTCTGAATAACAAATAGTTGCACATATTAAAATGTATTTGACTTTAGTCCTAAAACGATGTTACAAATGACTCCTGTGGGGAAGTCAATCGAAAGGGGGTATTCCTATGAGAATCCGCTTAGGTAGGACCGCTTCTGCTGCATCGCTTCCGACCATCCTGCTCCTTCTCGTTTCTCTCATCCTTGCGCCTGCATCCTTCGCCACCAACGGCATGAACCTCGAGGGCTACGGCCCCATTGCGACCGGCATGGGCGGAGCATCCATGGCCTATGACAACGGCACGGCCGCAATGATGAACAACCCGGCAACGCTTTCCCTGATGGAAGGCCCGGCCCGGCTCGACGTTGCGGTCGGTGTTCTCGGCCCCGATATTACGACAAAATATTCGGGCATGCCTGATGCGAACTCGTCAGCGGACATGTTCCTCATGCCCGCCTTCGGCTATGTCCGCAAGACGGGCTCGTATACCTACGGCGTCGGTATCTTTGCCCAGGGCGGCATGGGCACCGAGTATGCCCCGAACAGCATCATGGATGGCTTCGTAAGCATGATCACGGGCACCGCTCCTCCGAACATGGGCAATGCCGGCCTTCAGACCCGCTCGGAGGTCAGCGTCGGCCGTCTGCTGCTCCCGCTTTCGTATGAAGTGGACAGGAATCTTTCGATCGGTGGTTCGCTCGATTTCGTCTGGGCCGGCATGGACCTCCAGATGCTCATGGGCGGCGAGCAGATGCGCGATATGATCGCCGCGTTCGGAGGGTCCGAACGTTACGGCACTCTCGGCGGGTCCATGATCTCCACCCTGGGAAGCTTTGTGGGCGGGGCAGGCCCGCTGGATGCTGACAGCCCGGTCAACTGGGGCTTTTTCAACTTCACCAACGAAAGCGATTACACGGGCAAGGCCAAAGCAACCGGTTTCGCCGGAAAGATAGGCGCTGTCTACAAAGCGTCAGAGCAACTGACGATCGGCGCCGCTTACCACAGCAAGACCGCGCTGGGGGATCTCGAAACATCGGGGGCATCCCTGAAGTTCAATGTGAACCAGAATGATGGTGACGCGAACGGAACTGTCGGCCCCGCCATGGAAGCTACGGTGAACGGCAAGATCACCGTAAAGGACTTCCAGTGGCCGCAGATGCTTGGTCTCGGCACGGCCTACCAGGCCACCCCGCGATTCCTTGTCGTGTTCGACTACAAGTGGATCAACTGGAAGGATGTGTTGAAGGATTTCACCATGACCTTCACCGCAGAAAACGACACGTTCGGCAACGCCTTCGCCGGAACGGCTCTCGATGCCACGTTGTTCCAGAACTGGAAGGACCAGCACGTGTTCATGATCGGCGCCGCGCACAAGACGACCGACCAGCTGACCCTGCGTGCAGGCCTGAACATCGCGAACAACCCGATCCCGAGCGAATTCGAGAATCCGCTGTTCCCTGCCACGATCAAGACCCACGTCACCCTGGGCGCGGGATATGACATCGATCGTGACAACAAAGTGAACGCTTCGTTCACCTATGCGCCTGAGATCGACGTTACGAACGGGTCTCAGGTGACCACGACCCACAGCCAGATGAACTATCAGATCATGTACAGCCATCTTTTCTAGACATACGATCTTGATCAGAAAGGCCGGAGGGCAGAGCCCTCCGGCCTTTTCTTCTTCCCGCTTCCGCTGTTCCCTACTCCTTCACAAAGGCGTCCTTCGGCGCATTGCAGACCGGACAGGTCCAGTCCGCCGGAAGGTCCTCGAACTTCACGCCTTCCTTCGCCTCGTCATAGATATAGCCGCACACGGTGCATCGCCACATAGGGTCCTCCTTCTCGCTGCTGATGATCGCGGCGGCCCGGCCCCGGGAGACGCTGCGCCGCGGTTGCCGACCGTTCTCAGGGCCTGCAGCCCGGCGGAAGGGTGCCGCCCATCTGCTGATGATAGGCCTTCACCTTCTCGGCGAACTGCCTGCCGAACTCAAAGCACTGTTTCTCGTCCTCTGCGGCCGGGCGGTAGAGCACCTGCATGCCCGGCTCCACGGTCTCGAGCCCCATCGCCTTCAGGACCTCGTAGGCCTCCTTCACCGCGCCGCCGCCCCAGCCATAGCTCCCGAAGGCGCCCGCCATGCGCTTCTGGGGCCGGAGCCCTTTCAGGTGCTGCAGGAACTCGGCCACGCTCGGGAACATGATGTTGTTCAGGGTCGGCGTGCCGATGAGCGCGCCCCGGCATTCCCAGAACTTCTTGATCGCCACGCTCATGGGCGTGGACCGGAGCTTGACCACGTCCACCTCGACGCCCGCCGCCCGGATGCCCTCGGCGATCGGCACGGTCATGTGCTCGGTGCTGTGCCACATGGTGTCATAGATGACCGCGACCCGCAGGTCCGCCTTGCCGTCGGCCATGTCGAGGTACATCCGGAGGATCTTGCCCGGGTCCTTCCGCCAGATGACCCCGTGGTCCGGGGCGATCATGTCGATCTCGATCCCCAGCTTCTGCACCTCGGCCAGCTTGGCCTTGATCAGGGCGCCGAAGGGCATCAGGATGTTCGCGTAGTAGTCCACCACCGCGTGCTCCAGCGCGGTGACCGAGTACTGGTCGCAGTACTCGTCATCGAAGCGCACGGCCGAGGCGACATGCTGGCCGAAGGCGTCCTGGCTGATCAGGAGCCGGTCCTCCTTGATATAGCTCATCATGGAGTCCGGCCAGTGCAGCATCGGCGTCTCGAGGAAGGTGATGGTCTTGCTGCCCGTGGAGAGGATATCGCCGGTCTTGACGGTCCGGACGTTCCACTTCGAGGTATCGAAGAACCGGTCCATGCCCTTCTTCCCGCGGGCGGTGATATGGATCGTGGCATTGGGCGCCAGCTCCATGATCCGGCCGATGCTGGTCATGTGGTCGTTCTCGATGTGGTTGATGACCACGTGCTCGATCTTCGCGGGGTCCACCAGCTCGCGGATGTTCGCGATCGTGTAGTCGGCGAAGTCGTGCTTCACCGTGTCCACGAGCGTGACCTGCTTGTCGCGGATGAGGTAGTTGTTGTAGGTCGTGCCGTAGGGCGTCACGTACCCGTGGAAGTCCCGCACGGCCCAGTCGATGGCGCCGACCCAGAAGATGCCCGGCTTGATCTCCGTCGTTCCCATGATCTGCACTCCTCCGCGTCAGCCGGTCCTGCCCGGCTGCTGCCGCTGTTTCCGCTTCTTCCGGCGGCAGGGGCCGCAGGCGCCGTAGAACTCGATATGGCTTCCCGTCACCGTGAAGTCCCGGGCCACGCCCTTCGGCGCCTCCACCGGGATCCCGCAGGGGATGTCCGCGATCTTCCTGCAGTCCAGGCAGATCAGGTGGTGGTGATCGCTCGTGTCGGGGTCATAGCGCTTCCGGTCGGGATCGATCGTCAGCTCGCGCACCGCGCCGGCAAGCACCAGGGTGTTCAGGGTGTTATAGACCGTGGCGAAGGAGAGGGAGGGGTTCTTCTTCGCTACGGCGCGGTAGATATCCTCGGCCGACGGATGCGTTGTGTTCCCGTCCAGGTGGCCGAGGATGGCGAGCCGCTGGGGCGTGCGTTTGAAGCTCGCGGCCCCTTTTTGCTTCAGCTTGCTCAGCATAGGGATGCACCATAGTATCGGAGCTGCCGGCGGCTGTCAAGGACCGAGGGGCCGCCGGGGAAAGGAACAAAAAAGGCAGCCCCGGAGGACTGCCTGTTCGGTGCGACCGTCATGCCGGCGCAGAACGCTATTTCTGTCCGTGCCGCTCCGCCACCTGGATCCGGATCATGGCTCGCATCAGGTCCACGCGGGCCTTCTCGTGGTCCCTCTGCTCGAGCTTCTCGCCGAGCATCCGCTCGGCCCGCTCCTTGGCCAGCCGCGCCTCGGCAAGATCGATGTCCGCCGCCCGGTCGGCGCCCTCGGCCAGGATGGAGACGCGGTCCGGCCCCACCTCGGCATAGCCCCAGTCGCAGGCCAGGTGGTGCCACTCGGTCCCCTCGCGGTAGGACACCATGCCCACCTTGAGCGTCGTGAGGAAGGGCGTGTGACCCGGCAGCACGCCGAACTCGCCCTCGCTCCCCGGAGCGATCACCTCGTCCACCCGCTCCGAGCGGACGACCTGGCGGCTCGGCGCGACGATCTCCAGCAGCATTTTTCCTTTTTCAGCGACCATCTTCTTTTTCCAGTCTTCCGCGTTCAAGGTGTCCTACCCGGCCCTGCGCGTCCGCCAGCCGGCCTGCCGGCTAACGGCTGTAGCCGAGCTCCTTCGCCCGCTCGAACACCTCTTCGATCGCGCCGCGCATGTAGAAGGCCTGCTCCGGCATGTCGTCCATGCGGCCCTCGACGATCTCCTTGAAGCCCTTGATGGTCTCCTTGAGCGGCACGTACTTGCCCGGCGTGCCGGTGAAGGCCTCGGCGACCTGGAAGGGCTGGGAGAGGAAGCGCTGGATCTTCCGGGCCCGGGCCACGGAAAGCTTGTCCTCCTCCGAGAGCTCGTCCATGCCGAGGATCGCGATGATGTCCTGGAGCTCCTTGTAGCGCTGCAGCACGAGCTGCACCTTCCGCGCCACGTCATAGTGCTCCTCGCCGATCACATGGGGGTCCATGATGCGCGAGGTCGAGTCGAGCGGGTCCACGGCGGGATAGATGCCGAGCTCCGCGATCTGTCGCGAGAGCACCGTGGTCGCGTCCAGGTGGGCGAAGGCAGTCGCCGGCGCCGGGTCGGTCAGGTCGTCGGCCGGCACGTAGATGGCCTGCACCGAGGTGATCGACCCCTTCTTGGTCGAGGTGATGCGCTCCTGCAGGGCGCCCATCTCGGTGCCGAGCGTGGGCTGGTAGCCCACGGCCGAGGGCATGCGGCCGAGAAGCGCCGACACCTCGGAGCCCGCCTGGGTGAACCGGAAGATGTTGTCCACGAAGAGCAGCACGTCCTGGCCCATGGCGTCGCGGAAGTACTCGGCGCAGGTCAGGGCCGAGAGCGCCACGCGGAGGCGGGCTCCCGGCGGCTCGTTCATCTGGCCGTAGATGAGGGCCGTGCGGTTGATGACGCCCGACTCCTTCATCTCGACCCAGAGGTCGTTGCCCTCGCGGGTGCGCTCGCCCACGCCGGCGAAGACCGAGTAGCCGCCGTGCTGCTTCGCCACGTTGTTGATCAGCTCCATGATGAGCACGGTCTTGCCCACGCCCGCGCCGCCGAAGAGGCCGGTCTTGCCGCCCTTCGTATAGGGCGCCAGGAGGTCGATGACCTTGATGCCTGTCTCGAAGAGCTGCTTCGTGGGGTCCAGGTCCTCCAGCATCGGCGCCGGCCGGTGGATCGGGAGGGACTCGCTGGTCTTGACCGGGCCCAGCTCGTCCACGGGTTCGCCGATGACGTTCAGGATGCGGCCGAGCGTCTCCTTGCCCACGGGCATGGAGATCGGCTTGCCCGTGTCGTTCACCTTCATGCCCCGCGTGAGGCCGTCGGTGGAGGACATGGCCACGGTCCGGACCCGGTTCTCGCCGAGATGCTGGGCGACCTCGAGGGTCAGGTGGACCTCCGGCGTGCCGACGCCCTTGTCCTCGGCCTGGTCGATCCGGAGGGCGTTCATCAGCCGGGGAAGGCCGCCGACGGGGAACTCGCAGTCCACCACCGCGCCCATGACCTGTACGATCTTGCCTGTGCTCATCTTGAGAACCCCCTGTGAAAATCGGTCCGACGCGTCGGACCTGTCCGATCCGTCCGACGTGTTACTTGAGCGCTTCCGCGCCGCCCACGATCTCCGAGATCTCTTTCGTGATGGCGGCCTGGCGGGTCTTGTTGAACTTGAGCGTCAGCCGCTCGATCATGTCCTTGGCGTTCCGCGTGGCCGAGTCCATGGCCGTCATGCGCGCGCCCATCTCGCTCGCCTGGGACTCGAGCAGGGACCGGTAGACCTGGACCTCCACGTGCTTCGGCAGGATGGACCCGAGGATGGCCTCGGCCGATGGCTCATAGAGGTAGTCCACGGCCGACGCGAAGGGGTCCGCCTCCGCGGGCGGCTCGACCGGCAGCAGCTTCTCGAGCGTCACCTTCTGCTGGATCACGCTCTTGAACTCATTGTAGAGAAGATAGACCTCGTCGGTCTCGCCCGCCGCGAACCGGTCGACGATGACCTTGCCGATGTTCGCCGCCTTCTCATAGTCGATCATCCCGAGGTCCGACCAGGACTGGCCGATGGTATAGGACGGCCGCTTGCGGAAGAAGTCGCGGCCCTTCCGGCCCACGACATTGATCCGGACCTCCTTGCCCTCGGCCTGGAACTGCCGGACTGCCTCGACGGCCTTGCGGACGATGTTCGTGTTGTAGGCGCCGCAGAGCCCGCGGTCCGAGGTGAGGACCACGAGCTTCACCTTCTTCGGCTCGCGCTTCGCCAGGAGCGGATGCTGGGCGCGCTCCACGCGGCCCGCCAGGTTGGCGATCACCGCGAGCATCTTGCGGGAGTAGGGACGGGCGGCGATCACGCGGTCCTGGGCCCGGCGCAGCTTCGCCGCGGCCACCATCTTCATGGCCTTGGTGATCTGCTGCGTCTTCTTGACGCTCGT
>CAZTXN010000083.1:0-11595 GCA_964617655.1 uncultured Nitrospiraceae bacterium | reverse complement strand
TTCCCCGCTTCGTTACTGTTTTTTTGCCATCAGTATTCTTCCCTTTATCGTGCGCAGCGCGTCGGGCAGTCTTCCCCGGAGCCCCTGTTGAACTCAGTGAACCGGTCTCTTTCCTGCCGCCGCCCCTGGCGGCATTCGGAGAGTTGGCTTTCTTTTGACCGCGATCAGCCTTTCGGGCAACGGCCATGGACAGTCCCTGCGCCGTCGCTGCTTCCCCGTCGCCGGCGAACTCGATGCCGAACATCGCCGAAAGGTCGGAGTCGTCGATGATCCTGCCGCTCTTTTTCTTCGCCTTTTCGAGCAGCGTCTCCGCCTTGCGCGCCGCGGTCTTTCCGACCAGCTCCGACACGTCCACGCCGCGCAGGGTGAAGAAGAGCGACGGGTCCTCGTCGAGCCGGGCGCCGATGCCGTAGAGGGCCGCGGCAACGTGCTTGCACATCACGGCCCAGTCAGGGCAGGAGCATTGCAGCTTGATCTCCTTCGGCGCGGGGAAAAGCCCGGTCCCCTGCCGCATGAAAATCTCGGCCAATGATTTCGGAAATTTCCCTTCGATCAATTCCTGGAGCGAATCGATCATGCCTTCGCATGAAGAGGTGATCGTTTTCCAGGCATCCTTGTTCAGCTTCTTGATCGTGACGATGATCTCGTACGGCTTCGCGCGCGAGCCCTGCACCAGCGAGATTACCTCGCCTTCGCGAACCTGCAGATCCAGCACGGCCCCGTGGCGAACGTAGCTCCGGCCCCGGCCGATGCGGTTCTCATAGTCCGCGTACCGCTCGAGATTTTCGTTCCATGCCTTGCCCCACCACGTGCGCGCGAGAGTTTTACTTTGCAGAACGACGGGCTTCACGTCCCGCTTCTTCTTCAGCTTTTCGAGCTTCTTCGCGGCCCTCGCCTGTTTTTCCGCCTTCGGCACGTATCGCGGCCAACTCCAGAATGCCATGATCCCTCCCCCGCTTTATTCCAGCGATAGCGCAAACACCTTCATCAGCTCATCATTGCTCATCTCCGTGATCCACGCTTCGGCGCCCGACTGGATCACGTCCTGCGAGAGTTTGAGCTTCCCCTCGATCATCTGGTCGATCTTCTCCTCGACCGTGCCTTTGGTGATGAACTTGTGGACGACCACGTTCTTCTTCTGGCCGATCCGGAACGCCCGGTCCGTGGCCTGGTTTTCCACCGCGGGGTTCCACCACCGGTCGAAGTGGATCACGTGGTTTGCGGCGGTCAGGTTCAGCCCCACGCCGCCGGCCTTGAGCGACAACACCATAAAAGGAACGTAGTCCTCGCCCTGGAACCGGGCGATGAGGTCTTTTCGTTTCCCCACCGCCGTCCCGCCGTGGAGCACCAGTCCGCCGCGCTGGAAGATACCCGTCAAGAACTGCGCCAGCGGCTCGGTCATCTCGCGGAACTGGGTGAACACGAGGACGCGCTCCCGCTTTTCGTAGATCGTCTCGCAGATCTCCCGCAGGCGCCCGAACTTGCCGCTCTCCTCCTCGTGAAACGCGCCGCTGCCCGCGTAGTGGTCCGGATGGTTGCAGAGCTGCTTGAACTTGAGGAGCGATGAGAGGATCAGGCCCTTTCTCTGGATTCCCTCGCTCGTTTCGACGGCCTTCCTGAGCCCCTGCACGAGCTTCTGGTACAGGACCGCCTGCTTCTTCGTAAGCTGCGCGTAGGTCTTCATCTCGACCTTTTCGGGCAGATCGGCGATCACCGTCTTGTCCGTCTTGAGCCTCCGGAGAATATAGGGGCTGATCACCTTTCGGAGCCGGGCGTACCCCTCCGGGTCCTTGGCCAGATCTTTTGCGAAGCGGCTGAACTCTTCGCTCGTTCCGAGAAGACCGGGGTTCAGGAAATCGAAGAGGGACCAGAGATCGGACAGCCGGTTTTCCACCGGAGTGCCGGTCATGGCGATGCGGTTCCCGGCATGCAGTTTCTTGACGCCCCTGGTCTGCTTCGTGCCCGGGTTCTTGATGGCCTGGGCCTCGTCGAGGATCACGCACTTCCAGGAATAGGCCTGCAGCCACTCGTATTTATGGACCCGGCCATAGGTCGTTATCACGAGATCGAGCCGGTCCAGTTCTTCGGCGCTCTTTGCGTGAACGGCCCCCTCGTCGTTTCCCGCGGGATGGGCCGTGTAGAACGAGAGCTCCGGCGCGAACTTCCTTATCTCGCCTGCCCAGTTGGCGATGAGCGACGCCGGGATCACGAGCAGGCTCGCGCCCTTCTCGCCTTTGTCCTTCAGACTCTGAAGCAGCGCCAGGACCTGCACGGTCTTGCCGAGCCCCATGTCGTCGGCAAGGCACATGCCGAACCGGAGATGGTGGAGGAAGGAAAGCCAGGCCAGGCCTTTGTGCTGATAGGGCCGCAAGTCCGCCTTGAACCGGGGACCCGGCTTCACCGCGGGAGCTGCTTCGGGACGGCGCATCCTCGCCAGAACGGAATCGAGCCACTGTCCGTTCGTGACCGTAACGGCCTCCCCGGCCCCCGCCCCGCCGAGCAGTCCCTGCGGGTTCATCTGGAGCCGCAGCGCATCGCGGAAGCTGAGCCCTTCGCCCTGCGAGAGCGTCTTCGCCCGTTCATAGGCAGCGAGGGTTTCCTGGAGCTTTTCCGGGTCCACGGTCACCCAGCGGTTCTTGATCAACGCCAGTCCCTCGGCAGACTCGATCAGCCTCCTGGCTTCGGACGCGGAGACCCGCTCTCCGCCCAGATGGAGACTGACGTCGAAACTAAGGAGCGCATCCATGCCCACGGCCGAGGGCTGACGCGCTCCGAGCGCAACCTGAACACGCAGGCCCGTGGCCCCCCGCTTCCACCAGTCGGGGATGCGGCAGAGGATGCCGGATCGCTCGTAGAGCGGAATTTCCTTCAGGAAGGCATAGGCCTCTTTCGCGGTCCAGGCCAGGGGATGGAACAGTTCGCCCGTTTCGACGAGCTCCGCGACAAGAGAGCTTTCCCTGGCCGCGCGATGAACGGTCGTAAGCAGATCGAGCAGCTTCTTGCCGTCTTTGCCGTATTCCTGCAGGGCATGCTTGAGCGGGAGGTGCTGCGACTTTCCCTGCCGGCTGAGACCCGTTGAATAGGTCGCGAGGAACGCGAACGGGGAATCGTCCTTCTTGCTCTCGACGAGGTGAAAGAACACCCTTCCGACAAGATGCACGTCGGGGCTGTACTGCCGGATGAACTCCTCGACCGTTCCCTGATAGGGCCCGATCTCGCCGCGGAATTCGGCGTGGAGCCGCTGCCAGAGGTCTTCCAGCACCGCTTGAGTGAGATATTCGGCGCCCGTCATCAGGGGCGCGGAGGCGAGCGCGTGCTCAAGCTCTTCTTCGCTGATCGGGACCGAGACCTTCTGCCGGACGGCTTCAAGCTCGGGCGTCTGACTCAGCTTAGCCGCAAAGAGACCGCAGAACCCGAGGAAATAATTGATCGACGGGGAAAGGGAAACGGACTGACCGCGGAATCCGAGAAAGAGGAATGCGCCGTCCGGATTCACGGTCCAGCGCCGGAACAGCTCGCGCTCCAGAAGCTCCCGGCTGCGGTCGATCTTCTCTTCCGTCCCGGCCCACTCCAGCCTGACAGCGCCGACGGGCATGACGACTGCCTGAAGTACCCGGTTCAGCGGCGCCTGATGACCATGTCTCTCGGCCACAGTTGCTCCATGAATCAAATTACGCAAAATGCCCTGAGCTCCAGGGAACGCAGGGCAGGTGAACGGTTTATCTTTGCTGCTTCGCAAGCCACTCCTTCAGGCGGGGGCACTTGCTCTTCGAGCGGTTGTCGTCGCAGTCCCCGCAGATGGTCATGTCCGGGCTGCAGGGCTCGAAGCCCTCATGCCGGGGCGGGACCGCGCTCTTTCTGCGCTTCTGCTCACGCACGTTGCTGATGTTCGTTATCTTCGACATCCGCGCTCCGAAAAATCAGGGCGGCCACACCGGGCCGCCCCTACAATCGCTCTCCTGGCTCCTGTATCCTGACTACTGACTACTCCAATCGGTAGTTCGGCGCTTCCTTCGTGATCACCACGTTATGGACATGGGACTCGCGCAGGCCGGCGGTCGAGATCTTGACGAACCGGGCGCGGGTCCGGAGCGCCTTCAGGTTCTCGGCCCCGCAGTAGCCCATGCCGGCCTTCAGTCCGCCGATGAGCTGGTGCACGCTCGCGGCGAGCGCCCCCTTGTAGGGCACGCGCCCCTCGACGCCCTCGGGCACGAGCTTGGACTTCTCCTGCTCATGGGCCTGGAAGTACCGGTCCTTGCTGCCCCGCTCCATGGCGCCGATGGACCCCATGCCGCGGTAGGTCTTGTAGGTCCGGCCCTGGTACAGGATGGTCTCGCCCGGGCTCTCGTCCGTGCCGGCGAAGAGCCCGCCGATCATGACGCAGGACGCGCCGGCGGCCATCGCCTTGGTGATGTCGCCGGAGAACTTGATGCCGCCGTCGGCGATCACCGGGATGCGCGACCGGTCCGCCACCCTGACGCAGTCCATCACCGCGGTGATCTGCGGCACGCCGGCGCCCGAGACCATGCGGGTCGTGCAGATGGAGCCGGGGCCGATGCCGACCTTCACGCAGTCCGCGCCGGCGCGGATCAGGTCGCGGGCAGCCTCGGCCGTGGCGATGTTGCCCGCCACCACGTCCAGGGAGGGATGCTTCTTCTTGATGCCGCGCACCGCGTCCATGACGCCCTGGGAGTGGCCGTGCGCCGTGTCCACCACCACGATGTCCACGCCCGCCCTGACCAGCTCGGGCACGCGCTCGCTGTAATCGCCCACGCCGACCGCGGCGCCCACGCGCAGCCTGCCCAGCTTGTCCTTGCAGGCGTGCGGGTACTTGATCTTCTTCTCGATGTCCTTGATGGTGATGAGCCCCCGGAGGCTGCCGTCCTTCTCCACGATCAGGAGCTTCTCGATCTTGTACTTCTGCAGGATCTTGATCGCCTTCTCGAGCGTCGTGCCGATGGGCGCGGTGATCAGCCGGTCCTTGGTCATGACCTCGGAGACCCGGAGGTTCATGCGCGTCTCGAAGCGCAGGTCGCGGTTCGTCAGGATGCCGACCAGCTTCGGGCCCTTGGTGACCGGCACGCCAGAGATGCGGTACTTCTTCATCAGGTCCAGGGCGTCGCTGATCCGCGCGTCCGGCGCGATGGTGATGGGGTCGACGATCATGCCGCTCTCGGACTTCTTGACCTTGTCCACTTCCTCGGCCTGCTGGGCGATGGGCAGCGCCTTGTGGATGAACCCCAGCCCGCCCTCCTGGGCCAGGGCGATGGCCAGCCGTGCTTCGGTCACCGTGTCCATGGCCGCGCTGACCATGGGGATGTTGAGCGTGATGTTCCGGGTCAGCTGCGCCCGGATGTCCACGTCCTTCGGGAGCACGTCGGACCTGGCGGGCAGCAGCAGCACGTCATCGAAGGTAAGGGCTTCACGAATGGGACCGGCGACCATGAGGAACTCCTTCAGCGAACGGATTCAAGATGCATGATCCATGATGGACCAGCGGAAAACCGCTAAGGGACCGTGATGACGATGATGCGGGGTTTCCCCTGGATCATGCATCCTGCATCGGGTCGGTAAATGTACCACAAACGGGGAAAAACCTCAATACCGTGGTTCGCAAAAGAGGGCTCAGAACCCCGACTCCGCGTTCAGGAAGGGGTTCTCCTGCCGTTCGGCGCCGATGGTGGTCGCCGGGCCGTGGCCGCAGAAGACCTGCGTCTCGTCCGGCAGGGTCATCAGGTGCTCCTTGATGGCGTTGATGAGGGTCATGAGGTCCCCGCCCGGCAGGTCGGTCCTGCCGATGGAGCTCTCGAACAGCGCGTCGCCGGTGAAGACGAACCCGTCGCCCAGGAGGCAGATGCCGCCGGGCGAATGGCCCGGCGTATGCAGGACCGTGAGGGAGATGCCGCCGGCGGTGACCACATCGCCGTGCTTCAGAAAGCGGTCCGCGGGCGGCGAGGACGGCGCGGTCATGCCGAACATCTTCGCGGTCAGGGGGACCGTGGCGAGCATCTGGGCGTCCCCTTCATGCAGCAGCAGCTCGGCGCCCGTGGCCTCCTTCAGCGCACGGTTGGCGCTCACGTGATCGAAGTGGGCATGGGTGTTCACGATGGAGCGGACCGTGAGCCCCTTCTGGCGCACCATGGCGAGGATCTCCTGGGCATCGTCGCCCGGGTCGATCACCACCGCCTCCTTCGTCGTCTCGTCGGCCACGATGAAGCAGTTCACCTGCAGCGGCCCCACCACCAGTCTCATCAGCAGCATAGATGCCACGCTCCGTTCCGTTCCATGTACCGCATCCCTCGTGAAGCCGGACAAGCCGGATCAGATCAGAGTAACCACAGGCGGCTTCACAACAAACAGACACCTCATCCAACGCGGGTCTGCTCAGGATATCCGTAGGGGCCACCCTGCGTGGTGGCCCTGAAGAATGGGCGGCCACGAAGGGCCGCCCCTACGCTTTCCGTGCCGCCTTGTTCTTCCGCTCGAGCTCCAGCAGCCTCTTCTTCAGGCCCAGCCCCCCGGAGAATCCGCCCAGCGTCCCGGCTGAGCTGATGACCCGGTGTCAGGGCACCAGGATGGGCACGGGATTCGCGCCCATGGCCTGCCCCACTGCCCGCGCGGCCTTCGGCCTTCCGATCCGCGTCGCGATCCAGCCGTAGGAGCGCGTCTCGCCGTAGGGGATCTCCTGGGCCGCGCGCCAGACCGCGCGCTGGAACTCCGTGGATCCCCGCAGGTCGGCGTGGAGCCCTTCAGCCGGTCCACCGCCGGTCAGGAACCGGCGGACCAGCACGACAGCCCTGCGGAGGTCACGGGAAACCGGTCCGTTCTCAGCTTTCCCTGCGGCACTGCGACCGGCTCCCATCTCCCGCAGAACAGCCATGCGGGAGGCCCGGGGAAGCACCACCTGAACGACCCCGTCATCCGCCAGGGCCAGGCCGGCCCATCCCAGTGCGGTCCGGAAGACCGCTCTTCTCTTCTCGTTCATCGGTTACTCCTTCCGCTTCTTCCTCACCAATCCCCAGAGGAAGGCCAGTTCCTCGCTCCGGAGCACCCACATGGCGAAGAGATAGAATGCCACGCTCGCCGCGATGCCGCCGCCGAGCAGCTCGACCTTGAACATCGCGTTCCCCGGGCCGAGCCAGACGGGGTCCCGCGCCACCCAGGCGCCGATGGCGGCCATGGCGAGGGACGCGGGCAGGATCCGCAGGAGGGAGTTCAGGATGCGCCTGCCGTCCATCCGGCCGATCTTCTTGCGCAGCCGCTTCGTGAGCAGCCCGAGGTTCAGCATCGCCGCGAGCGCATTGGCCAGCGCGAGCCCTCCGTGCTGCAGCTCCGTCCGCATCAGGAGGATGCTCAGGACGATGTTGGCAAGGAAGGCCAGGACCGCGATCCGCACCGGCGTCCGGGTGTCCTGGAGGGAGTAGAAGGCCTGCGCCACGATCCGGACGCCCCCGAAGGCCCAGAGCCCCACGGCATAGTAGAGCAGCGCGTCCGCGGTCCCGGCGGTCGAGACATGGGTGAACTCGCCCCGTTCGAGCAGCAGGTTCACGATCGGCACGCGCAGGGTGATGAGCCCGGCCATTGCCGGGAAGAGGATGAAGAAGACGAGCCGGAGGCCCAGGGAGAGCGTCTCCCGGAACTCCTTCGTCTCCTGCCGCGCCGCCTGCGCCGCGAGGGTCGGGAGCACTGCCGTGGCGATGGCGATGCCGAAGATGCCGAGCGGGAAGTGGATGAACCGCATGCCGTAGAAGAGGTAGGTGATGCTGCCGGTGGCGAGAAAAGAGGCCAGGACCGTGCCGATCACGATGTTCAGCTGGTTCACCGAGGAGCTGAAGAAGACCGGCAGGGCGAGCGTGCCGATGCGCCGTACGCCGGGATGGCTCGGCGAGAAGCGCGGCCGCGGCAGCATCCCCTGCCGCTTCAGGCCCGGGACCTGGATCAGGAGCTGGAAGAGCCCGCCGAGCACCACGCCGACCGCGGCGCCCATGACCGGGTCCGGCATCCGCGGGGCGAGCAGAACGACGCCGGTGATCGTGAAGATGTTCAGCATGACCGGCGAGAGGGCGGGCGCGAGGAAGGACCGGAGCGAGTTCAGCATGCCCATGGCCAGCGCCGCCAGGCCGATGAAGAGCAGGTACGGGAACATCATCCGCGTGAGCGACGCGGCCAGCAGGAACTTCTCGCGGCTGGTATCGTACTTCCAGCCCCAGGCGATGACCTTGACGAGGTAGGGCGCGAACAGGACGCCGAGGAGGGTGATGACCGCGAGGATGACCAGGAGCCGCGCCAGCACCGCGCCCGCCAGGCGGCGGGCCTCCTCCTTCGACCCCCTGGTGAGCGTCTCGGTGAAGACCGGAATGAATGCCGCTGACATGGAGCCCTCGGCCAGCAGCTCCCGCAGCAGGTTCGGGATGCGGTAGGCCACGTAGAAGGCGTCGGCTGCCGCGGAGGTGCCGAAGGCCCAGGACATGACCATGTCCCGCACATACCCCATGACGCGGGACGCGAGCGTGGCCGCGCCGACCACGCCGGCTGCGCGCGCGACCTTGCTGTTCTCAGACATAGGCGGTCACCACGGTCTCCGGGAGGGCCGCGGCGCCCGCGGGCGCCGCGTTGCGTCCCACAATAACAGAAAACTCCCCTGCTGCAAAGCCTTTTCCTTCCCCGGCCGGCGGCGCTTTTCCCTTGACAGGGCGCCGGCTTTTTGTTATAAAGTCAACCTGTTTCCGTATCCGGAAGGAGGGTTCCGTGGCAACTGCGCCGAAGAAATCCGCAAGAAAGAAATCAGGCCTCAAGAGGAAGCGCCAGGACGCGAAGCGTCATGACCGGAACAAGTCCGTGCGGTCCATGCTCAAGACCTGCGCCAAGAAGGTCGAGCAGGCCGTGACGGCCAAGAGCGCGGAGAGCGCCCGGACCGCGCTGGGCCAGGCCATGAAGGCCTTCGACAAGGCCGCGTCCGCCGGCATCATCCATAAGGCGACCGCCTCCCGGAAGATCTCCCGGCTCTCCGCCAAGGTCGGCAGGATACCGGCAGCCTGATCCCCTCCCGCAGGAGACCTCATGAAATCGAACGCCCTCGCAAAGCGAGGGCGTTTTTTATTTCGGGCCTCAGGCCCCGCAGAGCCGCAGGATCATCCGCTCCAGCGCCAGCCTGCCGGTCATCCGTCCGGACTTGAGCGCCCGGTCGGCCTGGAGCATGGCCTCGAAGGCCCTGGTCAGCTCCGGCATGCGGTACCGCTGCATCTGCTCCTGGAAGGACCGGGCCTGATGGAAGATCACCGAGAGCTTCCGCTTGATCTCCTCGAACCCCGCGCCCGCCTCCTCCATGGCCTTGGCGCGCAGCAAGCGCCGGAAGTTCCAGTGCACCATGGCGAGCAGGCCCACGGGCTGCTCGCCCTCCTGGATAAGGCGGTGCAGCGCCTGGAGCGCCCGCTCGACATCCTTCCGGCCTATGGCCTCCGCCAGGTCGAAGGAGGTATATTCGCGGAAATCGCCGACCACGGCCCGGACGTCCTCGAGCGTGATGGTCTTCCCGGCCTGCAGCCCGATGACCGCCTTCTGAAGCTCATTGCTGATCGTCTGGAGATCGCTGCCGAGCGACTGCCAGACATACTGCGCCGCGTCCCGCTCGATCGACAGCCCCCGTGAGCGCGCCCAGGACTCGATCCAGGGCAGCATCTCCCGGTCCAGGGGGGCGAAGACCCGGACCACGGCCCCCTGCTCCTCCACGGCGCTGATGACCGGCTTCCGGTCGTACTTCGGTTGATTGGCGATCAGCACCAGGCAGGTGCTCGGGGAGGGATCACGGAGGTAGCCGATCAGCGCTTCGGTCTCCGCGGCCTTCAGCGCCTCGACCTCCTTGGCGATCACCAGCCGGCGCTCGGCCATGAACGGAAGGGTCTGGCAGAGGTTCACGATCTCGGCGCCTGTCGCGCTCCTGCAGTAGACCGTGGTGAAGTTGAAGTCCTGGCCCGCGGGATCGACCACGGTCCGGACGATGAGGTCCGCCGCCTCCTGGATGAGGAACCCCTCCTCCCCGAAGAAGAGGTAGACCGGCAGGACCTTCCCCTTCCGCAGCCCTGCCATGAGCTCGTCATACCTGGTCATGGGTCAGAAGCCCTCCAGCACCCTGCTCCGGAGCGTCCAGGCGACGTCCTGGCTCGCCCGACGGAGCGCCGCCTCCCTGGCGATCCGGGTGACCCGGATGTCCCCCACCGCGACGGGATAGTCGGCGATAAAGACCGACTCGATGCCCGCCTCCTTCCAGAGCTCCTTCCGGGTCCGCAGGTCCTCGAGCGTCGCGTCCACCACGAGCCGCACGCGGTACTGCTGCACGTAGGACTCGGCTGAATAGGAGAGCGCCACGAGCTCGAACCGCTGGACCTTGCCCCGGAGCGCCAGGTCCGCGACCTCCACGTCCGCCACCTGGAGCCTGCCGTCGGTAATGAACTCGTTCACCACCGCCTTGGTGATCTCCACGTCCACGTAGGGCTCGTTCGTGTTGTTGATGAAGGCCGGCACGGCGATGCTCCGGGCGCCCGGCGGCACCAGCCCGCCCGTGCCGGACAGCCGGTAGCCGCAGGACGTAAGCACCGCGAGCGCCAGCATGAGGAGCACGCCCGGAACTGACCGCACTCCGCACTCCGCACTCCGCACTCCCCTATCGCCGCGCGCCGCTTTATCCTCGATCATCTCACACCACCACATTGACCAGCTTGCCCTGGACCACGATCACTTTCTTCGGCGGCCTGCCGGCCAGGTGCTCCCGGACCTTGCCGTCGCCGAGCGCCGCTGCCTCGACCTCCCCGTCCGGCATCCCGGCGGGGATCGTCAGTTTGCTGCGCACCTTCCCGTTCACCTGCACCACCAGAGTGATCTCGGTCTCCTTGACCGCCTCGGCGTCATGCTGCGGCCAGGCCGCGTTCGCCACCGTCCCTTCCCTTCCCAGCCCCTGCCAGAGCTCCTCGGCGACATGGGGGGCGAAGGGGCCGAGCAGCAGCGCCAGGGCCTCGAGCGCGGCCTTCACGACGGGAAGCTTCCCGTCCGCAGCATCGGAGGCCGTATAGTCGGAGAGCTCGTTCACCAGCTCCATCATGGCCGCGATGGCGGTGTTGAACTGGAACTGGCGCTCGATGTCCTCGGTCACCTTGCGGATGGTCTGGTGGGTCTTGCGGAAGAGCCGGTCGCCCCGCGCCTCAGGCCCGGCCGCGGCGATGGTGCGGACGCGGTCGCCGAAACGGTGGCCGAGCGTCCAGACGCGGTGCAGGAAGCGCGAGGCGCCCTCCACGCCCTGGTCGCTCCACTCCAGGTCTTTCTCCGGCGGAGCGGCAAAGAGCGAGAAAAGCCGCGCCGTGTCCGCGCCGTACTTGTTGATGATGAAGTCAGGGTCCACCACGTTCCCCTTGGACTTGCTCATCTTGGCGCCGTCCTTGATCACCATGCCCTGGGTCAAGAGGTTCCGGAAGGGCTCGTCCCCGTCGAAGAGGCCCAGGTCCCGGATGACCTTGGTGAAGAACCGTGCGTAGAGGAGATGCAGCACGGCGTGTTCGATGCCGCCGATGTACTGGTCCACGTTCATCCAGTAGGCCGCGGCCT
>CAZTXN010000082.1:0-11628 GCA_964617655.1 uncultured Nitrospiraceae bacterium | reverse complement strand
TCGCCGGCGCGGGGACGCCGTCCCGCGGGACGGGCTCCTGTCGTTCGTTTCCTCGTCATGGCAGGGGATTTAATTAATCGGTCGGTTAATTACTGCAGGCGCATGGTACGACCTGACAGCGCGCATGTCAAGGGCAAAGCATGCCGAGGTGCGCGGCCGGGACCGCTGCACCAGCGCTACCCCCGGTCCTGCGCACCGCCTTCCTCATCATCATCGTCGAGCATCCGGTACTTCGGCCGCTCCACATCATCGTAGTGGCCGCTCTTTACCGACCAGAGGAAGAAGAACCATGCGGCGATCCCCATGGCCAGGGAGAGGATGATCAGAAAGGTCAGGGTCCACATATAGACGATCCTTCTCTGTTGTGCGAAACCGCTCCGCCGTTCCCCGCGCGCCTTACGGCTCCGGCGGAAGGTACGAGCGACCGGGGAACTCCGCTCCCTTTCCGTCATGCTGCACCGAAATGCGCGATTCCCACCATCCCGGGAGCTCCAGAACGACCGGCGCGGAATACTCGCCTGCCCGCGCCTCGGTCAGCGGGAGGCTGCGGTCGTAGCGGTTCGTATCCGGCCGTCGGAGCGCGGCAGCCACGACCGCCCCTGCCAGCGGCCTGCCCTGCTGGTCCGATATCTGAACGACCAGTTCGCTCCAGCCGTCCCTTCCGGCACGGAACGAGGTCCGGACCCGCCATCCGGAACTGTCCCGCTGCCGGCGCTCCTCGTCCCAGCGCAGCCCGCTCGCATAGGGATCAGCGGCCACGGTGCCGTCGAAGGTGCGCGCGCCGATCAGGATCGTTGCCGCGACCGAGGCCATGACCAGTATGGATATCGTGATGAGCAGGATGCGCATAGTTCACCAGGCCGGCAGAAAGCGCGCCCGCGCTTCCGCATGCACACCGGGGTCCCGGAGGGACCGCACGAAGACCGTGGCGTTCCGGCCGTCAGGTCCGGGGGATGCTGTTCCGGCGACGCGCAGCACGGTCCTCCTCCGCTCGCCAGGCCCCAGCAGCATACGATCGGGAGCGACCGCCGCGGGCAGTCCGTCGATCCTGCCCGCAACCACCAGGTGCAGTTCCTCCTCGGACCGGTTCGCGAGCGAAAGCAGGTAGAAGTTCACCAGTTCCCTTCCCTCGCGGCGCGGAGGCGATGCCGCATCCGCGGCAAGGGAGATCTCGATCACCGGCCGGTTCGCGACAAGCGCGATGAGCAGGACCAGGAAGATCACGGTGGCGCTGCCGGCAAGCACCACGCCGCTCCGGAAGGGACGGCCGGTCTCCCCGCCCCCTGCGCGGTATCCGATGAGCGACGGCCGGTCAAGGCGCTCGCGCTGACGGACACAGGCATCGATGCATTCCGCGCAGCTCACGCAGGCAGCATCGAGTCCCGCGCGCACGTCGATCCCCACCGGGCAGGCATGCACGCAGGCGTCGCAACCCATGCATTCTGCCTGCCATCCCGCGGCAGGCGCGATCACCAGCGTGCGGTCATCGAACAGCGCTCCCTGCAGCTTCGCGTAGGGGCAGACGGAGGTGCAGAAGCGGCGGCGCAGGAACAGGAAGTTCAGGAACGTCACAACCGTGAGCACGGCCCAGGACCAGGCGACGACCGGTCCGAGGCTTCCCGCGGCCAGCCCTTCCAGGAAGGCCCGGGGCGGCACGAAGTACCAGAGGATCGCCGCGGCGAGAAGGGCGCTGACCGGAAGCATCACGCCGACGACGACCGCCCGGCCGAAGGTCCCCCGCCGCGGCAGACGATCGACAAAGCGGGTGAGCTCGACCACGACGGTCTGGGGACAGAGCCAGCCGCACCAGACGCGGCCGAGCAGGATGGTCAGGAGGACGACCAGGAAACCCAGGACGAGCAGCGCGACCAGGACGATGAAGAACTCGTCCATGCCGATCCTGCCGCCGAAGAAGAAGAGCGTCAGGGACGGCAGATCGAACCGGAGCGCGCTCCGTCCGTTCACCGTCACGAAGGGCAGGCCGAGGACGAGCACGGCATGGGCGGCCATGACCGCCCAGCGCCAGGGCTGGATGCGCCTACTCGTCGTCATCGAGCATCCGGTACTTGGCCTCTTCCACCTTCCCGCGGCGCTTCCGGGAATAGTAGTGCGCGATGATCACGATGAACAGGACGACCAGCGTCGCCCCGAAGACCACGTATGCCGCCTGGGCGCTCATGCGCCCTCCCTTCCCGCAGGACGCGTCATTTCCGCCGGGCGGCCTGGAGGTAGAGATACAGGATGACAACGGCCGGGATGACGGTAAAGGATATGGTCAGAACGACCGAGATGTCCATGGGCTCCTCCCTCAGGACCGGCGTGCCGGACGCGGTCCGGTCATTTCCTGACCGATTCCTCGTAAGCCTGCTCCTGGCTCCAGCCGCCCAGCGAGGGCGAGTAGGCGTAGAAATAGTAGATCCCCCAGAGGATCAGCGCCCAGAAGAGGATCACCCAGCCCTTCGGCAGCGTATGGGCCGTCTCCTTGGCCTCAAAGGCCCTGATATCGTCCAGTTCATCGGCCATGTCAGCCTCCTTACTTCCCCTGCAGGGAGCGGATATAGGCGACCAGCGACCAGATCTGGTCCTTCTCGAGCTGCGAGGCATAGGGCGGCATGCCGCTCTCGGTGCCGTCGGCGATGATGGTGAAGAGCTCCCCGTCGCCGACCGGACCTTCTTTGCCGAGCCAGACGCTGTCCGTGAGCGACGGTCCGATGCCTCCCTCGCCGCGGTCGCCATGGCACATGCCGCAGTTCTCCCCGTAGATGCCCTTCCCTTCGGCGATCGCCTTGGGATCGCCGGCGCGGGGGTTCTTCTCCTTCGCCCGGTCCGCGGAGGGAGCGGTCTTCGGCTTCCGGACCGCCGTGCCCACTACCTGCAGGTAGGCGACCAGCGCGTCCATCTCGGTCCGGCCGGAGAGGGCCGCGATCTCCTCCACGGTAGAGGGGAACCGGTTCGCGTCCATCCTTGCCTGGACGGACCGCGGGGAGAGCTTCCGGTCCTTCAGGAAGGCGTACTTCGGCATGTTCGAGCGGGGGAACATGGACTGCGGGTCAGCGTGATGCAGCTGGTGCCAGATATCAGGGTACTTGCCCCCGATGCGCGCCAGGTCCGGTCCGGTGCGCTTGGAGCCCCAGAGGAACGGCCGGTCGAAGGCGAACTCCCCTGCCTTGGAGTACTCGCCGTACCGCATCACCTCCGTCCGGAGCGGCCGGACGGTCTGGGTATGGCAGTTGTTGCAGCCCTCGCGCTGATAGATATCCTTGCCCGCAAGCTGCAGCGCCGTGTAGGGCTGCAGGAACTCGAGCCTTGGATGCATCTCCGGCGTCAGCATGGGATAGAACATCGTGACGACCGTGCCGACGAGGATCACCAGGGCGGCAACGATCGCGAACAGGACCGGTCTCTTGTAGATCTCGTCGGCCATCGTGCACCCCCTATGCCCGGGACGCCGCAGGCTGCCTGCCCCTGCGGAGCGTCATGGCGATGTTGTAGATGAAGAACAGCATGCCGATGGTGAAGATGACCCCGCCAACGGTCCGGAGCTGCCAGTACGGGATGTTCCGGAGGAAGGACTCGTAGAAGGTGTACTGCAGACTGCCGTCAGCAGCGGTGGCCTTCCACAGGACGCCCTGCTGGATGCCGGTGATCCACATGCTCGCCGAGAAGATGAGCTGGCCGATCAGCACGAGCCAGAAATGGATGTTCGCGATGCGGATGCTGTGGATCTCGGTCCCGTGGATCCTCGGGATGATGTAGTAGATCGCGGCAGCCGTGGTCATGGTGACCCATCCCATGGTGCCCATATGCACATGGCCCGGCACCCAGTCGGTATAATGGATGAGCTGGCTCACGATCCGCAGCCCCTGGGTCGGTCCCTGCACGGTCTGGAGCCCGTAGAACGTGATGCCCCAGATGAAGAACTTCGTGAGATACTCCGTCCGCATCTTGGACCAGTCCGCGCCGACCGTGTAGTACCCGTTCACCACCGAACCCCAGGACGGCGCGATCAGGAAGATCGTGAAGGCGATCCCGAGGGTCTGGATCCAGTCGGGCAGCGGCGTATAGACGAGGTGGTGGGCCCCGGTCCAGAGGTAGGCGAAGACGAGGGACCAGAAGGCCACGATCGAGAGACGGTGGCTGTAGATGGGGAGCCCCGTGGACTTCGGCAGAAAATAGTAGAACATGGCCAGGATCGGCGTGGTGAAGATGAACCCCACGGCATTATGGCCGTACCACCACTGGACGTTCGCGCTGTTCACGCCGGCGAAGAGGTGATAGGACTTGTCCCATCCCGCGGGGATCGCGAGATTGTTCACGATGTAGAGGATGGCCACGGCGATCACCGTGGCGATGACGTACCAGAGCGATATGTACATCTGCTCTTCTCGCCGCTTGATCACCGTGCCGAAGACGTTCACGCCGAACAGCACCCAGAGGACCACCACGCCGATATCGAGCGGCCACTCCAGCTCCGCATATTCGAGCGACTGGTTCATGCCGGCGAAGAGACTGAGCGCCGCCAGCGCGATGGCGGCATTGAAGAGATAGAGCTGGACCCGGGCGAGCTTCGGGAAGAGCAGCGGCCGCTTGGTCAGCCGCATCACGATGTAGTAGGAGACGCCGAAGATGGCCCCCACGCCCAGTCCGAGCGCAAGGCCGTTCGTATGCACCACGCGAAGCCTGCCGAAGGTGAAGTAGGGAGCGATGTTCCAGCTCTCGCTCCACATCTGGACCGAGATCCAGAGGCCGACCAGGATCCCGACGACCCCCCAGAAGAGGGAGGAAAGGATGAAGCCCTGTACGGTCCGGTGATCATACTGGTAGTCGCTCATCGCCACCTCCGGTCAACGGGTCTCTGGTCCGGCATCCCGCAGGCCTGCTGCAGGATGATGACCCCGCAGATCGTCCCGCGGTCAGCATGCCGTTGCCGCGGTGCTGCTCAGGGAATTCTCGGATCGAACGGCTCGGAAGGAACGAACAGCCGCTGCCTATGCCTTCTGGCGGGCTAGGTCGTCAAAGTTGGCCTTCTTCAGGACCTCCACGACCTTGGCCTGTGCGGTCATCCAGACGGCATGCAGCGGGCAGTGACGGTTGAACTCGCAGCCCCGGCGGTCCACGATGCAGATATTGAGCGACATCCTGCCCTCGATGGCCTCCAGGACGTCCAGGACCGAGATGTCCTTCGCCTGCCGGGCCAGGGAGAACCCGCCCTTCACGCCGCGGTAGGAACGGACGATCTTGCCCCGCACGAGCTTCTGGAGGATCTTTGCAAGGAAGCTGCGGGGGATCTTGTATTCCTCGGATATCTCGGTGACGAAACTGATCTTTTTGTAGGGCTGGCGGGCGAGGTACAGGACGCTGCGGATGCCGTAGTCGCCTTCACGGGTGAGCTGCATGCATCAACTATAACAAAGTTTTTCCGCTTGTCAAGACATTATATCGGATGATATCAATCCGCTTAATCACCCGGATGACCAAAGCGCCGGATTGTGCTATAGTGTCGGGAATAACGTGCCGGGAGGATGCCATGCGACGCGCCACACTGTCTCTCTGTTCCCTGCTGCTCGTTCTGCTGACCGCCTGTCCGGCCAAAAAGGAAGGAGCCCTCGAAGGGACCGTGGTCCCGCCGGCGGCGGGCATCCGCGTCACGGCCCTGCAGGACGGCAGGCCGGTCGCGGAGGCAGCGCCGGGCCTGACGGACGGCCGTTTCATGATGACCCTCCCTGCGGGGAGCTACGAAATCAGCGTCTCCTCACCTGCTTCTCCCTTCCCCCTGGTCCTTGCGGGCGTGGTCATCAGGCCGGGCGAGACCACGAGGCTCGATCCGGTCCAGCTCGGCCCTCCTCCGGAAGGCACTGCAACGGTGAAGGGCGTCATCCGGGCCGCCGGCGCGGGCGCCCGCGTGGTCCTGCTTTCCGGGGGGATCGAGCGCGCCTCCGTGGCGACGGACGGGAAGGGCGCCTACCGCATCGAGCGCATGCTGCCCGGAGACTATCAGCTCCAGGTCATTTCCCCGGGATATGCCGATGACAGCCGTCCGGTCTCGCTCCGGGACGGTCAGACCGCGGCAATCGACATCCGCATGCTCTATATCGCGGCCCTTGAGGGAGTGGACTGGAAGACCGGCCTGCTCCGGGTGCGAGGCGTCGGACTGCCTCCCCCGCAGGCGCCTACGCCCACGGTCCGGCGGGAAATGGCCAAGCGGGCCGCCCTGGCCGATGCGGAGCGGAACCTGCTCAGGATGATCGAACTGCTGCGGGTGGGGCCGGAGGAATCGCTGAAAGACCTGCTGGGAGAACGCACGTACGTGCAGAAGCTCGAGGGCGTCATCGCGGGACACCGCATCGTCGCGGACCGGGACCTCAACGCGGGCCGTGTCGAGATCGAGCTCGAGCTGCCGCTCACGGGACCCGGCGGTCTCTCCTCGGCGCTGCCGGTCCGCTGACATGGGTCAACCGCGCGACCCGCTGCCGGCCAGGCTCTTCATCGGCATGCTGACGCCGGAGCCTCCGCTTTTCGCGGCCTGCAGGCAGGACCTGGAGGCGGTCTATGGACCGGCGGATGCGGTAAGCGAGACGGCGCCCTGGGACCATACGGACTACTATCTCGCCGAAATGGGGCCGGGACTGCTCAGGCAGTTCCTCTTCTTCCGGGAACTGATCGATCCCGGCGGGCTCGCCGCGGTCAAGCGGCACACCCTCTCTCTCGAGGACCGGCTGCGGCGGAACGCGGAGCCCGGTGCACCGCGCAGGGTCAATCTGGACCCGGGATACGTGACCGAGGCCAAGGTCGTTCTGGCCACAACCAAGGACTTTGCCCATCGGATCTATATCGGGCAGGGCATCTACGCCGAGGCCACGCTCCGGTTTGACCGCGATGCGGGGACCTTCCTCTCCTGCGAGCATACCTATCCGGACTTCCGCGCCCCCCGGTGCCGGGAGCTCTTCCGGCAGGCGCGGGCGGGACTGCGTCGGTCGATGGGAAAGCATGCGTGATCACAGATATCTGCGATAGGCTCAGGTACGGGCGGGCGACGGGGCCGGTGCGGCGGACGGGCTTGCAAGGCCTGCGAGAAAGAAGAGCGCCGCACGGACGACATCAGGAGGAAGGAACTCAAAGACCGGCAGGTTGATGGTATCGAAGGGCTGGATGTCCTTTGCGACGAAATTGACGTCCAGGGACTCCCAGGAGCTGAAGTCGCTGATGGCCTTGCGGATCTGGTCCTTGACCATCCTCTCGATGTCCCGGAACGTCACCTTGCCGGTCTTGAGCAGCAGCGTGCCCAGGGGAGTATGCGGACCGGTGCGCTGCTGCTTCAGCGCCTCCAGCAGCTCCGCATCGGTGAGCCTCCCCTGTTCGACGAGCAGGTCGCCGATCGCCCGGGTGTAGGGCGAGAAGGCGAGCAGGATCCTCCCCTCATGGAAGAGGAGCGACCCGATGTTGTTCCCCGACTCGATGATGAGCTCTCCGGTCCGGCTTTCGAGACCGATCACCAGCACCAGGTCGAGCAGTTCAAATCCTGATTTCGTCAGTCGCATGACTCTTCCGTATCCCCCGAGCGCGGATGGCCGCAGATCGAATGAGAGGTCTTCTGCGCCTGTCTGGTCTAGGGATGCAGGCTGCCGCCGGCCGCTCCCGGAGACGCAGGCGGCTGACCGGTGGACTCGATGGCAGCCTGGACGATCCGGCCCAGCTCCTTTGCCTTGATGGGCTTGTTGAGATATTCGAATACGCCGAGACTGAGGGACTTGAGGTAGGACTCGACGGCTCCGTAGGCGGTGAGCATGATGACCGGCACCGTGGGATTGATCAGCCGCAGGGCGTTCAGGAACTCCAGGCCGTCCATGCCGGGCATGCGGTAATCGGTGATGACCAGGTCGAGCTGAACGCCATCGCGAACGACAGTGAGGGCGGCCTGGGCCTCGGGCTTGGCGATAACCTTGTAGCCGAACCGGTTCAGGATCTCTCCCAGGCTTCTCAGGATCTCCAGTTCGTCGTCTACGAGAAGGATGGTCTTCATTCCGTCCTCTTGGCACTATCCCCGCCTCGGCAGTGATGATAAAGAGGCCTATAATGTCACAAATTGTAATAGTTTAGTATACACGATGCACGGTCAATGTCAAGATTCCCGGCGCCCCGCTCCGTCGGCGCACTCGCTTCTCCTGCGATCGCCCATATGGCACTATGACACGTACCATGGTCCTCTGGACAGGCTCTCTTGCGTCATTCGTTGTTCTGGTCGACATGGTCGAGCCCCGTATTTCCTGACCGGCTCTCCGGGAGCCCTGTCATGACCGTTGCCGGACCACCGAGAAAGGCATCACATGAGATCGCTCTTTAAAAGATCCACCCGACCGGATGTCTGCAGCCTGCTGGCAAGCGGCAACGAGGCGTCAGCCGGGCGCTACGCGCGCTTCCGCTGCTATCTGGACCACAATCATCAGGCCCTTGCCGCGCTCGCTGATCTTGAGCAGATGTACTACAGCGGACGGCCGTTCACCTTTGACGCTGTCTGCGAACGCCATGGCGCCCTTGCTGAAGCAGTGCTCGGAGCGGTCCATGCTCTCCAGACCCTCGCGGACGGCCGATTCGGGGAGCTGACATCGGTCTTCGAAAGGATCGACAGCAGCGTTGAGGGTCTTCTCACTGCAGTTCGCCACCAGGCCGCGTTTTCCGACCTGGTGCTCCCGCTCTCGAAGGTGAGCGGCCCTATGCGCGATTCCACCGGCGCCAAGGCAGCCAACCTGGCGGTCCTTCGGAACGAGGCCGGCATTCCCGCGCCCGCGGGGTTCGTTGTCACCGCCGCCGCCTATGCCCTGTTCATTGAAGAGAACGGGCTTGCTCAACCCCTGCGCAAGGCGCTCTCCCGGATCGACTCCCGTTCTTACGGCAATATCGGGAGCGCCAGCTTCGAGGCGCAGGCCCTGTTCGAAAATGCCATGGTGCCGGAGCCCATCGTGCAGGAGGTCCTTGCGGCATTTGACGCGCTCCAGGCCGGGTCCCCGTCGACGCTGCGCGTTGCGGTCCGGAGCAGCGCCATCGGCGAGGATACGGAGGCCACGTTCGCCGGCCAGTACCGTTCGGTCCTGAACGTCGCCCGGTCGGGCATCATCAAGGCCTACCATGCGGTGCTGACCGGCAATTTTTCGGCCAAGGCCATCGCCTACCGGATGCAGTACGGCCTGGACGACCGCGAGACCCCCATGTGCGTCCTGGTCCTGCCCATGATCAGCGCCCGGGCGAGCGGCGTGGTCTACACGGCCGGATCGGCGGTGAACGGCGTCGAGGCCCTGAAGATCAGCGCGGTCCGCGGCCTGGGAGAGCGGCTGGTCGACGGAAGTGCTTCGCCCGATCTCTTCCTGCTGGACAAGACCGATCTGCGCATCCTCTCCCGGGTTATCAGGAAGCAAGACACACAGCTCCTGAGCGATGCATCCGGGGGCGTCTCCCTTGCGCCTCTGCCGGAACCGGAGCGCAGCAAGCCGGCTCTCGACGATGCGACCGTTGTTGAGCTGGGCAGGCTTTCTCTGGCCTGCGAGGAGTTCTTCCGCCATCCCCAGGACATCGAATGGGCCCTTGATGAGGAAGGCCGCCTCCAGATCCTCCAGTCCCGGCCCCTCTTCATCTCGAAGAAGGACGAGGAGGCGGCTGCGCCGAAGGAGTACCCCGGCCATCCGGTGCTGCTCGCGGGCGGATCCGCGGCGTCGCCGGGGATCGCGGCGGGAACGGTCTTCCAGGTCCGCGACAGCACCGCGCCGGAGCGCGTTCCGGAGAACGCGATCCTGGTAGCGCGGACGGCCGCATCGGACTACGCGCGCGTGATCACCTCCCTCAGGGGCATCATCACCGACGTGGGAAGCGCGGCGAGCCATCTCTCCTCCGTCGCCCGGGAGTTCGGCGTCCCTGCCCTGCTCGACACCGAGCGGGCCACCGAGGTGCTCCGGGACGGCGAGAACATCACGCTCTTCGCCGACGGGAAGACGGTCTACCAGGGAAGGGTCGCGGAGCTGGTCCGGCGGGCCCGCGCGGTCAAACGGCGCCATGTCGACAGCCCCCTGCATGGACGGCTCCGCCGCATCCTCGACCAGGTCGCGCCGCTCAACCTGACCGACCCGGAAGGGACGGACTTCTCGCCGGAAGCCTGCAGGACCCTTCATGACATCATCCGCTTCACCCATGAACAGGCCATGCGGGAGATGTTCACGATCACCGACAAGGCGCAGGAGGTGCGGTCCGTCGAGCTGACCGCCGTCATCCCGCTCAGGATCCGCCTCATCGATATAGGCGGCGGGCTGCAGGAAGGGCTCACCACCTGCAGTACCGTCACGCCGGACCTGATCCGGTCGGCCCCTTTGGCCTCCCTCTGGAGAGGCCTGACCCATCCCGGCATCACCTGGGAAGGCTCGGCGGGGATGACCGCCGGGAACGTGCTTGCCATGATGTCCTCGAGCGCTGTTGCGGAGCCGGGACAGATGACGGGAGGCATCAGTTATGCCATCGTCTCTCCTGACTATATGAACCTGAGCGCCAAGTTCGGCTACCATTTCGCTACGGTGGACGCGCTCTGCGGGGAAACGACGTCCCAGAACTACGTTTCGCTCCAGTTCTCCGGCGGCGCCGGCAGTTTCTTCGGCAAGACGCTCCGTGTCGCTTTCCTCGGGAACGTGCTGAAGGAGCTGGGCTTCCAGGTCACGCTCAAGGGCGACCTGCTCGAAGCGTCCTACACCGGCCTGGACGCGTCTTCTCTCGACGGTGTGCTGGACCAGCTGGGACGGCTTCTTGCCGCGTCCCGGCTCCTTGACATGGCACTGTCCGACCATGGCGATGTCGACCGGCTCACCGGGCTCTTCTTCCAGGAAAAGTATGATTTCCTTGCCGTGGAACGCCCCGATGACCTGCGGAACTTTTACACCCATGGGGGCCGCTGGATGCGCGCAGACGCCGACGGCAGGACCTGCGCCCTGCAGGACGGCTCGAAGGCCGGGTTCGTGATGGGCTCCGGTTTCGCCGCGGTCATGAACAGGCTCGTGGGCCAGGCGTACCAGGATTTCCTGGACAACATCAAGGCATACTACTACTTCCCCCTGGCCGTTGCGCGGGACGTGCAGATGCAGGACGGCAGGGTGAGCGTCAGAGTGAAATGCGCCGGCGGGCATATCGACCGGGCCGGCGGGCTGGCCTTCGGCCTGCGGAACATGGGCAACTATTTCGTGCTGCGCATCAATGCCCTGGAGGACAACATCATCCTCTTCGAGTACGTGAACGGAGAGCGGACCGCCCGGGTGAACGTAAAGCGCCCCGTCCGATCGGACCAGTGGTATACGCTCTCCGTCGAGATCGACCAAGGAACGGTCCGGGGATACCTCGACGATACTGTCATGGTCGAATACGCGACGGGAAAGCAGCTCTCGGGCCACATCGGGCTCTGGACCAAGGCCGATTCGGTCACCTGGTTCGATGATCTCACGGTCATCACCAGCGACGGGTCCCGCGCCATCCCCTTCTGAAGAGCCGGGCCCGCTTCGTTCTTACCCCGGCCGTTTCTGCCCGCTGCAGCCGCCGGAATCGCATCCATGGCAGCGGCCTTTCTTCTTCCAGACCGACCGATAGAGGATCCAGAACGACGCG
>CAZTXN010000081.1:0-11742 GCA_964617655.1 uncultured Nitrospiraceae bacterium | reverse complement strand
GGAAAGCGTACATGGCGTCACCTCTTGGTTCTCATTCCGCATTCCGCAATCCGCACTAGCGTGCAGCGCGAAGCTCCTCATCGATGATCTTCCTCATATATTCGAAGGGCCGCTCGCCGATGACCTGCCGGCCGTTGATATAGAAGGTCGGCGTGTTGTAGAGGTCCATCTTCGCCGCCAGCGCCAGGTCCGCATCGATCGCCTTCTGGTACTTCCGGCCGTCGATGGAGGCCGTGAACTTCGCCACGTCGAGCTTCAGCTCCCGGGCGTACCGGATGAGGCTGGCCCGGTCGAGCCTGGGCGACCGCTCCAGCAGCAGGTCATGCATCTCCCAGTACCTGCCCTGCTCCCCGGCTGCCAGCGACGCCTCGGCCGCGATGCGCGAATAGTCGCGGTAGCGGTAGGGGAAGTTCTTGATCACCAGCCGTATCTTCCCTGCATAGACCTCCCGGATCTTCTTGACGACCGGACCGGCCGCCACGCAGTGGGGTCACTGGAAATCGATGAACTCCACGATGGTCACCGGCGCGTTCGCCGGTCCGAAGGTCGGGGAGTCGCCGATGGGGATCTCCGGGCCCTGCGCCGCGGCCGCGGGAAGCGCCGCGAGGAGCAGAACGAGAAGGAGCGGAACGAGGGACTTGCTCATGACCACCTCCGAAAAGACCTTGACAGGATCTACAGGATGGACAGGATAGAAAATAGATCTTTCATCCTGAAAAAAGCATTTGGACGCGGATAAAATCTGATAACGTCAGGAGAAACCTGCGGTCAATACTTGAAAAAGAACTCGCCTGCAAGGTGAAAAGCTTTTCAGAACAAATGTATTTGCCTTCTCGGGTTTTATCCGCATTTTCCGCGTCCCAACTGCCGTTATCAGGTTCATTCCTCTCCCTTATCCTCTTGATCCTGTCATCCTGTCGAATATAAGTGCTTATCGATGCTGCTCGAAAAGAAAAAAAGGGAGGCAGGACGCAGGTCCCGCCTCCCATGCAGGCCGTCCGGGACTACTGCTTCGCGCTTTCCTCCTGGAAGACCGGCAGGTGGGTCACCGCCAGCCGGTAGAGCAGGATCATGAAGGAGACCAGGCCCACGGTCACCAGGAGCTCGATGACCGAGGGGAAGTAGCTGGTGTGCTCCCCGGCCTGGCTGAAGAAGTTCACGTTGAAGCGGTTCAGCACCGTCCCGGCGATGACGCAGGAGGACGCCAGGAGCAGGCCGTTGGCCGAGGCCTTGACGGACCGCATCGAGTAGAGCGCCATCGGCACGATCACGCCGACGAGCATCTCGATGAGGAAGAAGACGCTCGCCTTGCCGCTCGTGAAGAGCGCGCCGAGCGCACCGCGGTAGGCCAGGTCGCCGGCCTTGAAGGCCAGGTAGAGCCCCAGGGTGATGAGCGCGCCCCGGGCCAGCCCCTGCAGGACCTCGTTCTCCTGCGGCCGCTTGAAGCTCCGGGAGCTCACGATGGACTCGAGGGAGACCACGGCCATGCCGAGGGCGATCGCCGAGAGGAAGAACAGGTACGGCAGGTTCGGCGTGAACCAGAGCGCCGGTACCTTGTGCGGCATGAGCAGGAATAACCCGCCGAGCGACGATTGGTGCAGGAAGGAGAGCACCACGCCGGCGATCACCAGCGGGAAGGTGAAGAGCTTCAGGAACCGGTGGAGCCCCGTGAGCCTGAACCGTTCCAGGAAGGCCGGCGCGAACTCCAGCGCCAGCACCGCGGTGTAGAGCGTGATGCACCAGACAACCTCGAACATGACGGACTGGTAGTTCCACATGACGAGGGGGTGCCAGAAGCTCAGGGGCTTCCCGATATCGATGATCAGCCCCACGACCACGACGAGGTACCCGATGAAGGCCGTGAGGATCGCCGGACGGACGATGGAGCGGTACTTCCGCATGTTGAAGATGTAGACCGCGGCCGTGATGGTGAAGCCGCCTGCCGCGAGGGCGACCCCGGAGAGCACGTCCACGGCCACCCAGAGCCCCCAGGGCAGATTGTCGCTCATGTTGGTCGATGCGCCGAGCCCCACGGCGAAGCGGTAGATCGCCGCGGCAGCTCCCACGATGCTCAGCACCAGCACGGTCCTGAATCCCCCTGCCGGCGCCGGTATGGCTGCAGATGTCGAGTTGGCTGCCATGGCTAGCTCTCCTTCCCCTTCGTGGATTCGGAAGCGCCGCCGCCCGAACCGCGGTTGCGGAACGCGGCGATGAGCGAGAGGCCGACCACCAGCGCGCCGACCTTGGCCGGGATGCCGCCGAGCATGTTCCAGGTGAGGTCCGGCAGCTTCACGGCCGGGATCGTGGTGAGGAACCCGAGCTGCTCGAAGGGCACGGCCGAGAGGTACATCCACTGCGTGCCGCCGGCCTCGTCCTTGCCGTAGATGTGGTTCACGTACCTGCCCGGGCTCGCCTTGATGCGCTTCTCCGCCTCCCGGCCGATCTCGTCCAGCGGGCCGAAGGTCATGACGTTCGTGGGGCAGACCTTGATGCAGGCCGGCGTCTTGCCGTCCGCCAGCCGGTCGGAGCAGAAGGTGCATTTCCTGATCCAGGGCGAGGTCTTCTCCCACTCGTACTTCGGGATGTTGAAGGGGCAGGCGATCATGCAGTACCGGCAGCCGATGCAGCGGTCGAAGTCGTAGACCACCGCGCCCTCGGCGGTCTTGCGGAAGGCGCCCACCGGGCAGGCGGAGGCGCAGGCCGGGTCCTTGCAGTGCATGCACTGGTGCTTGATGAAGGACCAGACCGGCAGGTCCCCCTTCTCCTGCTCCAGGTACTCGATGTTGGTGTAGCACTCCGAGTTCAGCTGCTTGGGGTTCGTGAACTCGCCCCCGAGCAGGGTCGGCTTGACCGACCGCTCGTTCCATGACTTGCAGGCCACCTGGCAGCCGCGGCATCCGATGCAGCGCGTCAGGTCGACCAGGACCCCTTTTTCCTTGCCTGTGTTCGTCGCCATGACGGGCCTCCTATGCCTTCTCGACGTTCACCATGAACGCCTTGGTCTCGGGGATCATCGTGTTCGCGTCGCCGATGGTCGGGGTGAGCAGGTTGGCGCTGTCGCCCGCCGCCGGATCATGAGGATACTGCCAGCCGTAGCACCACGGCATGCCGACCTGGTGCACGGTCTGGGGGCCGATGCGGAAGGGCTTGAACCGTCCGGTCACCACCGCGACCGCGCTGATCTGGCCGCGGCCCGAGGTGACCTTCACCCGGTCGCCGCTCCTGATGTTCTTCTCCGCCGCCAGCTCCTTGCTGATCTCGACGAAGGACTGGGGCATCATCTCGAGCAGCCAGGGCGTATGGCGCGTCATGACGCCGGTCTGCCAGTGCTCGGTCACCCGGTAGGTCGTTGCCACGAAGGGGTACCGCGCATCGCAGGAGTAGAAGGCGTCGATCTGGTCCTCGAAGATCTTGACCGTGGGATTGATCCGCTGCTTCGAGAGCATGTTCTCCTCGAGCGGGCACTCCAGGGCCTCGTAGTGCTCGGGGAACGGTCCGTCGGCGAGCCCCGGGCCGAATACCGAGGCCACGCCGTCGGACTTCATGATGAAGGGCAGCTTCCCGGTATCTCCCATGGGCGGCGCCGGTCCGTCCGGCACGTCGCCCACCCACTTCTTCTCCGCCTCGTCCCACTTGATCACGGCCCGCTTCAGGTTCCAGGGCCTGCCCTGGAGGTCCACGGAGCACCGGTTGTAGATGATGCGGCGGTTGACCGGCCAGGCCCAGGACCATTCGGGGTAAAGGCCGAGGCCCGTGGGATCGGCCTTGCCCCGGCGGGCCATCATGTTCACCGCCTTGCCGTCCTTGGTCATGTAGCTCTGGGCGTAGATCCAGTTGCCGCTGGAGGTGGTCCCGTCGTCCTGCAGGTGGCCGAAGGTGGAGCAGAGCTCGCCCTTCTTGCCCAGCAGCTTCGGCGGGCTGGCCTTGGTGTCGTAGACGTCCTCCAGGTAGTAGCCGTTGATCTCCCTGGCAACGGCATGGATGTCCACGCGCTTCACCCTGCCGGAGGCGTCCCGGGCGCCGTAGTTCCAGGTGAGGTTCACCACCGGCGCCGGGAACTTGCCGCCCTCCTTCCGGTAGAGCTCCTTCACCCGGAAGAAGAGGTCATTGATGATCTCGGCGTCAGGCCTCGACTGGCCGAGCGGTTCGCTCGCCTTGTACCGCCACTGGGCCCAGCGGCCGGAGTTGGTGATGCTGCCCTCCTTCTCGAAGGACACGGCTGCCGGCAGGAGCAGGACCTCGGTCTGGACCTCTGCCGGGTTCACGCCCGGCCCCTTCCAGAACGAGGCGGTCTCGTTGTCGAAGAGGTTGACCGCCACCATCCACTTCAGCCTGGCCAGGGCCTTCCGCACCTTGCCGGCGTTCGAGCCGGAGCAGGCCGGGTTCTGGCCCCAGGCGAAGAAGCCCTCGAACTGGCCCTTCAGCATCTTGTCGAACAGGATGAGCCAAGAGGCGTTCATGCCCTCGTCCAGCTTCGGCAGCCAGGCATACCCGAAGTCGTTCTCCTTCTTCGCCGCGCTGCCGTAGATGGCCTTGAGATAGCTCGTGATGTACTTGCCCCGGTTGGACCACCAGTTCACGCTCCGCGGGTCCTTGGTCTTGGGCGTGTTCTTCTCGATGTACCCGGCGAGGTCGGTCCAGGAGGCCCGCGGCGACGGAAGGTAGCCCGGCAGGATGTGGAAGAGGATGCCGTGGTCCGTGGAGCCCTGCACGTTCGACTCCCCGCGCAGGGCGTTCACGCCGCCGCCGGCAATGCCCACGTTCCCGAGCAGGAGCTGGATGATGGCCATGGTCCGGATGTTCTGGGTCCCCACCGTATGCTGGGTCCAGCCCATGGCGTAGCACACGGTGCCTGCCCGGTCCGGCCGGCCGGTGGAGCCGTAGAGCTTGTAGACCTCCACCAGCTTCTCCTTGGGCGTGCCGGTGATGGCCGAGACCTGGTCGAGGGTGTAGCGGGCATAGTGCTTCTTCAGGAGCTGGAAGACGCAGTTCGGGCTCTTGAGCGAGAGGTCCCGCTGCGGCACGCCGTTCTCGTCGAGCTGGAAGGACCAGGTCTTCTTGTCGTACTTCCTGCCCTTCTCGTCATAGCCCGAGAAGAGGCCGTTCAGCTCTCCCGGCCCCTTATACTCGGGATTCACGAGGAACGAGGCGTTGGTGTACTGGTCCACATACTCCCGGTGAAAGAGGTTGTTCTCCAGGATGTACCTGATCATGCCGCCCAGGAAGGCGATGTCCGTGCCGGACCGGAGCGCTGCGAAGACATCGGCCTTGGCGGCCGTGCGGGTGAAGCGCGGGTCCACGACCAGGAGCTTGGCCCCGCGCTCCTTGGCCTTCAGGATCCATTTCATCGAGATGGGATGGTTCTCCGCCGGGTTGCCGCCCATCACCAGGATGACGTCGGCGTTCCGGAGGTCGATCCAGTGGTTCGTCATTGCACCGCGTCCGTACGACTCTGCCAGAGCCGCCACAGTCGCGGAGTGTCAAATGCGCGCCTGGTGTTCTATGTAGACCAGGCCCCAGGACCGGACCAGCTTCTGGAGCAGGTAGCACTCCTCGTTGTCCAGCGCCGCGCTTCCCACATGGGCGATGGCGTCGGTCCGGTTGACCGTGAAGTCCTTCTCCACATCCTTCTCCGTCCCGTCAGGCTGCTTCTCCTTCACCTTGGATTTTGAAGTGAGTTTGAACGACCGGTCCCGGGTGTCCTTCACGTTCCGGGCGATCTTGTCCAGAGCCTCGTCCCAGGATATCTCCTTCCAGCCCGCCGCGCCCGGCGCCCGGTAGAGCGGCTTCGTGACCCGGAGCGGGTTCTCGGCCAGGGACTGGATGGAAGCGCCCTTGGGACAGAGCGTGCCCTCGTTGATCGGATGCTGCAGGTCGCCCTCGGTGTTCACCAGCCTGCCGTCCTTGGTATGGACCACGATGCCGCACCCCACGGAACAGTAGGGGCAGATGGTCCTGGTCTCCTTGGCGCCCTTGGTCTTGATCTCCTGCGCCTGCGCCTCGGCAGACGAAGGAGCGACCATCGGCCCCAGGAGCAGGGTACTGCCGGAGATCTTCAGGAAATCCCTCCTCGATACTCCCATGGAACCCTCCTTTACCCGGGAATGGTATGACCTTGTTCGTACGTTAGTGAGAGAAGAAGAAATGAGGAAGCAGAGCGACATGCTGCCGGTTAGACGAAGATAGTATAGCAGAGCAGAACAGAAAAGGCAGGAAGCCCCGGCTGCCATGGGATGCGTCTCCCGGCAGCCTGCCCCTGCCTTTCCTATGCCCCTGCATCACGGCCATCTCAATGGATGTCGAACGCATGGCTCACCTGATCGTTCTGGCTTGATATCCGTATTACGAAAAGTAACTTTACACCAAGCGACCTGCCTTTGCAAGTTTTTTTATAAGGCCATTAATTCTGCAAATAACTGCAACAGGGGCTGTCCAGCCGCAACGATAACACCGCTCTTTCGCACAGAATGCCGGCTACCCCAGGAACTTGCGAAGATGCGCCGCCTCGATCAACAGGGGCTGGAGGATCGATCCGTTCCGGTCCCGGACAGCCCGGATGATGCGGGAGGTGAGCTCCCGATGAGCCGGGTCCGGCCTGTGGTCGCGCCATTCCAGGCTGAGGGAGGACCGCACATCGTCCGGAAGCAGGGTCAGCACCTCCTCGTTGAAGTAGGCCATGGCCCGCTCCATGTCGAAGGGGAAGTTCACATGGAGGTCCTTGAGGCGCCGCTGGTCCTCGGGGGAGAGCGCGTGCAGGCCGAGCAGTTCGGGCGGCAGGCCGAGGGAGTAGCAGGCGCAGCAGAACCCGATCACCCGGGGCAGCGAGGTGCTGCCCATGCTCCGGGCGTAGCCGAAAAGGCCCACATGCAGCTTGCGCATGCGCCTCCGGGGCACGAAGCCCGCCACGTAGTTGATGAGCGGCGCGATGGCCTCGACGATACGCCGGTACTCCTGCGAGACCTTCCCGATGATCTCCAGGCACTTCCCCTCGTCGATGTCATACCCGCGCGCGCGCTCCGACGTCCGGAGCCGGTCGATGGCGTTCACGACCGCCGAGACCGGGTAATCGTACTTGAAGGCCGACTGGACGGTGAAGGTCTGGACGTCGGGATACTCCTCCAGCACCCGGTCCACCGTGTCCGGCGCCAGGTGGCCGCGGAAGGGCGCCGAGCCGGCGCCGAGGATCGGATGGATGGCCACGCCGGTCTCCCCGGAGAGCCGCCGGAGCCGCTGGAGCGCGATCTTGTTGCAGAGGATGGCGCTCACCATGCTGTAGTTCATCGCCGGGTCGGACCGCGCCAGGAAGACGCGCTGGGACCGGATATCCTTGCCCTCCAGGTAGGCGCGCATGATGGAATGCGCCTCGAGCATGTGCTCCTGGTCCTCGAAGAGCGGGATCACGCTGATCTCGGCCGGCGAGAACCGTCCGATCCAGTCCGCGATGGTGATGTCGCCGGGATAGAAGGGCTGGGACTGCTTGCCCACCACGAAGTCGCGGTAGTAGTAGTAGACCCGGTTCAGGCTCTCGGCCGACATGGTCATGGGCAGGATGACCTCATGGATCGGCGGCGCGTCGGCGCCGTAGAACTGGCTGGCGGCGTCGCAGGACCGGGGGATGCTCTCGAGGGCCTCGGCGAAGACCTTGGCCTCGCTCTTCTCCACGTCCGGGTTCGGCAGCCGGAGCGTCAGCCGCGCGCCCTCGCCGAGCCGGGTCTGGCGGAAGAAATGCTCATACCGCGTGAGCAGCTTCCGGACCACGAAGTCGTCCACCTCCTTGCCTTCGCAGTCCCACATCTGCTCGTCGCAGTGGAGGTGCGAGAAGGCGTAGTAGGCCTCCTGGACCTCGTCGTTCCCCGACATGTCCTGGCTCTCGGCGAAGAACGGCACCTGGACATTGTCGGGATGCTGGGTGGACATGACCCGCGGGACCTTCATACGCTCCGCCTCCTCCGCCCCTCCCCTGCCGCACCGGGGCATGCTGCATCGTAGCAGGCCGGACCGCCCGGTGTCCGGACCTTATGCGGTCATAAGGAACATCAATAGGTCCGCGCCTGCCGCCGGCCGTCCGGGCCGTGCAACGACCCGTTTACGGAGTGGCGCCTGCCGGGAACGGCATGGTGGAATGCGGGCCTGATGCAGCCGCTCCGGAGGGGCGGCGCGGCCGTCTCCTCATGGACATCAAGCTCAAGATATTCTGCACCGTCACCGAGACGCGCAGCTTCTCCAAGACCTCCCGGATCGTCCACCTCAGCCAGCCCGCGGTGAGCCTCCAGATTCAGGCGCTCGATGAGTTCTTCGGCGCCAAGCTCTTCGACCGGACGAAGTCGGCCATCGCGCTCACTCCCGCGGGCGATGTGCTCTACAGGCGCGCGAAGCATGTGCTGGAGCACTATGCCGAGATCCAGAAGGAGATCGGCAAGATCACCGGCATGATCAAGGGCGGCGTGACGGTCGGCGCCAGCACCACCCTGGGCAACCACGTGCTGCCCCGCGTCATCATCGATTTCAAGAAGGAGCACCCAAGAGCCGGGTCTCCATGGTCGCGGGGAACACCCGCCGGATCGAGGACCTGGTGGCCTCGGGGGAGGAGTTCATCCTGACCGCGGCCCTCAGGGGAAGCGGCCGAGATACCGTCTGCCCGCGGCCTCCTGCACCCGGCCGATGAGCTGGAAGGACTCCCTGACCGAGAGCCGCTCCAGCCCCGTGAGGCTGTGCGGCTCGATCACGCCGGTCGCCGCATCGCCCGCGGCCGCCTGCTGGTACTGGCGGTGGACCCGGAGCTGTGTCAGCAGCTCGAAGGCCTGGCCCAGCTCGACGCCGAACTCCTTCGCGAGCGGGTGCTTCCCGGCCAGCGCATCGAGCCGGGCCAGGGTGCCGGTCTCGCGCAGGCCCTGCTCCAGGGCCATGATCCGCACCAGGTCGGCGATGAGCTCGACGCCCTTTGTTCCCAGATCGAGCCCCTCGCGGTGCATGCCCTCCCGGTCGACCACGAGGTCCCGCAGGAACCCGAGCGGAAGCTCGGTCCTGACCGCCAGCTCCGCCAGGCTTCCTAGAAAGGCCTTGCCGTCCCTTCTCGTCCTGGCCAGGAACCCGTCCCGCAGATCCTCGGCGAGCCGGGCGTCGCCATGGACCGGCCGGAGGTCGAACCAGACCCGCACCGGCGCCAGCGCCTCGCGGTCACGGAGCTCGGTCCAACGTATGAACGCCTCCTGCCAGCCGGTCCGGGAGAGCGGGTTCGGCGGCCCGGAAGCGGGTACGAAGGCTGGAAACCCTGCCTGCGCCAGGTCCTGCCGCGCCAGGGACTGGAACTCGGCAAAGTATCTCCGGAGCCGCTGGTCATCCGCGCCGGCCGCGGCATCCCCATGGACGACCGCATAGCGCTGCTCCGTCCTGAAGACCTCTTCCTGCCGGCCCTCGCCGCCGGCGGCGATCCAGCAGTAAGGAACCGGCGGGGGCCCCAGCCGCTCCTCGGCAAGCTCCAGCACCTTCCGGACCAGGCGATCGCTCATCTCGGTCAGCATGCCCGCGATCCTGACCGCCCGGGCGCCGTCCTTGATCAGCAGGCCCGCCAGGCTGTTGACCTTTCCCGCTGCCGCCGCCAGGCCGTCGCGGTCATGCTGGGACCCGATCTCCTTGGCCAGCGAGAGCGGCGAGCTGCCCTGGAGCAGCATCAGGTCGTGGTTCGTCAGTACGCCCCCGAGCCGGCCGTCGCGCGTCACCGCGATATGGTGGATGTTCTTCCTGATCATGGTCAGCACGGCCTCGAAGCAGGAGTCCCGCTCGTCCACGGTGATGATCGGGCTGGACATGATCTCCCGCACCTCTGTGCCGTAGTCCCGGGCAGCGGCAACGACCTTCTCGCGCAGGTCCCGGTCCGTTACGATGCCCACGGCCCCGCCGGCCCGGTCCTGGACGATGATGGAGCTGATGCGGTGGCGCGCCATGGCCTCTGCCGCTGCGCGGACGCTCTCCGACTCGCCGATGGCGGCGATCTTCCGGGTCGCGATCTCTCCCGCGCGCGTGGTGAGCAGCAGATGGTCGCTGCTGCCGGCGAAGAGGCTTCTGACCTGCGCGTCCCCGTAGGTCCGGGAGAGGTAGCGGGCGAAATGGGACTGGAGCGCATGCTCGGTGAACTCGGGATGGGCGTTGATCAGCCGGTAGAGCGGTTCCCGGGCGAGGAGGTAGCAGACCGTGTCCTCCAGTGCCGCTACCGTGGTCCGCTGGCGCTCTTTGCCCATGAGCGAGAGCAGGCCGAAGCTGTCCCCCTCGCCCCGGTAGTCGATGACCGTTTCCTCCCCCTCCGCGGACCGCAGGGAGATCCGGACCCCGCCCTTCCGGATGATCCGGAGCGCGTCCGCCGCCGGTCCCTCCTGCGTCAGGATGACCGTGTTCCGGGGATAGAACTCCAGGGAGAGGTCGTTCACCACGCCCGCGAGCGTATCCCCGTCCAGGAACTGGAAGGGCGGGACGGTCTTGAGGAACCCGACCACATCCTCGATGATCATGCTGTCCGCTCCTGCTGCCGGAATGACCGGTACGATATCATTATACTCCTCCCGCGGCCGGCGCGGTGTGAACGCTCCACGCCATGACGTTCAAAAAAAAGGGGAGAGGAGGCCGATGCCTCGCTCTCCCCGGAGGAGATGCGGTCAGCCGCGCCTGCGGCGTCTAGAGCTTGCCCTTCACCAGCTGGTCCACCACCGACGGGTCCGCCAGGGTCGAGGTGTCGCCCAGCTCGTCGAGCTGGCCGTGGGCGATCTTGCGCAGGATGCGGCGCATGATCTTGCCGCTCCGCGTCTTGGGCAGTCCGGGCGCGAACTGGAGCTTGTCGGGCGAGGCGATCGGCCCGATCATGCTCCGCACATGGCCCACCAGGATCTTCTTCATGTCGTCCGAGGGCGTCTGGCCCTCCTTGAGCGTCACGTAGACGTAGATGCCCTCGCCCTTGATGTCATGAGGATAGCCCACCACCGCGGCCTCCGCCACGGACGCATGGGAGACGAGCGCGGACTCCACCTCGGCCGTGCCGAGCCGGTGGCCCGAGACGTTGATGACGTCGTCCACGCGGCCCATGAGCCAGAAGTCGCCGTCCTCGTCCACCCGGGCGCCGTCGCCGGTGAAGTACACGCCCGGATAGGTCGAGAAGTAGACCTCCTTGATCCGCTTGTTCTCGGCGTCCCCGTAGGTGCCGCGGAGCATGCCCGGCCAGGGCTTCTCGATCACGAGCTTGCCGCCCTCGTTCACGCCGGCGGGCTTGCCGTCGTCCTTCAGCACCTTCGGCACCACGCCGAAGAAGGGACGCGTGGCCGAACCCGGCTTGGTGGTGATGGCGCCCGGCAGCGGGGTGATCAGGATGCCGCCGGTCTCGGTCTGCCACCAGGTGTCCACGATGGGCAGCTTCTCCTTGCCCACGTTCTTGTGGTACCACATCCAGGCCTCGGGGTTGATCGGCTCGCCCACCGAGCCGAGGACCTTGAGCGACGAGAGGTCGTGGCTCGTGACCCACTTCTCCCCTTCCTTCATCAGCGCCCGGATGACCGTGGGCGCCGTGTAGAGGATGTTCACCTGGTGCTTGTCCACGATGTCCCAGAACCGGCCCGGGTTGGGATAGCTCGGGATGCCCTCGAACATGAGCGACGTCGCGCCGTTCGAGAGCGGGCCGTAGACGATGTAGCTGTGGCCCGTCACCCAGCCGATGTCGGCCGTGCAGAAGTGGATGTCCTCGTCATGGTAGTCGAAGAT
>CAZTXN010000080.1:3956-11819 GCA_964617655.1 uncultured Nitrospiraceae bacterium | reverse complement strand
GCGGTGGAGGAGCATGACCCGTGGTCACCGGCGCTGGGAGCGAAGACCCTTGCCATGGATGGACACTGATGAACACGGATAGATTCAGCGACGGGCGCTTTTCTTGACAGGATCGACAGGATACCTGCGGATAGTTCTTACAGATCACTCAGGAGTTCTTTTGACACGTAGCTCTGCGGATAAGATCCGATACTTCACTCTTGACGGTCTCGCAAAAAGTCCTAACGTGTCACCCTGAGCAACGCGAAGGGTCTCTCAACATATTGGAAAACCGAGATTCTTCGCTTCGCTCAGAATGACATTTTGTGTGATTTTTGACTTTTTACGACTTCATCACTCTTGATATCTCTCATCTTTTTCATCCTGTAATCCTGTCACGAACAGGTCGCTGTGTTAATCTGTGTTCATCCTCGGCCCTGGCAACCTGTCATCCTGTCGAAAGGACTTACGATCCTGCCGTTCCTGTTCCAGCCGTTTCGAGGGTCAGCCCCTTGACAGGACGCCCGCGCTGCTCTACTCTGGCGCAGCACCGCCATGCTCTCCGACCTCCTCATATCCCTCTTCACCTCCGCGCCCCCGCATCTCCGGGCCCTGGGGTACCTCGACGAGGCCCTGGCCCTCCGCCGCAGGCACCGCCGGAACCGGGAGGCCTGGCAGCCCCATCTCGACCGGACCCGCGCCTTCATCCTCGATGCAGCGGAGCGGTGCCGCAAGAGGGACCGTGTGGTGCTGCTCGGCTCCGGCCTGCTCCTGGATGTCCCGCTCCCTGAGCTTGCCCGGAGCTTCCGCGAGGTGGTCCTGCAGGACGTGGTCTGCCTGCCCGAGGCCCGGAAGAAGCTCCGTCGCAATCGCAATGCCCGGTTCGTTCAGCAGGACGTGACGAACATCGCGGCGCTCCTCGTTCGCAATGCGCAGCAGGGCCTGCGAACCCTGCCCGAGAGCCTGCCGCTCCCGCTTGAGGGGCAGGCGGACCTGGTGGTCTCGCTGAACATCCTTTCCCAGCTCTGGGTCATCCCCCGGGCCTTCGCCGCCGGCCGGCTGCGGGGCCTGCCGGAGGATGTGATCGACGACTGGTGCGGACGCATCGTGGAGGCCCACTACCGATGGCTCCGCAGCCTCCCCTGCGACGTCTGCCTCGTGGCGGACCACGAGGTGGTGAAGCGCGACGCAGCGGGCGGGGTGATCAGCCGGGGCTCCACCATCTGCAACCTGCGGCTTCCCCCGCCGGAGCAGGAATGGACCTGGCAGATCGCTCCCCCGGACCGCAGGAGGCCCCAGGGCTCGAAGGAGCTGATCGTGGGGGCCTGGCGTTTCGGAAGGGAGCAGCGCTGAGGATGGGGAAAAGCGGAGCGCAGGAGATTCCCGTCAGATTGCTCTGAACGTCTGCGGAGGCATGAGCGGTTGGTCGTCGTTCTGCAGGAACGGGATCGGTCAGGCCTTCTTTGCCGCGGACCGGAGCCGGACGCCCGCTGCCTGGAGGTCCTCGAAGGCGGTCATGGCGGCGACCGAGCCCTGGGCCACGGCGACCACGATCTGCTTCGGCGCGCCGGTCACGTCGCCCGCGGCATAGACGAGCGGCTGGGAGGTGCGCATGGTGACCATGTCGGCCTTGATATACCCGTCCCCGGTCAGTTCGAGGCCGAGCTTCTTCGCCGTGTCGGTGCTCGGCGCGTAGCCGATGCCGATGAAGACGCCGTCCACCTGCATCTCGGTCCGCCTGCCGGTCCGGTTGTCCTCGATGGTCACGCTCCGGACGGTCCGCTCGCCCCTGATCTCCCGCACCTCGGAGTTCCAGAGGATGGGGATGCCGGTCTGCTTCAGGCTCTCCTGCAGCCGCTTCTCGGCCGTGAGCGTGTCCCTCCGGTGGACGAGCGTCACCTTCGCGCCGATGTTCCGGAGGTAGAGCGCGTCCGTGACCGCCGTGTTCCCGCCGCCCACGACCACCACGTTCCGTCCGTCCTTGAAGAAGTAGCCGTCGCAGGTGGCGCAGTAGCTCACCCCGCGTCCGTAGAAGGTCTCGGCGCCCGGCGCCTCGAGCCGCCGGTGGTCCGCGCCGGTGGCGATGATGAGCGCACGGGTGATGTAGATCGCGTAGTTCGTCTTGAGGTAGAAGCGGCCGTCCTTGGTGTCCCGCGCCGCCTCCACCACGTGCTCCCCGATGTTCACATCCGCGTACTGGAGCGCCTGCTGGCTGATCATGTCCACCAGGCTCTTGCCGCCGATGCGCATGAAGCCGGGGTAGTTCTCGACCACCGGCGTGATGGCCACCTGGCCGCCCAGCGCGCCCTTCTCGATCACCACGCTCTCCAGCCCGGCCCGGGCAGCGTAGATGGCCGCCGTGAGCCCCGCCGGCCCGCCGCCCACGATCACCAGGTCCTTCTCGAGCGTCTCGCCCACCGCGCGGGGCGGCGCGGTCCGGGGCTCCTGGAGCGTCAGCACGGACTCGATGAACCACGGCTCCGGCTGGAGCCCCTGGCCCGTGAGCTTCCCGTTGATGGTGGTCTGGGGCACGGCGAGCGAGCCGAGCTGCTCGGCCAGGTCCTGGTTCTCGTAGATCTCCACCGCCTCGGCCGAGACGAGGTCCGGCCGGAGCACGGCCGCGGACATGGCGGCGAGCACCTGCTGGGGGCAGTAGGGGCAGGTGGGGCTCACGTAGACCCGGATATGGCGCTTCTCCTTCAGCTCCCCGAGCCTCCGGGCGGCCTGCTCCGAGAGGATGGTCCTGCCCGTGGAGGCCATCATGATGGTCACGAGCAGCGACCGGCCCTCCTCGCCCAGCGGCGCGCCGGTATAGCGGAGCCGGAAGCGGTCCGGCGCGATCAGGACCGCGGGCGAGCGGGTGACCTCCCGCTTCAGGGACTGCGGGTCCCCCACGGTATGGAACGACGCCTTCAGCCGGGGCGAGAGCGTGGCCAGGGACCGGACCAGCGCCGTGGTGGCGGCGTTGTACTGGTCGTTCATGCCCGCGAGCGTGAAGACCTCGATGGCCACGTCGCTCTCGAGGTCCTTGAAGAAGGTGTCCCGAAGCGTCCGCTGTACGTCTTCGGGTATGATCTCCTGCTGCTCGGCCATGGAAAAAACCTCTCAGGATCCCAATTTAGCCACGGATGGACACGGATGCACGGGGATGGAGCCCGAGTGAACGGAACAAGGTCCTCACGGACATGATCCCCTCCCTCTGCCTTGCGTCTGCCGCCTTACCCCTTACCCCTTACCCCTGACGCCTGACGGCTTCTCATCACTTGATCCTGTTCGAGATGGTCTTGAACTCCGGCGTCCCTGCCACGCCGAGCAGCTGGAAGAGCACGGTCTCGGTGTTCGTGACCACGCCGCCGGCGTCCCGGATGAGCTCCAGGCCGGACCGCCAGTTCGGCTTGGTGCGCGAGCAGACCGCGTCCTGCACCAGGTGCACGTGGTAGCCGCCCCCCAGCAGGCCCAGGCTGGTCTGGAGCACGCAGATATGCGTCTCCATGCCGGTGACGATGATCCTCTTCCTCCCCAGCCGCCTGATCTGCTCGTTGAACGAGGCCTCGCCGCAGCAGTCGAAGGAGACCTTCTCGACCGGCAGGCAGGACGGCAGCGCGGCCGTGATCTCGGGCACGGTCCTGCCGAGCCCCTTGGGATACTGCTCCGTCACCACCACCGGGATGTTCTGCATCTTCGCCAGTTCCAGGAGATGCAGCGTGTTCCGGACCACCTGGTCCTTCCGGTCCATCACCACCGCCAGCCGCTCCTGGATGTCGATGATCAGCAGCACTGCATCGTTCTTGTCCAGCAAAAACTTGTCGATAGACATATCTCAGAATACCTTTCTCGCGGTGAAGGACCGCAATGGATTTCGTAGGGGCGCCCGGAGCCTGTCTCCGAAAGACAGAATCGGAGATGGCCGCCCGGATCAGGGCAACCACGCAGGGTTGCCCCTACCTTGACCGCATTTCGCATTCCGCACTCCGCATTCCGCACTCCGAACTCATCTTACGACCCCGACGCCCGCCGGGCTCAGACCCCTCAGGTCCCGCCGAAGCCGATCGTGACCTTTGCTCCCTCCACGATCACCGGCACATCGCGCCTCCCGGCCGAGCGTTTCAGCATCTCGTCCAGCCTGGCGTGGTCCTGCTTCACATCGTGGTACCGGGCCTGCGGATAGGCCTCCCGGGCCTTTTCCGTATAGGGTCAGCCCGCCTTGCCGTAGATGATCACCTGCTCCGCCATGGTCGCCGCCTCCGCTTCTGTTTCCCCGCTGAATCTGGTAAGATTGTAACACAGCGTCGCGAAGCGGCAAAAGGGAATTCTTGACCAGCCTCGGCCCCGGAACTTATCACTGCTCAGGCATGTCCAATCATGCATCGGAAATAGCCGTTGCGGACGAGGACCTCGCGCTCGTCCGCGCGGCCCGGGACGGGGACCTCGATGCCTTCGAGTCCCTGGTGCTGAGGCACCAGAAGCGCATGCTGAACATCGCCTTCCGCATCACCGGGGACCTGGACGATGCCCTGGAGGTGGCGCAGGACGCCTTCCTCTCCGCCTACCGGAACCTCGCCGCCTTCCGCGCCGAGGCCCGGTTCTCGACCTGGCTCACCTCCATCACCGTGAACCTCTCGCGGAGCCGGCTGAAGCGCACGCGGATGCAGCGCGGACGGGCGCCCTTCTCGCTCGACGCGCCCCTGCCCGGGACCGACGGCGAGCTGCTGCCTGACCCGCCGTCGCGGGAGCCCTCGGCGCTCGACCGGCTCGACCGGCAGGACACGGCGGCCGCGGTCCGGGGCTGCATCGATGGTTTGGAGCCGAAGTTCCGCGAGGTGATCGTGCTCCGGGACTTGCAGGAGCTGGCGTACGACGAGATCGCCGCCGCTCTCGGGCTCGCCGCCGGGACCGTGAAGTCCCGCCTCTTCCGCGCCCGCGAGGCGGTGAAGGACTGTCTGAAGAAGGCGCTGTGAGGGTTGTAGGGGCGGCCCTGCGTGGCCGCCCTGCAGAAGGTCAGCAGGAAGATGCCGCCTGCCATGGACCGCGAGGGCGCAAGGGACGCGAAGGAAGGCAATGAACGTTCAAATAAAAAATACGAGAATGAAGCGGTCTTTTTCCCGGTTTTGTTCGTCCTGATCCTGCTTTCCTGGCGTCCTTCGCGCCTGGTAAGCTCTCATCTGGAACAAGGTGAACCACATGGACCACAACGACGTCCGCCACAGGCTTTCGGACTACATCGACGGCGAGGTCACGCCTGCCGAGAAGGAGGCCGTGGAGCGGCATCTCGCCGCCTGCAGGGACTGCGCCGACGCCCTGCGGGAGCTCCGGAAGACCGTCGAGCACCTCCGGCGGGTCGAGGAGCTCGAGCCTCCGGCCTGGATGACCGGGAAGGTCCTGGCCCGGGTGCGCGCGGAGGCGGAGAAACGGCAGAGCCCGCTCCGCCGTTTCCTCTCGGCCCTTGCGGCCGGCCGGCCGGTCCAGGCCCTTGCCCTGGTATTCATCGTGGTCGCCGCATCGGTGCTCTATCTCCGGATCTCTCCCGCGCCCCGGGAGGCGAAGAGCCCTCCCGGGCCTGCTGCCCTGCGGAAAGAGGTTTCCGAGGACCAGACCAGAACCGCGGCGGAAGCGGGTTCTCCTTCCGGACAGCGGGCCAGGCAAAAAGCAGAACGGGCAGAACGGAGCAGCGAGCCCCGGCCGGAGCTGCGAAGTGAGGCAGCGGTCCCTGCCGAGCCTGCTCCCGAGCGGGCCCGTACCGCAGCGCCGGAGAGCCCGGTGGAGCAGGAAGGACCGGCTGCGACGGACTGCCTGGCCCCGTCTCCTGCAGTGGTGACCTTGAGCGGGGTGCTCGCCGCGGAATCTGCAGGCCCCTCGGGACGACAGGTCCTGGTCCTCCTGCCTGACCGGCCGGTCTGCGTCGAGACCGCGGGTGCGGGGGGCAGGACCGTGCGGTCCGCCCCCCAGCGAAGGATCGAGCTGCTGCTGGATGATGCGGTCGCGGCAAAGCAGGCGGCAGCCCCCTTCGGCACGGTCCGCGTGCGCGGTTCCCTGGTCAGCGGTCCGGATGCGGGCCCTGCCCCGCCCTATCTCCTGAAGGTGCTTGACATCTCGCCGAAGGACCAGTAATATCGCGCTCACGCCCTGGCCGGGGCGGCATACCCTGATACCATGAGCGACCAGGACAAGACAAAGGAAGAGCTCCTCGCCGAGCTGCAGGATGCGCGAAGGAGGATCGCTGACATGGAGATCCTCGAGCGGCTGCACAGCCATGTCCAGAGCGAGCTGCAGCGGAGCGAGGGCCGGTTCCGCTCCCTCGTGGACTCCACCGATGACTCGATCTACGTGGTGGACCGCGACTGCCGGTACCTTTTCATGAACCGGAAGCACTTCGAACGGCTGGGATTGAGCAGCGACGGCTACATCGGCAGGAGCTACCGCGACTTCCATTCTCCGGGCGAGACCGCCTTCTTCCAGTCCCACGTGAACGCCGTGGTCGGCGCCGGCCGGTCGGTCCAGCACGAGTACCAGGCGGACCGGGACAAGAAGTACTTCCTCCGCACCCTCAGCCCGGTCTTCGGCCCCGGCGGGAGCGTGACAGGCGTGACCGTCATCTCGAAGGAGATCTCGGAGCGCAAACGCATGGAGGAGGAGCTGCGGGCCCTCTCGCTCATGGACGACCTGACCGGGCTCTACAACCGCCGGGGCTTCTTCGCCCTGGTGGAGCAGCAGCTCCGCATCGCCTCGCGCCTCGAGAAGAGCGCGGTCATCTTCGCCGTGGACATGGACGGCCTGAAGGTGATCAACGACTCCTTCGGCCACCAGGCCGGCGACCAGGCGCTGCGCGACGCGGCGGACATGCTGAAGCGCAACTTCCGCGAGTCGGACATCACGGCGAGGATCGGCGGGGACGAGTTCGTGGTCTTCATGATAGAGCATGTGGACATCGACCCGGACCGGCTCATCCAGCGTCTGAACGACATCCTCCGGATCTACAATTCCCAGGGCACCCGGCCCTATGCCCTCTCGCTCAGCGTGGGCTCGGCGCGCTTCGATCCCGCGGAGCACCTCTCCATCGAGACGATGATGAACCGCGCCGACAGCGCGATGTACGAGCAGAAGCGCTCGCGCGGCAAGGCCAAGCAGTAGGCTTACACGTCCGCTTTCGCGCCTGCCCGCCTTCCCTTCAACCGTATCCTCACCAGGAAGCATCATCTCCCTGCGATGGCGTAGGAGCGGGTTTCAAACCCGCCCCTACGCAACACCGGATGGTGCGGCAGGCCGGGAATGACCGCATGGGATTCGGGGGAGACATCCGTAGGGGCCACCCTGCGTGGCGGCCCTCATCGGGCGGCCACAGAGGGCCGCCCCTACAATTTAGACCCTCATCGGGCGGCCACCCCCGATCTCATCCTTCGAGGGCAGGTTCCAGGCCGCCCCTACGATCTACATGTGAACCGGAGAGACCCGGAACCTTCACCACACATCGGACAACCGGACCGGGAACTTCTCCGGGACCTCCGATGTCCCATGGTCCAGATGGAGTTCAATGCACGGACCAGGGAGGTTCCTCATGGCTGCAAGGCTCATCGCTCTTCTCATGGCAGCATCCCTCATCTCCGGCTGCGGCGGCGGCACCGCCGCGGCCGGACCGGCCGCCGCTCCGCCGGCCCCAGCGGTCAGCACGCTGGCGGACCAGCGCTCGGTCAGCCTCACGGTCTACAACGTCAACCTCGGCATGCCGCTGCCGAAGGGCACGGTGCGGGTCTACAAGCGGGACGCGGCAGGCGGCCTGCAGTTCATCGGCGAGGATGCCATCGACCATGCGCCGGAGATGGAAATTGTCCGGATCAAGCTCGGCGATGCCTTTGACGGGGTGAGGGATCAAAAAGAGCATATCAGCTT
>CAZTXN010000080.1:0-3856 GCA_964617655.1 uncultured Nitrospiraceae bacterium | reverse complement strand
TCAAGCTCGGCGATGCCTTTGACGGGGTGAGGGATCAAAAAGAGCATATCAGCTTCAGCGGCATGCCAAAACAACGAGCGGGGCATGGCCATCCCATGCCCCGCTCGTCTCCTTCGCTTTGAGGATCCTTACTCGATATTGAAGTTCGCCGTGTCCTTGACCCCCGGCGTATACTGCCCCACGGGAACGAGCTTCTTGTTGTCCTTGATGCAGCTCACCACGATGTTCCAGAGCTTCTCGAGCTCCTTCTTCTCGCGGTCGTTCTCCGGCGTCATCTTGAGCAGGGTGCCTTCGATCTCGATCTTCATGGTGCCCTCCGTCGATTTGGTCTTCGCGGTATCTTTACTATGCCCTATGGCGGCCCGGCCGTCAAGGGGTTTATCGCCCTCCGCCGACCTCTTTCAGCAGGCCGAGGACATGGTCGAACATCTCCTGCCGCTTCTCCATCATCAGCGCAGCATGATCTTCCTCGCTGTTCGGCTCCTCCGCGGCGGCCGGCGCGGCCGGGACCTGGCCGGTCAGCGCGACCAGCTCACTGCCGACGGCAGCGAACGCCTCCCAGCCCCGGTCGTCGTTCCTCTTGCGCACGGCGTCCGCCTTCCGCAGGAGCTGCTCGAGCGCCGCGGCGCGCTGCCGCACATGGTCATGGAGCCTTTCGTAGACCCCCGTCACCGCGTAGAGGTCGTCCAGCATCCGGCGCGACAGGACCTGCGTCAGATCCGCCACCTCGGTCTTCAGCGACTCCAGGTACTCCTTGGTGACCGGCCCGGACTGCAGCCGGAGGCGCACCTGGTCCTTGAAGTGCGCCTTCAGGTCCTCGATCAGTTCGTCCCGCTTCGTCCCGCTCACCTGCAGCTCCGCCAGCCGGGCGATCGCCCGCTCGCTCAGCTGCCGGATCAGAATGAGGTTCTCCTGCACGTAGGCGGCGATATGGTAGAGCTCGCCCGCCAGCATGCTCCTGCGCCGGGCAAGGGCCTCCAGGTCCTTCCGCCGCTGGTCGACCATTCCCTGGAACCGCTCGATCCGCTGCTGCTCGTCCCGCTTCTTCGGGTTCAGCTTGGCGATCTCCGCCTCGGCCGAGCGGATGAAGGCCTGTGGCTTCCGGAAGTCCAGGCCATTGAGCTGATGATAATGGTACAGGTACTCCTCCACGGCGATCCGGAGAGCGGGCGTGAAGAACCTGCAGTGCGAGAGCACCCCGAGATAGAGCCGTTCGCCGAATGGGAAAGTGACGCGCACCGACGGGCCGCCGGCCTCGTAGGCCTCGATGCGGCCCAGGGACCGCACGTAGGGAGCAAGGTCATCGCGCCGGCGTGCCGGTGAACCGGCCTCCCGGGGCCCGTCCTGGAAGGCCGCGAGCTCCGCTGCGGTCGGTTGTATGGCTTCGTTCGATTTGAACCGTAGTCCGAAGATGGGTGCGGTCATGCGAAATGCGTTCGGGCGGGAGCAGTGTGCTCAGGACAGCCCGTCGATCTCCCTTTGGAAGAGATCGTAGGCCTCCCGGTCGAATATGCAGAACTCCACCGTCTCGAGCGTGGTCTCCCGGGTCCGCAGGAAGGATGCCGCCCCGCCTACCAGGATGCGGGCGCAGCGGTCCTTGGGGAACCCGAAGATGCCGGCGCTGATGGCGGGCACGGAGATGGAGCGCAGGCCCTCCTGCGTTGCGAGCCGCAGCACGCTGGCCATGGCGCTCTCGAGCTTCCGGTCCTCGTCGCCCTCGCCCATCCGGGGTCCGACGGCATGGATCACCCGGCGGGCCTTGAGCGTCCCGGCGCCGGTGATGGCGGCGCTCCCCACGGGTACGAACCCGATGGCGTCGCTCTCCTCCTGGATGGACGCGCCGCCCTTCCGCACGATGGCGCCCGCGACGCCGCCGCCGTGCTGCAGGAAGCTGTTCGCGGCGTTCACGATGGCGTCCACGTCGCGCTCCGTCAGGTCCGCCGAGACGAGCCGGATGGCCCTGGCGCCGACCTTCCTGACCAGCGGTGCCCGTTCCTCCATGGTCCTCCCCGCTCCTACCGTTCCCTGCTGCTGAAGGTCGCCTTCCGGACCGCCATGTCCACGACCGGCACCGCGACCATGGCATCGATGCCGTAGAGGTTCTCGAGGCTGATGTCCGGCGGGACCTCCTTCAGGATCTTGCGCGCCGTCTGCTGGTCCGCCTGACGGTACCGGAGCTTCGCCTCCACGGTCACCGGCCCCTGCTTTTTCATCGTCCCCAGGCCGAAATAGGCGTCCTTGTAGCCGCGCGGCGGGATGGTATCATGGCGCGAGAAGGCCGTCACGACCCAGGGATCGATGGCGAAGTGGAAGTCCGGACCCATGCCCTCGGAGTTGAACATCCGCGTGCCGGGTTCCAGCATCCCCGGGCCGTCGAACACGCCGCTCGCCAGCACGACCGTCCCGGCAGCGTCCCGCGCCGTCACCTCGAGCCACATCTCCCGCACGTTCGTGAGAGACGTGGGCAGGTTGTGGCCGGCCCGGATGTTCCGCACGCGCACCTTCACCTCGGCCAGGGAGCCGCGGCGGTAGACCGGCAGGACCTCCAGGTCCGCGGCGGCCTGCAGCTTCTCGATGGCCATCCGGTACTTCTTCTCCGCCGACCGGGCGAGCTGCTCGTCGCCCGCCTTCTTCGCCGCCTCGCCCGCGAGATAGTACAGGAGGTAGTTCGCGCCGCTGAAGTAATGGCGGTACTCCTCCCTCTTCGGCTTCCGGAACTCGTCCGCCGTCCTCAGGAACGTCCCGGTCTCGACCATGTGGCAGTCCATGCAGTGGATGTTCCGCTGCGCGTAGGGACCGCGCTTCCACTCCAGGTAGGTCGACTCGAGCGGAAAGTGGGACTCGTGATGATAGACCTGGTGGCAGCCGGCGCAGAGGTCCGCCTGCCGGTGGAGCGGGGACTCGCGGCACTCATGGAACCCGCCGCCGCATCCCTCGGACGGCGGGAAGGGGCCGCGCTTCACGAACTTCGGCCCCCCGGGGGTGTCCTCGCCCGGCGCCAGGATGAAGGATCCGTTCTCCGGCTCCCGCGACGGCGTCCGCCAGTGGGTCACGCCGCTGATGGAATGGCAGATATCGCAGGACACGCCGGCCAGCGCCACGCGGCTGAGCCCCGTGGTCCCGGGCCCCCTGACCTCGCCGGTCACCACGCCTGCCGCGGAGTGGCAGCCCTCGCACTGCCGGGTCACCTCGTGCCCCACGGCCTTGAACCCCTTGTTCAGCTCGCCCTGGTAGATGGGGTCCACGAAGGCCAGCGCATGGACCGAGCCGTTCCACTCCTCGTACTGCTGCGGATGGCAGCCTGCGCAGACCTCGGGCTCCAGGAATCCGGCGCCCGAGGGCTCATACTTGATGAGCGACGGATAGTAGGGATAGAACTCCCGGTCCACGGGAAAGTAGGTCTCCTGCGAGAACGCCGGCGACAGGAGCAGGATGAGCAGGACGACGGCGACGGACGCGAGCCGCATCAGGGGAACCTCCTGAAGACAGGGATCAGGGTCCTGGACAGTTCACAGCGGAAGACAAGGAGCGTGCAGTGGATGCTGCACATGGCTCTTATCTTAACGGGGATGGAGGCCGCGGTCAAGAGTGATGCACGTCCCCCAGGGTGGGGGCCTCCCGTCACTGCCGCAGCGGCGCGATGTTCTCCGGTCCGTCGTGCGTCGGGGAATTGACCCGCGCCGAGACCTCGATAAGCTCGAGCTTCGATGACGGGCAGGGCTTCAGCATCCGGTGCAGCTTCACAGGGTCCTGTGGAGCCGGATCGAGCCAGGGGCCGTAGTTCGCCGGCTCAACGATGACCGGCATGCGGTCATGCACCGCCGCGAGCAGCTCGTTCGCGCCGGTGGTGATGATG
>CAZTXN010000079.1:0-11828 GCA_964617655.1 uncultured Nitrospiraceae bacterium | reverse complement strand
ATCCGCCGTTATCCGTGTCAAAAGTCTTGAACCATTTTTTGGACGCGGATCAAGGCGGATAAGCACAAAGGGTCCGCCGTGATCATAGCCGTTCTCAGTGTCCTCAATGTCGAGGACCCTCCCCTGTAGTTCGTTGTTCCTGCGGCACGCAGCGGGGATCAGGAGCCGCGAGGCTTCCGTGGTGCGCGAAGCCGTGCGCAGGACAGCCGCCGTGACATCTGGCATGGAGCCTGCAGTCCCTTCGCGGGCAGCGGTTTCCCGCGAAGCTGCGGAAGAAGGAGAGCTGCGGGTGCTGCCAGATCTCCTCGAAGGGCGTGGTCAGGATGTTCCCGAGCCGGAACTCCGGGAAGCGGAAGAAGAGGTTGCAGGGATAGACCGAGCCGTCCGGCAGGATGCCGAGCTTCGTGGTCCCTGCCGGGCAGCGGACCGAGCGCAGGACAGGATAGCGCTCCCCATCCGGCAGGAATCCGGAACAATGGACCATGCCGATGGCCGGTCCATACCGCTCCCTTATGGTCCGATGGAACTCATCAAAGGCCGGCGCTTCGCCGAGCCCGCCGGGCTCGAGCGCGTCGCGGTAGAGGAGGCAGAGCTCCGCCGGCTCCCCTGTCAGGAGCCTCCCGATCAGTGCGCTGTCCGGGTGCTTGCTGACCACGGTCTTGACCACGAGCCCTTTCCGCCGGACCAGGTCCACCAGCGCCTGCGGAATGTCATGGTCATTGACCGAGAGGCCGACCAGCACGGCGGGATACTGGTCCCGGATGCGGCTGAGGACCTCCGGCCGCGAGCCGTTCGAGCTGATGTTCAGCCCCATGCCCTGCTCCTCTGCATGGCCGATGAACCGTAGCAGGTCAGGATGGAGCGTCGGCTCGCCGCCCATGACGTCGAGCGTTCGTACGCCGATCCGCTTCAGGACTCCGACCATGCGCTTGAAGTCGTCGCAGGTCATGTCCCCTGCATCCGGAACGCCCCTGTTGAAGCAGAACCCGCAGGACCGGTCGCAGCGCAGCGTGGGATAGAGCTGGATGTAGTCTGGAGCAGAGATCATACGATTTCGGATTTCAGATTGCAAATTTCAACGTGTAAAGTGCTGAGGCCATGCCATCGCCAGACTCCTGCCTGTCGAACAGGCTTTCCGCTTCTCTGATCCGTGTTCATCTTCTGTGTCTGTGTCTAAATGATATAGCTCCTTCCCTTCCTCCTGAGGAACCCTTCCTTCTCCATCCGGAGCAGGTTCCGCTCCACCCGTTCGGCATCCATGCCCGTGCGCTTCACGAGCTGCGCCCGGGTCATCGGCCTGCCCGCCACGAGGGCCTTCAGGAGCGCGCCCCGCACCTGGCGGTTCGAGTTCTCGAAGGGGCTCTGGCGGCTGTAGTGCGCGCTCCGGCGGTTCGGGTTCCCGTGCTCCTTCTTCAAGAGGGTCCCGTAGTCCATGAGCGCGTTGTACCAGGTCCGGCTCCTGCCCAACGGAAGCGTCCGTTCGATCAGGGGGATAAGCTCGTCATCGCGCACGCCCTCGCGGTCGCCGAAGAAGTCATGGAGGAAGACCCGCCGCACGTTGGTGTCGAGGAAAACCACCGGACGGTTGAAGGCAAAGGCCGCGACCGCTCCCGCGGTGTAGGGCCCGATGCCGGGAAGGGTCCGGAGCACCGCAGGATCGGACGGCAGCCGGCCCTTATGCTCGCTCACCACCTTCCGGGCGAGATCCCGGAGCGCAAGGGCGCGGCGGTTGTAGCCCATGCCGGACCAGATGCGGAGCAGCTTCTGTGTCGGAGCGGCAGCCAGCGCGCCAAAGGAGGGAAAGGCGGCCAGGAACTCCCGGTACTTCTTGATGACCCGGTCCACCTGGGTCTGCTGCAGCATGATCTCCGAGACCACCACGCGGTAAGGCGTCACGCGCTTCCGCCAGGGCAGGTCCCGGCCCTGCCGCGCATAGATGTCCAGGACCTTCCTCTGGAAGGAACGGATGCGGGCCTGCGAGGGCATCCTGCCTCTGCGCCGGGAGGATGGCCGCTTGTCAGTGCTTTGCACAGCCATGGTCGATGGTCCTCGCTGCAGGAGGGATGCTGCCGTGCGGAGGATGCTCAGCCTTCCGCCAGGCCCAGGGACCGGTGAAAGGTCAGGCTGCCTGCCGCCTCCCGGGCCTGGTAGGTCGCGAAGGTGATGCGCCGAACCCAATGCCGGAGCGGTTCGCGCGGAAAGGTGTTCATGCGGTCGATGACCATGCCTCCCGGAAAGGCGCCGGCATAGAGGCCCACGGTGACATGCGGAACATAGCCGGTCCTCCCGATATCGCTCCCTGACCGGAAGAGGACCGCCCGCAGCCGCTCCAGCCCTCCGTCGCGGTCATGGACCTCCAGGTAGGCCGCGGAGGTGAAGCTCTTCAGCCCGCCGATCTCGACGGCAAAGGACGGGACCGCGGCCCTGGCAAGGTCCCGCTCCTGCTGCCGGAGCTGCTCAGGCGTGAAGTCATCATCATACCGGCGGGACCCGGCCGGGAAGCCGCAGACGAAGAGCGTGATATGCGGCTGGCGGCCGTAGCCGTTCTGCAGCAGACCCGCGAGTCGGCTCCGAGCCGCAGCAACGCGGTCCGCGACCTGCGGCAGGTCGAGCTCGATCAGCCAGAGCGCATAGACCTCGCGGCCGCGGCGCCAGTCTGGATGGTCCCGGGGAAGACTGGAAATGGTCTCGCCGGACGGCTGCAGCATGGATGCTCCTGGACGTGAGGAAGGGACCGGTGCGGAAGCAGCGGTCCCGGATGGAGGAAAAAAGATCAGAGCGGGCCGTAAGCCGAGTTCTGTCCCCCGGTCGCCCGGGGTGATGATCATTTCTCTGGGCCCCGCATTGCTGCGGGGCTCTAGCGGCCTACCCGGAAGTCTCGGACGGGCCGTCCTTATTCCCTTGCGGGAAGCGCTTCCCTACGCGGCCTTGCTCCAGGCGGGGTTTGCCAAGCATCCCCGGTCGCCCGGGGACCTGGTGGGCTCTTACCCCACCGTTTCACCCTTGCCCTTGCGGGCGGTCTTCTTTTCTGTGGCACTGTCCATGGGGTCGCCCCCTGTCCCGTTTCGGGACCGCCTTGCCCTGCGGAGCTCGGACTTTCCTCCCCCCTTTCGGGGAGCGATCATCTCACCCGCTCTGAATTGTGAAAGAACAGGGGTCAGGAGCCGGAATCCAGGAGAAGAGCATCAGCAAAATGCGACCTTGCCTTTCTTCTGACTCCTGGCTCCTGGCTTCCGGCTACTCGATCCTCTCATCGATCGCCTTGTTCGCCAGGGCGTCCGCCTCGCGGTTCTGCGCCCTCGGTATGTATTGTACCTCCACGCGGCCGATGGCGGCAATAAGGTCCTTCACCTTCGCGTGCAGCGGCCTGAGCCCCTCGTTCTTCACCTTGTACTGCCCGTTGATCTGCTTCACCAGCAGCTCGGAGTCGGCGAAGAGCCGCACCGCCGTCGCGCCGGACCGCACCGCGTGTTCGAGCCCGATGATGGCCGCGGAGTACTCGGCCACGTTGTTCGTCGTCGTTCCCAGGTAGCGCGCGATCCGGCCGGCCGGCTCGCCGTCCTGCAGGATATAGACGCCCGCGCCCGCCTCGCCGGGGTTGTTCCGCGACGCGCCGTCGGTATAGATGGTCAGTTCCATGAGGTTCCCTGCTCGCTTTTGACAGGATAACAGGATGAACTGGATACGAGAGCTGCCGGGACCACAGGATCAGGAGGTCGATACCTATCCTGTCATCCTGTCAAGGTCGTGTTCCATAATCAGCTGCTCCGGACCAGCACCGGGTCTCTCTACGAGGCCTTCGGCTCGATCATCTCCTTGAAGTACAGAATGCGGGCGCAGTTGGGGCAGGCGATGATCGTCTCGTTCTTCTTCACGGTCACGAAGGTCCGGGGAGGGATGCTCATGAAGCATCCGGAGCAGGACTCGCTCCGCGCCTCGACCACGACCTTGCCGTTCCGCGGTCCGGCGAGCCGGTCGTACTCCGCCATCGCCGCGGCATCGATCCGCGCGGCAAGCTCCGCGCGCTCCTTCTCGATGGCGGCCAGCTCGGCCGCGACCCTGCCGCGCTCCTCCTCCAGCCGGGCCCGCTCCCCGTCCAGGGCAGAGGACTCCTCCGCGACCCGCTGCTCGGCGGCCTTGATCTCTCCCGCTGCCCCGTCGATGCGCTCCATGAGCTTCAGGATGTCGTCCTCGACGGTCTTGCTCTCCTGCTCCGCGGTCTCAATCTCCTTCAGGAGGGCCTGGTACTCCTTGTTCGTCTTGATCTCCGAGGTCCGGGCCTTCAGCTTCTCCACCTTCCTCCCGCCGTCCTCGAGGTCCTGGTCCCGCTCCCGCTTCGCCTTCTGCGCCTCCTCCAGCGCCTGCCGGGCCGTCTCGATGCCGGCCTTGTTCTCCTCCGCGCGGCGGTCGATCTCCCCGAGCTGCTGCGGAATCCTCCGCGCCTCCTCCCGCCGGACGCGGATGCGGTCGTCCAGGTCCTGGAGCCGGATCAGGTAGCCCAACTGTTCGTTCATCGTCGTCTCCAAATAAAAAATGCGCCCAAGCGGGGCGCAGGATGTGATCGGGGCCGCTGCGGAACGGCGGCTGCCGTCCGGACGGCGGTATCGTGCAGTATGCGGGTCGCGGTATGCATGAAACGATTGAAGATGGTGGGCCCACCAGGATTCGAACCTGGGACCAACCGGTTATGAGCCGGTAGCTCTACCAGCTGAGCTATGGGCCCCGCTCTTACTACAAATCACAAGCACCAAATCCCAGATCACAAACAACTGATACTTCGCCATGCGCCTGGTACTTGGTACTTGGGATTTATTTGTAATTTGGTACCTGGTGCTTGGAATTTATTTGTTATTTAGCACTTGGTGCTTGTTTGATGCTTCGTGCTTGGTGCTTGCCTCTCAAGAGCGGGTTATAATCCCACACCAGGCCGCAAATGTCAAGGAACCGCCCGGCGCCCGGCGCAGAGGCTACTCCATGAAGCTCTTGAGCGATTTGCTCCGCCGCGGATGGCGCAGCTTCCGGAGGGCCTTGGCCTCGATCTGCCGGATGCGCTCGCGGGTGACATCGAACTCCTGGCCGACCTCCTCGAGCGTGTGGTCCGTGTTCTCGCCGATGCCGAAGCGCCAGCGGAGCACCTTCTCCTCGCGCTCGGTCAGGGTGTGCAGCACCTTCCGCACCTGCTGGTAGAGGTTGTTCCGTATGGCGTTGTCGAGCGGCGAAGCGATCTTCTTGTCCTCGATGAAATCGCCCAGGTGGCTGTCCTCTTCCTCGCCGATGGGGGTCTCGAGGGAGATCGGCTCCTTCGCGATCTTCATGATCTTCCGGACCTTCTCCACCGGCAGCTTCATGGTGGAGGCGATCTCCTCGGTGGTCGGCTCGCGGCCGAGGTCCTGCACCAGGGTCCGGGAGGTGCGGATCAGCTTGTTCATCGTCTCGATCATATGCACCGGGATGCGGATGGTCCGCGCCTGGTCCGCGATCGCACGGGTGATGGCCTGCCGGATCCACCAGGTCGCATAGGTGCTGAACTTGTACCCCCGCTGCCATTCGAACTTGTCCACGGCCTTCATCAGGCCGATGTTCCCCTCCTGGATGAGATCGAGGAACTGGAGGCCCCGGTTCGTGTACTTCTTCGCGATCGAGACCACCAGCCGGAGGTTCGCCTCGACAAGCTCGCTCTTCGCCAGCTTCGCCCGCTCCTCGGAGCGCTCGAAGGACCGGAGCGATTTCCTGATGACGTCCGCCGGCGCGCCGCACTCCTCCTCCACCTTCCGGATGCGCTTCTGCGCCGCGCGCCAGGACCGCTCCATCTCGAGCAGCGCGTCAGGACGCACGCCGGCGCGGCGCGCCGCGTTCGTGAGCGTCCGCCCGCCCTGCCGGGACTTCCGGAAGGTCTCCTTCAGCTGCGCCAGCGGCAGGCCGGTCTTGCGCTCCATGGCATGAACCTCGCGGTCTGCCCGGCCGATCTCGGCCACCATCTCGCGCACCCGCATCACCGCGCGGTCGGTCTGGCGGCACTGGATGTTCAGCACCTCGAGCTTGTCGAACAGCGCCTCCCGCGCGGCCTGGACCTTCGCCTCCAGGGTCCTGCGCCGCGCCTCGGTCAGGCGCCGCGCGCCGGCGCTCTTCTGCAGCGCTGCCAGCGCCCGGTTCTGCTTCTCGATCTCGCTGATGAGCTTCAGCACCCGCGCCTGGAGCTCCTCCTCGTTCTGGGTCTGCACGTCCTCCAGGTCGTCGTCGCCCGAACTCACGACCTCCTGGATGCTGATCTTCCCCTTGCGCAGCCGGTCGCCGAGCTCATGGAGGTCCCGGAAGGCGAAGGGGAGCGCATAGATGATCTGCGCCGCCTCGCGCTTGCTCTCCTCGATGCGCTTCGCGATGACGACCTCGCCCTCCTTCGAGAGGAGCGGCACCGTGCCCATCTCCTTCAGGTAGAGCCTGACCGGGTCGTCGGTCTTGCCCTGTCCGGCGTCGCCCTCCTCCTCCGCGCTCTCCTCCTCTTCCTCGGCAAGGAGCTCCTCGGCATCCGCCCCGCCGTCCTGCTCCTCCCCGGGCTCCGCCCCCCGCTGCCGGTCGTCCGCCCGGGGCCGGGCGGCGGCGCTCCCCGGCTCCTCCTCGCCGAACAGGGCGATGATGGAGTCGAGCTGCTCGGCCGAGACCTCCTCGCCTGCCAGCGGCTCGGCGCCGTCGTCGAAGGTCAGGTATCCCTGCTCCTTCACCGACGGCTTCCTGGGCTCGGGCGCCTTGCCCCGGCCGGACCTGCCTTTCTGCGCCTTCTTCGTCGTCATACGTCGTCTTCCTTCCCGTGCCCGCAGGGATGACCGCGAAGCGGGGCTACGTGCCGCCCCGCCGGACCTCCACCAGCTCCTGCTGCAGCTCCTGGAGCCGCTGACGGTCGCCGGCAGCCTCGGCCTCCTGGATCGCGGAGAGCAGCTTCCTGATCCTCCTGGACGAATCCTGCTGCTTGATCCGGTCCACGCAGTCCGCCGTGGTCCGGTGCGGGTCCTCGTACTCCGCCTCGAGGACCGCGTAGTGCGAGAAGAGCCGGTTCAGCTCCTCGTCCCCCTCCACGGCCAGCGACCGGGGATCGAGCTCTCCGCCCGCCGAGAGGACCGTGAAGATGCGCTCCGCGGCCCTGCGGTAGAGCGGGTCCGTGAAGTCATCCGGCCGGACCTTCACCGCCAGGCCCCGGGCGATCCCCTCGAAACGGAGCATGAGGTGGATCAGCATCTCCTCGGCCCGCGGCCGCTGCTCCGGCCGCGGCGGCCGGGAAATCGCCGCCGCGCTCTCCCCGCCGGAACGCGCCGGGGCCGCGTACCGGGCCACCTCCCGCCGGAGGTCGCCCTCGTCCACGCCGAGCACCTCTGCGGACCGCTTGATATAGAGCCCCTTCTCGACCTCCGAGGGGATCCTGGCGAGGTATCCCTTCAGGTCCTGCACGCGCTCGTTCTTCTCCTCGATCGAGGATGCCGCGCTCGCCTGCACGACCTGCTCCAGCACGAAGTCCATGAGCGGCACGGCCGCGGCGAGGCCGGCGGCAAAGACCTCCCTGCCCCGCTTCGCCAGGACCGTGTCCGGGTCGTCCCCGTCCGGCAGGGACACGACCTTCACCTGCATGCCGCTCCCGACCAGCAGGTCGAAGCTCCGGAGCGCGGCCTTCACTCCCGCCGGGTCCGGATCGAAGATGAGCTTCAGCTTCTTCGTGAACCGCCGCATCAGGCGGAGGTGGCCGTCGGTCAGCGCCGTGCCCAGCGTCGCCACCGCGTTCCGCACGCCGTGCTGGTGGCAGGCGATGGCGTCGAGATAGCCCTCGACCAGGATGAAGTGGTCGTTCTTCCGCGCCGCGTCCCTGGCGCGGTCCATGCCGTAGAGGACGTTGCTCTTGCTGTAGAGCGGCGTCTCGGGAGAGTTCAGGTACTTGGGCAGGCTGTCGTCCATCACCCTGCCGCCGAAGGCGATCACGCTCCCGTTGATGTCCCGGATGGGAAAGATGATCCTGCCGCGGAACCGGTCGTAATACCCATCCCCCTCGCTGCGCTTCACCACGAGGCCGGCCTTCTCCTGGAGCGCGGGGGCGTGGCCCTGCTGCTTCAGGTCCCGGTGCAGCCCCTCCCAGTCGGGCCGCGCGAAGCCCAGGCCGAACTCCTCGATGACCGCCTCGCTCACCCCGCGCCGGGCCAGGTAGGCGCGCGCCGCGCTGCCCGCCGGCGCAAAGAGATCCTTCCGGAAGTGCTCTGCCGCCGCGGCCAGGATCACGAGCAGTTCCTTCCGCTCGTCCTTCGCCCCCGGGCTCGCCCGCCGCGTCCGGCGCTCGGTCAGCGTGATGCCGGCCCGGTCCGCCAGATCCCGCACCGCCTCGGGGAAGTTCAGCCCCCGCTGCATCTCCAGGAACTTGAAGGCATCCCCGCCCACGCCGCACCCGAAGCAGTGGAAGATCTGCTTGTCCGGGTTCACGCTGAAGGACGGCGTCTTCTCGTTGTGAAAGGGGCAGAGGCCGGTCCAGTTCCTGCCCCGCTTCTTGAGCGACACGTACCCCTGCACCAGGTCGACGATGTCGACGCTGTCCCGGACCCTCCGTATGTCGTCATCGGAGTACACGATGAAGCAAGCACCAGAAAACGAAGACGGCAACGTTGCAGGAATTGTGTTCCGGTTCTTGGAGCTTATTTGAGATCTGTTATTTGTTATTTGGTGCTTATCGCTCCAGTTCCGCCACGGTCGCGCCGGCGCCGCCCTCGGCCTGCCCTGCAGGCCGGACGGCCCGGACCAGGCGGTGGCCCTGCAGGAACCCGGTGACCGCGGCCTTGAGCGCGCCGGTCCCGAGGCCATGGATGATCAGCACCTCCCGGAGGCCCTGCAGCCCGGCGCGGTCAAGGAACCGGTCGGTCTCCACAAGCGCCTCGTCCACCCGCATGCCGAGCAGGCTCAGCCGGTCCGCCGCTCCCTCCCGCTCCTCCAGGTCCGCGCTCCAGCCGGGGCGGAGAGAGCGCTCCGCAGCAGGCTCGTCGAGCGGCGCCGCGTCGCGCACCGCCACGCGGAGCCTCACCGGGCCCGTATCCACTTCGATCTCGCCCTTCTGCGCGAACAGGACCGTGCCGGTCTTCCGGAGCTTCGGCAACCGCACCCGGTCGCCGGGCCGGAAGGCGTGGTCTGCCGCAGGATGCTCGTCAGGCGCCTCTGCCGCCGGTTCGAGCCGCTGCGCGAGCCCTTCGACCTCCTGCCGAGCGGTCCGGAGCTCTTCCCTGCCGAGCGCCTCGGTCCGGCCCAGCTCCTTCAGCCGCTGCCGGAGTCGGGCGAGCACCTCGCGGGCATCCTGCTTCGCCTTCGCCGCGATGGTCCGCGCCGCCTCCGCCGCCTCGCGCGCCGCGACCTCGGCCCCGGCCCTGAGCGCCGCCGCGGCCACGCGGTCCGCCTCGGCCTGCTCCCGCTCCTTCCGGAGCGCCAGGCTGTCCTGCTCGATCCGCTCGAGCAGCCCGTCGAGTTCCGCGGCGTCCGCAGGCAGCAGCGCGCGGGCCTCCTCGATCACCTCCGGAGGCACGCCGAGCCGGCCGGCCATGTCCAGGCCGTAGCTCCTGCCCGGCCTGCCGGGCACGAAGCGATAGGTGGGCTTGAGCGTCGCGGGATCGAACTCCATGGCCCCGTTCGCCGCTCCCGCGGTCCGGCTGCCGAAGAGCTTGATGCCGCTGTGATGGGTCGTGACCACGGTGATGCAGCCGCGCCCCAGCAGCCGGCGGAGCACCGCCGAACCCAGTGCCGCGCCCTCGGCCGGATCGGTCCCGGAGCCGAGCTCGTCAAGGAGCACCAGCGCATCGTGACCCGCCCCGCGCAGGATCTCCGCGATCCTGCCGGCATGGGACGAGAAGGTGCTGAGGTCCTGCTCCAGGTCCTGCTCGTCGCCGATGTCCGCGTAGACCTCAGCCAGGACCGGCAGCTCGCTTCCTTCCGCCGCGGTCACCGGGATGCCGGCCTGGGCCATGAGGCAGAGCAGGCCGACGGTCTTCAGGACCACGGTCTTGCCGCCCGCGTTCGGGCCGCTGATGATCAGGACCCGCTCTTTTTGGGAAAGATCGATATCGTTCGGCACGACCTGCCGGGCGCCGGAGCGTTCCTTCCAGACCAGCAGGGGATGGCGCGCCTGCCGCAGCCGGATGCTCCGCTCCGGCAGGAGCGTAGGAACCGTGCCGCCGCAGGCCTGGCCGAAGGCGGCCCGGGCGCGCACCGCGTCGATGGCAGCGCAGGCCGCAAGCGTGGCCGCGAGCTCCGCCGCCCGTCCTGCCATGCGGTCCGTCAGCTCCCGCAGGACCCGCTCGACCTCCTCGCGCTCCTCGGCGCGGAGCTCCGCGAGCCGGTTGTTCTGCTCCACGACCTCCAGGGGCTCCACAAAGAGCGTGGCCCGCGACCCCGAGCGTCCGTGCACGATCCCCTTGAGGCTCTGGCGGAAGTTCGGCTTGAGCGGGATGACGTACCGGTCGTCGCGGACCGTGATCACCTGCTCCTGCACCACCGCCTGGGCCTCGGCGGCCTTCAGCATCCTGGTGATGCGGTCGAGCACCTCGTCCCGCACCCGCCCGATCTGCATGCGGACCCGCCGGAGCGCGGGGCTGGCGCTGTCCCGCACCTCGCCCGACTCGTCGATGGCCTTCCGGACCGCCTCCTCCAGCTCCGGGAGCGGCACGATGGCCGCTGCCCTGCCGCAGAGGCGCGGCGCGGACGGTCCGCTTCCCCCGCCGCGCCTGCCGCAGCGGCCGAAGAAGGCCTTGAGCTTCCTGCCCGCTCCGAGCGTGGAAGCGATGTCCAGCAGCTCCGCGGGCCGGAGCATGGCCCCGGCCGCGGCCAGCCGGTCCACGGCCGGCCCGATCTCCCGGACCCCGTCCAGCGGCGGGTCCTCGCCCGCCTGCAGCAGGTCCAGGAGCTCCCGCGTCTCGGCCGGCAGCTCGGCTGCGCCGCCGCCGGCCACGGGCAGCAGCGTAAGCACCTCCTGCCTGCCGGGCCCGGTCAGGGCGAAGCGGGCGACGATCTCCCGGACCTTGTCGTATTCCAGGACCCGCAGCGCGTGGTCGTTCATCATCTCAACGACGCAAGGAAGCAGAGGTTCTGTTTCGCATTACATATAGATCAGGATCGCTCGTTCTTTGGTGTTCTCTCTTTTCGTCGGTCCTTATCCGTGTTCATCGTGGTTAAGAATGCCTCTGTTCCTGCTCCCGTCAGTCCCGCTTCACCCGCCGGAAGCCCGAGCACTCGAGCACCGCAAAGGCGCCCTGCTTCCCGACCGCGTCGAGGAGCAGGTTCAGTCCGAGGTTGTCGCTCGCGATATGGCCGGCGATCACCACGCGGAGGTGGTGCTTCTCCGCCTCCTTGCGGTGGTCCTCCGACATGTGCATGCAGACCATGGTGCCGACGCCGGACTGGGAGAGCCGCTCCAGCGTGTCCTTGGAGCCCGACGTGCCGCCGGTCATGTCCACGAAGACCTTGCCGGTGCGCTGGTCGTCGGCGCCGAGCATGATGCGCGGTCCCGCGTTGTTCCGCGCGGCCTCCTGGTGCTCGGGGATGGCCTTGAGCAGGGCCAGCAGGTCTTTCAGCCGCGCCGGCCGCTCGCGCTCGAAGAGGTCCTGCAGATGGCTGGAGACCAGGTTGTCGGCCGGCGTATGCAGGCATGCATAGGGGATGCCGAGCAGGCGGGCGGCATCGACCGGGCGGGTATGGTTCACGGGCAGGACGCTGCGCTCCACTTCCTTCATGCGCCCGCTGAGCTGGGACTCGGCAACGTTGATCGGCACGCCGAAGCGGTTCAGGATGTCCGCCTGCATGCGCATCACTTCGTAGAAGTT
>CAZTXN010000078.1:0-11979 GCA_964617655.1 uncultured Nitrospiraceae bacterium | reverse complement strand
GTGTTAAGCAGATAATATTATCATAGTGATCTCCAAATGGCAACATTATTGTTCGGAAAAGGGCTTCCCGAATACCTTGGCAGGACACTCGGACAGTTACAACATTAGGATGAGGTAGGACCAGTTCAGAAGGAAAAGGACCACAGCAGCGGTCCTGATCAGGACACCCTCGGACCGCGTCGTCACGAGGGCCGGACGGGGCGACCGGAGCAGGAAGAGCGCAGCGCTCGCGCACATCCAGGCCAGCGCGGCGATCATGGCTGCCGCAGCGAGCGGGTTCTGCGCCAGGGCGGCCGGAAGGTCGCCGTGCGCCAGGTGCAGGAACGAACGGGTCGTTCCGCAGGTCGGACAGGGCAGCCCCGTCACTGCCAGGAATACGCAGGAGGGCAGCAGGCCGCTGTGCGGCAGGAACCGGACCGCGGCAAGAACGACGAGCGCTATGAGGCCGTAAACGACCCCAAGCTCGATCTCGCCGCTCTTTCTCTCTCGCAGGAGTATTCGCAACTCCATCTCCCGGATGCTTCCGACCGTAGTCAGCTATTTCCAAGGCAACGGCTGGAACGTACCGAAAGACGCGGCCGCGACCCCGAGAACCAGGAGGGCGAAGAGCGCCGCCGCAACGCAGCACAGGAGCAGGGGGAAGAGCACCGCAAAGGACGCTTTCCCCCCCGATGTGCCGTGCGCTTCCTTCAGGCCGATGATCACGATGATCAGGTTCCAGACCGTCGCGATCAGGCCTCCGCAGAACGGTATGGCCATCAGGAGATAGGCGCCATAGCTGTAGGCGACCGCCCGGAAAGTGGCCTCGAATCCGTTGTTCGCTCCCCGCACCATCATCAGGAGCAGGTGCAGCATCCCCGCCCAGAGGAAAAGGCTCATGATGACCAGGAACGGTATGAACACGGCCAGTACGGCAATGCCGAAACCGCTGCCGAGCGCACCCACCCCGCCCGCACCCCGCATGTCCTGCGGCATATAACCGTGAAAGAGGTCCTGGAAGAGTATCTGCCAGACATAGAACAGCATGAAGCCGACCACGCCGGTGATCATCGCGTAGAGAAGCGGATCGGCAAGACCGCCGGCCACGCGCATCCGACGGAAGAACCCGCCGGGGGCGAAGAGGGACTCCCGGAGCGTGGCCGTCAGCCCGCCAAAGAAGCCCCGCTGCCCGCGGTCCTCCCAGGGAGTCCTCCCTCTCCCTCCTGCCGCAGCCTCGGCCGCCGGCTGGGGAGCAAGTCGTTTTCCGCAGACATGGCAGTAGAGCTGGCCTTCGTTCACTTCATAGCCGCAATGGGGACAGTGCATGTGCGCTCCTTCCCGTAGGGTCCCGGCGCGGGCCGGCCGACGGCAACGACTCTAACAGACCGGTCACCGGGTTGTCAATCCCCCCGGCGCCGGGATGCAGCATGCTAGGACGGTTCCGCGCAGTCGGAGGGGTCGCCCTTGATCTTGGCGACGGCATGGGGGATGGCCGGCAGGATGACGCTGAGGTTCTCCCGCACTGCCCGCGGGCTGCCCGGCAGGTTCACGATAAGTGTTCGGCCGCGGATGCCCGCGATGCCGCGGGAGAGCACGGCATGGGGCGTCTTCCGAAGGCTCTCGGCCCGCATGGCCTCGGCCATGCCGGGCAGCTCGCGGTCGATGACCTCGCGGGTGGCCTCGGGGGTGACATCACGCGGCGCGACGCCGGTTCCGCCGGTGGTCAGGATGAGGTCGATCGATCCGCTGTCCGCGAGCCGGACAAGCGCGGCGGCGATCCGGGGACGGTCGTCAGGAAGCACCTCGTACTGCTCCACCGATGCGCCGATGGAGACGGCCAGCTCCTGGAGGACCCTGCCGCTCTCGTCCTGCCGTTCGCCCCCGGCAGCCTTGTCGCTCAGGGTGATGACCGCTGTGCGGATCATTCTCCCTCCCTCGTCGCAGGACCGCGTCAGGGACGCTGCCCGTCCTTATCAGGCACGCCGGCCGCTGCTTCGAACCTGCGACCTCCCCCGGCCGGCTATGGGACGTTCATCGCAGGCTTCCGCCCACCTGTTCATCCTCCTGCCGCCGCACCACCACCGTGTTCCGGCCGCCGTGCTTGGCCTGGTAGAGCGCCCGGTCGGCCGCCTGCACCAGGTCGTGCGGGAATCCCGTGGCGTATTCTGCGACGCCGATGCTGATGGTCGCGCGAAGCGGCCCGTCCTGGCCGGGGAACTCGAAGCGCTGCACCTTCTGGCGCAGCATCTCGGCCTTGTAGCCCGCGCCGTCGATATGGGTGTCCGGCAGGATGACCGCGAACTCCTCTCCCCCGTACCGCGCAACCGTGTCGGTCTCACGCACCTCTTCCCTGAGGATCCTGCCGACCTCGCGGAGCACACTGTCCCCTGCCAGGTGGCCGTTCCGGTCGTTCAGTTCCTTGAAATGATCGATGTCGATCATCAGCAGCGAGAGGGAGGTGTATTTCCGCCGGTTGAACCGCTTGACCTCCTTGAACAGCACCTCGTCGAAATGACGCCGGTTCGAGAGCTGGGTCAGGCCGTCGGTCACCGCGATGCGTGACAGCAGGCTGTTGGTCCGCTGCAGCTCGGCCGTCTTCTCCTCGAGCTCCTGTTCGGTCCGGACGCGTTCCGTGATGTCCCGGATGGTACCGACCGCATAGACGGTCCTTCCCTCCTCGGTCACCGGCGCAACGATGGCATGCAGCTGGCGGACCGTCCCGTCGGGACCGGTGTCGGCGAACTGATGCTCCACGGTCCCTTCGCCGCTGAAGGCCCGCTGCACCAGGCGGACGAGGCCCTCGGGGGCTCGCCGGTCCGTTTCCGTCCCCAGGCCCTCACCGACCAGGAGCCCGGGCAGGAGCTGGTGGACGCGGCGGTTGCTCTGCACGATGCCCAGTTCGCGGTCCAGCATCAGGACGCCGTCCTGCATGGCGTCGAACATGGCCTGCAGCTCACCCCGGAACCGCGCCGCCTCCCGGGCATGCACGAGCTCCACCTCCTGCCCCACGGTCTCGCGGTGCAGCCTGTTGATCCGGTCGACCATGATGATGAAGCCCTTTTCGAGTTCCGCGATCTCGTCCATGCCCCGGATGGAAAGGGGCATCTCGATCTCCCCCTCGGCAGCGCGGGCCATGGCGGCCCGGAGCTCCCGGACCGGCCGGTGGACTACCACGCGCAGCAGCAGCACGAGCAGCAGCACGAGCAGCAGGATCAGACCGGCGCTCCATCGGAGCGTGCGGTCGCGGCGCAGCTGCAGGAGGTCGTCCAGGTCCTGAAGCGAGAAATCGATGCGCAGCACCCCGATCAGCCCCTCGCGGGACCCATGGCAGCGGAAGCATTCCTTCCGGTTCTCCAGCGCCGAAAAGTAGGAAATGCTCGTCCTGCCGTCCCGTACGCTGACATCGCTCCGGTCCCCCTGCAGCACTAATCCGAGAACGTCGGTGGGGATGTCGCGCACCAGGTCCTCCCCGTTGTCGAGGTTCACGATCCCCTGCCGGGGCCTGCCCTGGGCGTTGTAGAGCATCACGCGGTCGATGAACGTGGTGGCGTTCATCTCGAGCAGGATCTCGTTGAGGTCCTCATGATGCCCTTTCAGCATCGAGGCCTTCACGCTTCCCTTGATGGCCGAGGCATAGGCGCCCAGGGTGCGCTCCGAGGTGCGGATCGCGTCCTCGCGCATGTTCCGCAGGTCCAGATAGGCGGAGAAACCGATGACGCAGGCGATGACCGAGGCCAGCGCCACGATGATCTTGAGCTCCAGGCTCCTGCGGACCAGGGACAACATGGGATCAGACCACCTCTCCGCCGACCGTGATCTCCGGTATCCGGAGCGTCGGCTGGGCGTCGCTGACCGGCGATCCCTGGCCGTCCTTTCCGCAGGTGCCGATGGAGAAACCGAGGTCCGAACCCACCCGGTCGATGGCCAGCAGTACTGCCGGGCCGTTCCCGATCAATGTCGCCCCCCGTACCGGCTCGCCCACGGCGCCGTTCTCGATGAGGTAGCCCTCGCTCACCTCGAAGACGAAATCGCCGTTCACCGTGTTGACCTGTCCGCCGCCCATCTTGCGGACATAGAGGCCCCGGGGGGTGTCCCGCAGGATCGCCGACGGCCGTTCCGCGCCCGGCGCGATCAGGGTGTTCGTCATGCGCGGGATGGGACGGTGGCGGTAGGACTCCCTTCGTCCGTTGCCCGTGGAAGCCGTACCATCCTTCCGAGCGGTCAGGCGATCGTACAAATAGGTCCTGAGAACGCCCTGTTCCACGAGCACCGTACGCCGCGCTTCCGTTCCCTCGTCGTCGAAACGGAAGGATCCGCGCCTGCCGGGCAGGGTCGCATCGTCCAGCACGGTGATGAGCGGCGACGCGATCTGCCGGCCCACCTTGCCCGAGTAGACCGAGAGGCCCGCCTGCGCAAGGTCCGCCTCGAGCCCGTGCCCCACCGCCTCATGGATCATCGTGCCGCCCGCCTCGGCGGAGAGCACCACCGGCATCCTTCCCGCGGGCGCCTTGCGCGCCGAGAGCATCAGGACAGCCCGCCGCGCGGCGGCAAGCGCAGCTTCCTCCAGGGGCATGGCTTCGAACAGCTCCATGCCGGCCAGCCCGCCCACGGGCTCGTAACCGGTCTGGATCACGCCGTTGTCGGACGCAACCACCTGCACCATCGCCGTCAGGTACTGCCGGTCATCCTCGACCAGCGCGCCCTCGGAATTGGCGATCAGCACCTGCTGACGGTTCTCGCGATAGGTGACCTGCACCTGGCGTATCCGTCCGTCGACACGGCGCGCCGCGCGCTCCGCGCGGGCGACCAGCGCCACCTTCCGGTCCGTGGGAACGATCTCCGGCGGGACCCTGACCGCCCCGACGCCCCCCCCGGTCCTCCGCTCCAGACGGATCACCGGCGGGTCACCGGCCCCGGAAGCGGAGAAGGCGCCGCTCACCGCATCGGCCAGGCCGAGAAGCGACGCGGTGGTCAGGTCGTTCGTGTAAGCATAGGCCGTTCGCTCGCCGGCGATCAGGCGGACCCCGGCGCCGCGTTCTGCTCCGGCCAGCACTTTCTCGATCCGCCGGTCCTCGCAGAGGATGGCAAGCGGGGAGGCTGACTCGATGAAGAGGTCTGCATGATCTCCGCCGCGCCGAAGCGCCCTGCGCAGGACCGCATGGACATCCATTTCCAGCTGCACGCCCGCCTCCTTCCGCAGCTAGGGATGCATCGCTCCCTGCCTGCATGGTCCGCCGCAGGATATGATACTCCGCACCCCGGGGATTTTCAAGTATTTTTCAATAGTTCCACTATTTTTGGTCTTCTCCGCAGTCCGTTGCATGGCATCATCCTCGTCGGGAAAAGGTCTTTCCTTGACAAAGGTGTCATTTACAGTTACATTCTGAAGCAGACAAGGAGACCAGCGCCATGGAAACAAAGAAGATTTTGATAGCTGACGACAACGAGAACATCCGCGATGCGCTCACCTACCTGCTTGAGGACGAGGGCTTCGAGCTCCTGCTCGCCAAGGACGGTGCTGATACCATCCGGAAGGTCCGCGAGCTGCGGCCGGACATCCTGTTCCTCGATATCATGATGCCCGAGATCAACGGCTACGACGTCTGCCGCACCATCAAGAACGACCCGGAACTGAAGAGAACCTATGTCATCATGCTTACCGCCAAGGGACAGGTGGCGGAACAGGAGCGGGGAAAAGAGGTCGGCGCCGACGAATATATCGTAAAACCCTTCAGCCCCATGGAGATCCTCGCAAAGGTCAAACAGATCCTGGGCAGCAGCTGACGGGGCCATGCCGACGACGATCAAGAGAGAGCTTGCCGAACAGGCCTACCGCAGCGGCGAAGCGCTTGTCCGGGAGCGGCGCTTCACGGAAGCGATCAGCGAGCTCCGCCGGGCGGAAGATCTCTTCCGAAGACTGGACGTCCGCGGGCGGGCCTTCAACATCACGCTCGAGAACGGGGTGACCGGCCTCGCGAGCACCCTCTTCCTCCTCGGGGTTTGTCACCGCGAGATCGGCGACATCCCTTCCGCCATCAGCTACTTCGAGACCAGCACGATCAATGAACCGTTCGAGCGGACCTTCCCCTTCCGCACCTTCCTCCGGCATGTGCACGACCATCTTATCGCGTGCTATGAAGGCGTCCTTGCGCGGACCGCCGGACGGATGGAGCGGTCGGTCCGGATGGAGAACCCGCTCGTTGACATCACCTACCGGTTCCCCTTCTCCCTCGAGACGGATGTCATCGCCGCGGCGCGGCTGTACGAGCTTGCGCCCGACCGTTTCCCCCAGTTCAGCGCCTTCTATGCCGTTGCGCGGGAAAAGGACACCGTGCTCCGGCGGGCTGGAAGCAGGACCGATGATGCGACGATGCGTGCCATCGCCCTGGGCGTCTGGAGCGTGCTTGCCGCGATCTGGATCGCCTACGGCGTGGTCGTCGTGCGAACACTGATGCGGCAATGACCGCGTGAAGGACTGGGAAAGGACCTCCATGGACGCGAACGAGATCAAGGCCTATGCCGCAGAGCTCAAGAGCACGCTGACGCACGCCACCGCGGCGCTCACCACCATCCAGGGAATCGAGCTGGGGTTCTTCGACTGGATCCCGCCGAACAAGCCGGTCACGGCGCAGGAGCTTTCCGGCCAGCTCGGCTATGACATCATCAAGGTGGAGCGCTGGCTCCGGTTCGCCGTCATCGCCGGCTACCTCACCCGGTCCGGCGAGGGCTACGTGCTGTCGGGCAAAGGACTCTTGTTGCGGCGGGGAACGCCGGTACCCGATTTGCTGGGCCTGCATCACATGGTGGGGTACTTCACCCGCGCCATCAGCAGCTCCAAGGACGCCTACCAGAAGGGCGTGGGGCTGGACAGCATCACGCAGGGAAAGATCAGCCGCGACTATATCCCCCGCGTGGCATCGCAGCTCTCCCGGACGGCCGCCGCCTTCTTCCAGTCCTGCGGCGTCTCGACGGGCCACACGATCCTCGACCTGGGATGCGGCGATGCATCGGTGCTGCGGGAGACGGTCAAGGCCTGCCCTGGCGTGAGCGCCACCGGCGTTGACATCAACGTCCATACGATCGAGATGGGGAAGCGCATGAACACCGAGGCCGGCCTGCAGGACCAGATCGACCTGCAGGTGGGCGACGTGACCGAGCTCTCGCGGTTCTCCGACGGGGCGTTCGACTGGGTCTATGCGATCAATGTCTTCCATTTCCTGCCGGTCTTCAAGCGCGAGACCTTCCTGCGCGAGATGATCCGCATCTCGCGGTACGGCATCTTTACGAACCAGGTGATCACGAACAACATCGCCACCCTCTCGACCGATGTGCTGCTCTCGACGCTCTTCACCGATTTCACGGGCTTTTTTTCCGAAGCCGACGCGGACGTTCTCATCGCGAGCATCGGCAGCCGCCACTACCGGTTCCTGCCGATCATCCAGGGAGAATCCCGTCTCTTCGTCCTGTTCACCTCGCGCAATGACGTCCCGCTCAAGCGCGTATCGGACATCAGCGAACGGGACGCGGCCGCCCTGGAGACCGCCGGGATCGCGACGGCCAAGGACCTTCTTGCGGCCGAACAACAGGCGATCGAGAAATCCGGCGTCGACGTCGAGGCCGGCCGACGGGCCGCGATCCGCATCCTCTTCCCCTGAGGTCCCCTGACCGCCGCGCGCACCCGGCCGTCCGCCGGGGCGACACGTGTTTCTCAGCAGGAGCGCTGAACGCACCGTCACGCGCTCCGGAAGAAGGACCGGCATGCAGCTGAACGTCTCGAAAAAGATCGCCTATAGCGAGCTGGTCATCACCGCGCTCATCTTCATCATCTACATTCCCTACCTCATCTACAGCATGAACTTCAGTCCCGAACTCCTGTTCCATTACGTGTTCGTGACCATGGCGATCCTGGCGCCCCTGGGTTTCCTCTCACTCTTCTATTTCATCGACCGGTGGGAATGCCGTCCCATCGACATGCTCTCCTTCTACATGGACCGCCGCATGCAGCCGCCCGACGACGTGGTGGCCGCGGCGCGCATCCGCACTTTGAACCTCCCCCTGGTGCATTCCGCATCGATCCTGATCCGTTACGAGATCATCGTGCTCCTGGACTGCATCTACATGGGCACGATCGGCGGCCTGCCGCTCCGTGAGAACATCATCCTCGGCGCCTATGCTGCAGCCGGCCTCCTGGTCTTTCCTATCTTCTCATTCTTCCTGACCGAACGTTTCCTTGCGCCCGTCCGTCTGGTGCTCGCCGAGCGGACCAAGGACATCAGGGTGGACGAGTCCCAGGTCATCCGCATCAACACGCGCACCCGGCTTGTCTCGATCCTGCTGGCCACGGTCATGGCGCCGCTGATCGCCCTCGGCGTGCTGGTCTACCGCCGCGTCGGCATGGAGCTCGAGCACCTGCGGCTCGCCGCGGAGATGACCGATCCGCTCCTCACGCAGCTCCTCACGCTGATCGTCCTGGTGATCACGGTCACGCTCCTTTTCGCCCTGGGGATCGGCATCCTGCTCGCCACGAGCATCTCCAACCCCCTGGGCCGGATGGTGGATGTCATCCGCGAGATCGAACGGGGGAACCTCCAGGTCCGCTCCAACATCATCTCGAACGACGAACTGGGCGTCCTGTCCCAGAGCTTCGACACCATGGCCCAGGAGATCGAGAAGAACCGGCGTGAGCTGGAGGACCTGAACCGCAACCTCGAGTTCCGGGTCGCCGAAAAGACCGAGAACCTCACGAAGGCCTATGAGCGCCTCCAGCTCTCGAACCAGAACCTGGCCGTCGCCAACCGGGAGCTCGAGATGGCGAACAAGAAGCTGAAGGAGCTTGACCAGCTCAAGTCCGATTTCATCTCCGTGGTGTCCCACGAGCTCCGGACGCCCCTCACCTCGATCAAGGCCTTCACCGAGCTCATCCTCATGAAACCGAAGATGAACATCGAGAAGCGCGTCCGGCTGCTCTCGATCATCAACAACGAAAGCGACCGCCTCGCCCGGCTGATCAACGACATCCTGGACCTGACCAAGATCGAGGCGGGCAAGCTGAGCTGGCATATCCGGAGCGTCTCCATCGCCGAGATCATCCGGAGCTCCGTCAGCAGCCTCCACTCCCTGGCCGACAACAAGAGCCTGGCGATCTCATCGCGCGTGCCGGAGAGCATTCCCCGGTTCTACGGCGACCGCGACCGCCTCATCCAGGTGATCACGAACATCCTCTCGAACGCCATCAAGTTCACGCCCCAGGGAGGGACGGTGGCGATCACCGCGTCCGAGGAGAGCGAGCCGCGCCGCCATATCGTGGTGCGCGTCGCCGACACCGGCGTGGGCATCCACGAGCGGGACCTGGAGGTCATCTTCGAGAAGTTCCAGCGGTCCGGCGACGCCTTGACGAACAGCTCCGAGGGTACCGGGCTCGGACTGGCGATCACCAAACAGATCGTGGAATACCATGGCGGCCGGATCTGGGCCGAGAGCATCCCCGGCAAGGGCAGCACCTTCATCTTTACCCTGCCGCTGGACAAAGCCTGGCATATCGAGGGCGAGCACCTCGCCACCGCCCTGGACCTCTGAACCTGCCGCTCCGCCCCCGCTTCCGGCCCGACGGCGGCCTCCCCGCATCCGATATCCCCTTGACACTTCTCGCGTATTAGCAGTAAAGTAGCCCATGTTGCGCTTCATCCGATCGCTCCGGGAGCGGGACCTGCTCGCGCCCGCCGGGTTCGTCCTCGCCTTTCTGCTCATCCTTTCCCTCATCATCGTCCTGGGGCAGTTCTTCCACCGGACGCTGCAGGACGAGATGGCCAACCAGTTCAACGCCCAGCAGCTCCTGCTGGCCCAGCAGGTGGCCGTCAATGTCGAGGGCTTCATCAACGGCGTGTTCAAGGACATCAGCGTCATTGCGCGCCACCCGGACATCGAGCGGATCGCCGCCGCCCCGGGCGTCCGGTCGATCGTGCAGGGCATTCATTTCCACCTGGCGAGCGACATCGTGCTGACGATCCAGGTGCTGGACCGGAGCGGCACGGTTCGCTACGACAGCGGAGCGCCCGGAAGGGAGGGCGGCGACCTCTCGCGCAGCGTTCATTTCCGCGCCGCCCGCGCGCTTCGCCGCGGAGAGCTGTATGTCTCCGATCTCTTCGACGCTCCGGACCGGCGGTTCGGCGCCAAGCAGCTCATCGTCGCCACGCCCATCCGCCGGGGGTCGCCCGGCTCCCCCGCTGCGGAATTCGGCGGCATGGTCCAGGCCGTCCTCTCCCTCGACGGCATCACGGCCAAGTTCCTGGCGCAGATCCGTTCCGGTACCCGGGGATATGCCTGGATGATGGACGACGCCGGCACCCTGCTCTACCACCCCACCCAGCCGCAGATGGTGGGCAAGAACCTCCATGTCACCGACCAGGGATGCTTCAAGTGCCACCGTTCCTTTGACACGGAAAAGCGGATGATCGAGGGGAGGACCGAGACCTTCGGCTCCTACGAGGCCCCCGGGGGCGAGAACAAGGTGGCCGCCTTCTTCCGCGTTCCCGTGGGCGCGCGCACCTGGATCGTCGTGGTCTCGGCGCCCTACACCGACGTGATCGCCCTGATGCACAAGAGCCGGATGTTCTACTCCTTCCTGATCATCTCGATCTTCCTCACCACCCTCGCGGCGTCGACGGTCATGATCGTCATCTACAAGAAGAAGGTGCTGGCCGAGGAGCGCGCCCTGCACCTGGAGAACCAGCGGCGGCTGGAGCAGGAGGTCGTGCTCACCAAGAACTACCTCGAGAACATCATCGAGAACACCAAGACCAGCCTCATGGTCCTGGACCGCGACCTGGCCGTGAAGACCGTCAATACGGCCCAGGCCCGGACGCTCAACCGCGCTGCGAAAGAGATCCTCGGACGGCCGTTCTTCAGCCTCTTCCCCGACGGGCTGCGGCCGTACAACGGCATCCCCATCGAGTCGCTGCTGCAGAAGGCCCTCTCCGGCGGCAGGAGCTTCGAGATCAAGGAGTACCGCATCACCGGCATCCAGGCCGAGCCGGTCTACCTCGACATGATCGTCTCCCCGCTGCTGATCGCCGGCGGAGTGGAGGGCATCGTCATCACGAGCAGCAATGCGACGAAGCGCGTCCTGCTCGAGGAGGCGCTCAAGAAGTACACCGAGGAGCTCGAGGTCCGCGTCGAACGCGAGGTGGCCGAGCACCGGAAACTGGAGCAGCAGGTCCTGCACTCGGAGAAGCTCGCCGCGCTGGGACGGCTTGCCGCGGGCATCGCCCACGAGATCGGCAACCCCCTGACCTCCATCTCGACCTTTGCCCAGATGCTGCGCGAGATGGCCGCGGACGAGTTCACCCAGAGCAGCCTCGACATCATCAACACCCATATCCAGCGGATCACCGAGATCGTCCGCCAGATGTCGAGCTTCTCCCGGCCGGCGGCCATGAACCTCCGTCCGCACCAGGTGAACGATATCCTCCGGGCCTCGCTCGACCTCATGCGGCTCGACAAACGCATGAAGAGCACCATCGTGATCAAGGAAAACCTCTCCCCTGACATACCGCGGACGGTCATCGACGAGGGCCAGGTCGCCCAGGTCTTCATCAACATCATCCTGAACGCGCTGGATGCCATGCCCGAGGGAGGGACGCTGACGGTCTCGAGCCGCCGGCTGGCCGACGAGCAGGGCCGGGACAGCATCGAGATCGGGATCGCCGACACGGGGGTCGGACTGCCGGCAAGCGAGTTCGAGCGCATCTTCGATCCCTTCTATACGACCAAGGAGGCGGGCAAGGGCACCGGCCTGGGGCTCTCCGTGAGCTACGACATCATCAAGCGCTTCGGCGGCGACATCAAGGTGGCCAGCGAGCCCGGCGAGGGCACGATCTTCACGGTCATCCTGCCCGTCCAGCCCGAGCCGAGCAAGGAGCCGCAGCATGCATAGGAAGAACATCCTGGTGGTGGACGACGAGAAGGACATCTGCAGGGCCCTGAACATCATCCTGACCAAGG
>CAZTXN010000077.1:0-12152 GCA_964617655.1 uncultured Nitrospiraceae bacterium | reverse complement strand
GCGATCTGACGGCTTGACTAATCAGTTTGACGGGCTAGAATAGAACCATTCCGCACACGCTGTAGGTCCGCAGCAGGAACGGGGGTGTCCCATGAGCGATCAGAACGTCTCCCGCCGGAACTTCATGACCAGGGCGATCATCGCGATCGCCGCCTTCCTCGGCGCCGCGGCTGCGGTTCCGCTTGCCGGCTTCGGCATCCTGCCGGTGCTCCGGAAGCGGGAGCCCGGCTGGAGCGATACCGGCTCGGCCGCCGAGCTGAAGGTGAACGAGCCGCAGGAGCGCCGCTTCCTCTCGGCGGTCAAGACCGGGTGGCAGGAGGAGAAGGTGGAGCGGGCGGTCTGGCTCGTGCGCCGGCCCGACGGAGGGGTCACGGCCTTCTCGCCGAGCTGCCCGCATCTGGGCTGCGGCTACCGGTGGTTCGGCGCGGAGCAGCGGTTCAAGTGCCCCTGCCATGTGAGCGTCTTCGACATCGAGGGCAGGGTCCTCTCCGGACCGGCCCCGCGGCCGCTGGATACGCTCGAGGCCAGGGTCGAGAACGGCCGGGTCCTCGTGAAGTTCCAGATATTCCAGGTGGGCACCTCGAAGAAAGTGGCCGCGTAGCGGCGTTCCGGCGGACCCGCGGGGCGGCGGGCGCCGGCACAGAACAGGCGAAAAGGAGCCGTCATGATACGGGTATTGATCGATTGGCTCGATGAACGGATGCAGGTGCGGGAGCTCTGGAGGTCCTTTGCCGACCGCCAGATCCCGGGCGGCGCGAGCTGGTTCTATGTGCTGGGCGCGTCGCTGGTCTTCCTCTTCCTGATGCAGGCGGCCACGGGCGTCCTGCTGGCCATGTACTATGCACCGACCCCGGACCATGCCTATGCGAGCGTGAAGTTCATCCAGGAGGAGGCGCCCTTCGGCAGCCTCGTGCGCGGCATGCACCACTGGGGCGCCAGCTTCATGATGGTGATCGTGGCGCTCCATATGCTGCGGGTCTTCGTCTTCGGCGCCTACAAGAAGCCGCGCGAGGCGGTCTGGCTGCTCGGCGTGGGGCTCATCACCATCGTCGGCGGATTCGCCTTCACGGGCTATCTGCTTCCCTGGGACCAGAAGGCCTACTGGGCGACCGTGGTCGGCACGAACGTGGCCGGCACGGTGCCGGTCATCGGCGGGGTGCTGCTGCGCATCGTCCGCGGCGGGGAGGAGCTGGGCGCGCTCTCGCTCAGCCGCTTCTTCGCCATCCATACCTACATCCTGCCTGCGTCGCTCGCGCTCCTGGCGGGTCTCCATATCTACCTGCTCGAGCGCGCGGGAGCGGGAGGCATCTGGAACGCCGCCGACCGGGTCCCCTACAGGTCCGAACCGCTCTTCCCGAACCAGATCTTCCGGGACATGGTCTTCATGCTCATCCTCTTCCTGGCGCTGGTGACGCTGGCATACCTCTTCCCCGCGCCGCTCGAGCCCCAGGCCGACCCCACGGACAGCACCTACAATCCGCGGCCGGAATGGTACTTCTACTTCGTCTTCCAGATGCTCAGAATCTTCGAGGGCCGGTTCGAGCTCCTCGGCACGGTCGTGATCCCGACGATCGCGGTCGCCGCCCTGCTGCTCATTCCCTTCCTGGACCGCGGGCCGGAGCGCCATCCGAAGCGGCGAAAGGCCATGATGGCCGCGGCCGGGATCGCCGTGGCGTCGGTGGCCGTGCTGACCATCGAGGGCGGCCGGGCGCCGATCGTGAACGTGCCGGCGGTCACCTCGCCGTCGGTCCTTGCGGGCCGGGAGGTCTACAACCGGAGCGGGTGCATCGCCTGCCACAGCATCAACGGCAAAGGCGGCAGGATCGGGCCGGACCTGACCCACGTCGGCAGCCGCCGGCCCGAGGCAGAGTGGCATATGCGCCATTTCCGCGATCCCCAGTCCCTGGTGCCCGGCTCGATCATGCCGAAGATCGAGCTCTCGGAGAAGGATCTGCGGGAACTGACCGACTACATGCTGAGCCTGAAGTAGCGGCAGGTCCCGGATGAGCGAAAGCAGATGCCTGATGGTCCAGCGCAGCGCGGTGATGCAGCAGCCTCCGGACCCTGCCGGAAAAAACAGTTGCGAATCTTCGCATAGGGGGGTATTATCATCTACATTCACCGAGGCATCCGGCAGGGTTTCTCGCAGCAGATGAAGGAGGAGGAATGGTAAGTCTTACGGACGGAGCGGTCAACAAGTTCAAGGAAGTGGTCACCCAGCAGGGTTCCGCAGGGGACGGAGTCCGGATATTCGTCGTACCCGGCGGCTGAAGCCCTTCGCTGGCTATGGACATAGCCAAAGCCGCCCAGGCGGGCGACACGACGATCGATAAGGAAGGCCTGAAGGTCTACCTTGAGGAGCGGGCGAACGCGATGCTCGCGACCACGACCATCGACTTCAACGACAAGCAGGGTTTTGTTCTCACCGGCATGCAGCAGAGCTCCTGCGGTTCCTGCAGCTGCTAGCAGAACGAGAACAGCGACAGGCGTTCTTCGCCGCTGTCCGGTCCACCGGACAGCGGTTTTTTTTGGTGTGCCCCTGCAGGACCCGGCCCGGGACCAGTGCGGCCTGCGATGAGGAGCGATCAGCGGCCGAACCAGGATGGCGCCATTCCGGTGAACAAAATGCACTGAACTGCGCTCATGATGCTCGCGGGGGAGGACAGTCTGGCGCAGGGAATCCCGCCCTGAGGTAGAATTAAGGTGACGCGCGGAACGGTCCGTGGCCTCTTCGGTCAGCGTCCTGTCCGAGCGGGCTGGGCAGGACCGAAGCCCCGCATGTTCTCCTTGCCCCGTAGCCGGAAGGCGTACTCGCCATGCCGCTCCTCGATATTCGCGATCTGGTCTTTATTGCCGCCGGGAACGGAGAGGCCCGGGTCCTCGATGGGCTGTCCCTGGCCGTCGAGGCCGGCGAGGTGCATGCCCTGCTCGGCGCCAACGGAACCGGCAAGAGCACCCTTGCGTACCTCATCATGGGGTGTGAGGGCTACGTTCCGGCGGGCGGGTCCCTGCGGTTCGACGGCAAGCCGCTGCCCGGCCTCAAGGTCCATGAGCGCGCGCAGCTCGGGATCACCATGACCTGGCAGGAGCCGGTCAGGTTCGAGGGCATCTCGGTCCAGGATTACCTCTCGCTCCGGAGCAGGGACGCGGACCCCGCCGACGGCCTCGAGCTTGTGGGCCTGAACCCATCGCTCTACCGGGGCCGCATGGTGGACCGTTCGCTCTCCGGCGGAGAACGGAAGCGGATCGAGCTCGCGTCCATCCTTGCCCTCCGTCCGCGGCTCGCGGTGCTGGACGAGCCGGATTCCGGCATCGACATGCTCTCCACGCTGGACATCATCAATGTCATCACCGCCTTCAAGCATCAGGGGGCGGCGGTGCTGCTGATAACCCACCGGGAGGAAGTGGCGCTGATCGCCGACCGCGCATCGCAGCTCTGCGGCGGCAGGATCGTCTGCTCCGGCGCGCCGGCAAAGGTGGCGGAGCACTACAAGGCGAAGCAGTGCCTGACCTGCGCCGGCAGGGAGTGTCATTATGTCTGAGCTCGATGACCTCCTGGCGACCTTCCAGGGATGCGGCGGGGACCGGGGAGCGCTGAGCGACGCGGGCACGGCCCATCTCGCAGCGAGCGGCCACAGCATCCTGAGCAGCCGCACGGTCGAGGGACTGGACGTGGAGGCGCGGGAGGTCCGCGGCGGCATCCGCGCGCGGGTGACGGTCCGGAAGAACGTGAGACTGCAGAAGCCCGTGCACCTCTGTTTCGGCGTCCTGCACCGCACGGGGACGCAGCGGATCCGGATGGACGTCCGGCTCGAGGAAGGGGCGGCAGCCGAGTTCATCGCGCACTGCCTCTTCCCGAAAGCCGAGAAGGTCCGGCATCTGATGGACGCCACGGTCACGATCGGCGAGGGCGCCGAGCTGCGCTACAACGAGACCCATTACCACGGCCCGTACGGCGGGGTGGAGGCGGCGCCGAAGCTCTCGGTGACCGTGGGCAGGAAAGGCAGGTACTTCACCGATTTCACCCTTACAGCGGGACGGGTAGGGAAACTCGCCATTGATTATACGGTCAATGCAGCTGAGGATGCGGTTGCCGAGCTTACGGCGCGGGTCTTTGGCCACGCACAGGACGATATCAGGATCCGCGACCGGGTCGTGCTGTCGGGCAGGAACGCCCGCGGCATCATCAAGACGCGCGTGGCCATCGAGGATGACGCCACGGCCGAGGTGACCGGCATCACCGAGGGAAATGCCGCCGGCGCACGGGGCCACGTGGACTGCATGGAGATCGTGAAGGACCGGGCGGTCGCCCGGGCCGTCCCCATCGTCCAGGTGAACGACCCGCAGGCCAAGGTGACCCATGAGGCGGCCATCGGAAGCGTGGACCGCCGCCAGATGGAGACCCTGATGGCCCACGGCCTCTCGCCGGAAGAGGCCGCGGACCTGATCGTCAAGGGCATGCTGCGGGATTCCCGGCCGAACCGGACGCTGAACGTGGTATAGTGGTATAATTGGACGGACCGTCCTCCCCGGGGAGCGCGCGGCAGTCACGATGAAACAGAGCATCCTGATCATTGACGACGAGCCTTCGATCCGGTCGAGCCTCTTCTGGTGGCTGGGCGAATCGGGATATGACGCGCACGCCGTCGGAGCGCTCGCCGAGGCGCGAAGGGCGGTCATGGACCGCTGCTTCGACGCGGTGATCGTGGACAACGTGCTGCCGGACGGCAGGGGCATCGATTTCATCGACGAGCTCCGCGTTGCCTGTCCGGCCATCGCGATCGTGCTGATCACCGGCGCCGCGGACATTCCCCTTGCGGTGGAGGCCATGCAGCGCGGGGCCGACAACTTCCTCGCCAAGCCGGTGGACCTGAACAACCTCAATACCTTCCTCCAGAAGAGCCTCGAGCTCAGCGGCCTTCGCCGCAGGACCCAGACTGCTGAGCTCCTCGAGAAGCGGAGCCCGGTCGATTTCGGCGTGAGCGCCGCCATGCGGCAGGTCATGGAGCTTGCCGGCCTGGCGGCGGGCAGCGACGTGCCCGTCCTGGTCACCGGGGAGACCGGCGTGGGCAAGGGCGTGCTTGCGCGATGGGTCCATGACAGCAGCGGCCGGCGGCGGCAGCCGTTCGTGGATGTCAACTGTTCCGCGCTCCGCGGCGACCTGCTCGCCAGCGAGCTCTTCGGCCATGCGAAGGGAGCCTTCACCTCGGCGGTCCGGGAGCGGCAGGGCCTGATCGAGGCTGCCGACGGCGGCACGCTCTTCCTGGACGAGATCGGCGACATGGACCTGGCGGTCCAGGCGCAGCTTCTGAAGGTGATCGAGGAGAAGAATTTCCGCAGGCTCGGGGAGGTCCGCATCCGGTGGAGCGATTTCCGGCTGGTCTGCGCCACGAACCGGGACCTCGCTGCCGAGGCGGACCGGGGACGGTTCCGGAAGGACCTCTTCTACCGGCTGAACGGCCTGCAGATGCAGGTGCCGCCCCTGCGCGAACGCACCGAGGATATCCCCGGACTGGCGCGTCACCTTCTTGCTGCATCCCATTACCGGTACCGCGACCTGTCCGACGACGTGCTGCGGCTTATCGTCTCCTATCCCTGGCCGGGCAATGTGCGCGAGGTCAGGAACATCCTGGAGCGGGCGGTGCTGCTCGCCCGCGGCGGACCCCTCCGGCCGGAGCATTTCAGCGGTCTCCGGGAAGGCGATCACCCCCGGGTCATGGAGGCCGTTCCTGCATCACCGGCCCGGGAACTGGACCGCATGGAGCGCGACTGCATCGAGGCTGCGCTCCACCGCTTCAACGGCAACGTCGATCAGGCAGCGGAACTGCTCGGCATCTCCCGCGCTACGGTCTACCGGCGGATCAAGAAGTACGGCGCCCGTACGCGGTGACCGGCCTGTTCTGACCACATCCTTTTCCTCCCTCCATATTTTCTGACGTCAGACAGAATGGGCTTGCCGTGAGAGATATGGCATGCTGTCGCGTCTCTGTGCGGGAAGTGAGCGATGTAAGAGGGGCGATATCCGGATTCCCTTAATTCGGTATCAGGATGAGATTTATCTCAATACGAAATATCAGACTGAGACGAAAACCGGTCTAGTATTTAAGTTAATTGAGGATTATGTTAGACTAATCAATATGTTTACAATTGTAGCATTATGGCCTCTGTTTTGCTTGTAATGCATATGTTTCTTACCGTACCCGGGATGAACGGGATCCGCTTCTGGCGCCAGACCAGAGCATACAACAAATGAGCACCCCTGGCCATCAGGGGCAGGAGGCCACCATGACCGTGACCGTGACAGAAGGGATAACGCAGTATCTGACCTTCCGGCTGAGCGACGAGGTCTACGCCCTGGAGATCGGGAAGGTGCGGGAGGTGCTGGACTTCGCGGGAGCGACCCGGGTGCCCCGGACGCCGGAGTTCCTGCGGGGCGTGATCAACCTGCGGGGCGCGGTGGTGCCGGTGGCGGACCTGCGGCTCAAGTTCGGGCTCGGCCCGACGGAGCGCACGGTGAACACCTGCGTGATCATCACCGAGGTGACGGTGGAGGGCGAGACGACGGTGCTGGGGTGCCTGGCGGACTCGGTGCAGGAGGTGATCGAGCTGGACGGCGGGGCCGTCTCTCCACCGCCCAGGATCGGGACGAAGCTCCGTACGGAATTCATCCGGGGGATGGGCCGGCGGGACGACCGGTTCATCATCCTGCTGGACATCGACCGGGTCTTCTCGACCGAGGAACTGGCCCTGGTGGAGGCGACCCAGGAGACCGCTCCGGTCCCGCCGGGCCAGTGAGGTGCAGCCATGAAGGGACTGGAGGAAACGATCCGCGCGGCGCGGTCGATCGAGGACCTCTTCCCGGTCCTGGAACGGGTGGCGCAGGAGATCGAGTCGGCCGGCACGAGCGAACGAAGCGCGGGGACGCTGCAGCAGCTCGCGCGGTCCCTGACTGATATCAGGTTGGCAATGAACGAGTTCGTGCACCGGGAGGTCTGGGTGCGGGAGATCGGCAACGCGCCGGCCTCGGAGGCTGCGCGCGCCGCCCGTCATCTGGAGCTGGGGGGCCGGTATGAAGAGGTGCGAGGTCGGCTGGAGGATGCGATGCGCCGGATCAGGCTGATGCCCGGCGGAAATGACGGAACAAATGACGGTCTGCAGCCCGCAGGGCGGGCGAAGGCCGAATAAGACCGAGGAGGGAACGGACATGAGGCGGATGGTGATGGTAGTGGTCGCACTGATGGGCCTGGCGCTCATCGCGGCATCGGGTGCGCAGGCCGTTGACCTGACCTACGCGGGATCGGTCACGGTCCTGGAAGGGGTCATGAAGGACGCGGCGCCGGTATTCGAGAAGAAGACCGGGATCAAGGTGGGGATGAGCGGCGGAGGATCGAGCGCCGGGATCAAGGCGGTGCTGGCCGGACTGGTGAACATCGGCGGCGTCTCCCGGGACCTCAAGGACGAGGAGAAGCAGCAGGGGCTGGTGGGGTATCCCATCGGCTGGGGCGCCGTGGCCATCGTGGCCCATAAGAGCGTGACCGTGGAGAACCTGACCTCCGAGCAGGCCAAGGACATCATGACCGGCAAGGTCACGAACTGGAAGAGCGTGGGCGGACCGGACCTGCCGATCAAGGTAGTGGTGAGCACGCCGGGCTGCGCCTGCCGCGAGGAGTTCCAGGACATGATCCTGAAGAAGGAGCCCTATGTGAACGGCGCGATGATCTCTCCCATGAAGACCCTGAGCGACACGGTGGGCAACACGCCGGGCGCGGCGGGTCCGCTCGCGACGGCCGTGGTGGACCCGGCGAAGGTGAAGATCATCAGGCTCGACGGCGTGGCGCCGACGCCCGACCAGGTCAAGGCCAAGAAGTACAAGGCATCCCGGGAGGTGAACCTGGTCACCAAGGGCGAGGCAGCGGGCAATGCGAAGACCTTCATCGACTTCATGCTCTCGCCCGAAGGCCAGGCGCTGATGGAGAAGAACTTCGTGCGGATCCGGTAGCACGGGGCCAGGGGAGCGGACCATGGAACGAAAGCAGGGGAGGCGCCTGGACAGCCTCAAGACGAAGATCACGATCCTGGTCGTCGCGGCCATGGGGCTCATCCTGGCGGTCATGCAGGGGATGTCCTACTGGGACCAGCGCGGCGAGGCGCTCAAGAGCGCCGAGGAGAGCGCCCGCTCCGTCGCCGGGCTGATCAGCGGCATCGCGAGCAACACGATGCTGACGCAGGACTACACGCTCCTGGACGAGACGGTCCAGAAGGCCATGGAAAACAAGGTGGTGCTGGGCTTCGTCATTCTGGGGCGGGAAGGAAACACCATTCGCAACCTCAAAAAGGACCTCCAGCCCGAGCATCGCGCATCGGTCGCCGTTGACATCACCGTCGCGGGAACCAAGGCCGGTTCGGTCCAGATGGAGTATTCCACGGACCATATCTTCGCCATGCTTCGCGGGGATATCCAGGCTGCGCTGGTGCAGGGCCTTATCGGCCTGTATCTTGCGTCAGCGGTGCTGCTCTTCTTCCTGAACCGCCTGGCGATACGGCCGGTCGGCGAGGTGAAGGCGGTCATGGAGCGGGTCGCCGCGGGCGACCTCCATGCCTCGGCTACGGTCCGATCCTCGGACGAGATCGGCGAGCTCGGCGCGGCGGCGAACAAAATGATCAGCGACCTGACCTCGCTCATCAGGGAGATCCGGCAGAATGCGGCGCGCACGACCGAGAGCGCCCGCCAGATCACGGCCGGTTCGGAGCAGCTCTCGCAGGGAGCGTCGGAGCAGGCGGCGTCGGCCGAGGAGGCGTCCTCGTCGGTGGAGGAGATGCATGCCACGATCCGGCAGAACGCCGACAACGCGCTCCAGACCGAAAAGATGGCGCTCCAGGCCGCGAAGGACGCCGAGACGAGCGGCGAGGCGGTCTTTAAAGCGCTTTCCTCCATGCGGGTGATCACGGGCAAGATCTCGATCATCGCCGAGATCGCCCGGCAGACGAACCTCCTGGCCCTGAACGCGGCGATCGAGGCGGCCCGTGCCGGGGAGCACGGCAAGGGCTTCGCCGTGGTGGCGGCCGAGGTGAGGAAGCTGGCCGAGAGGAGCCAGGCCGCGGCGAGCGAGATCACGGACCTTTCGGCATCGAGCTCCGATGCGTCGGAGCAGGCCGGCAACATGCTCACCAAGCTCGTGCCGGTCATCAGGAAGACGGCGGAGCTGGTCCAGGAGATCACCGCCGCAAGCCGGGAGCAGTCATCCGGCGCCGACCAGATCAACAGCGCCATCCAGCAGCTCAACCAGGTGGTGCAGCAGAACGCCGGCGCATCGGAGCAGATGGCGAGCACGGCGGAATCGCTGCTTGCACAGGCCAGTCAGCTCGAGGAACTGATCGACTTCTTCCGGGTGGATGCCGGCGAAACGGCGGCTCTTCCCGCGCCGGTGAAGCCGAAGGCTCCTGCGGCGCCGGTACGAAAACCTGCTGCTGTACGGCCACAGCCTGTGCTCGAGAGGCCCAAGTCACGGCCGGCCGGCAAAGGCGTGGAATTGGACCTCACGTCCCCAAAGCGAGCCCTGGAGGATGCCGCGGATGCGGAGTTCGAGAAGTTCTAGCAGGAAGCAGAGCGCCGAGCGAGAACCGTTCTGTCCTCTATGATGGGAACATAAAACATGAAGAATCCTGAAAAAAGCATTTGGACGCGGATAAAATCTGATAACATCCGAAAAAGTCAGGAGAAACCTACGGTAAATCCTTGAAAAAGAACTCACCTGCAAGGTGAAAAGCTTTTCAGAACAAAAGCATTGCCTTTTCAGGTTTTATCTGCATTTTCCGTGTCCCAACTGCCGTTTTTAGGTTCAGTCATATTATATCATTAATAAACAAATAGTTATAACAAGTCACATCTCATTTCGGATTTCCTCTCTTCGGAATCCCTCCACAGGTCCATTAAAAAAGTCCAAAAAAACTTATAGTTATAACATGACGTCACAGTGTTTATAATACTTAAGTAGCTTCTAACTAATTATTTTGCTTAGTAAAAAAAATACTTGACAAGATAATAAATGTGTATTAAAGTAGCGTTAATTGTACAGTTTGTTTATTTAAAGTTGCAATAAATAGACATGAAAATATCTGAACTTGAAATGAACGCTACCCTGAACTTCACCATGAGGCAGAGGCCTCCTGCAGCACGGTACGTAACTGATCCCCATCCGTACACTATACATCGCTCTATTCCATTGGTGAGAAGGAGGTTCGTCATGTTCCAGAGAAAAGCGCTTATGGTCTGCATCACCCTGCTGGCAGCTCTCTCGATGACAGCAGGCGCCGCGCTCGCGGCTGAGATCAAGATCGGCATCACCCAGGCCCAGGCGGGCGACGCCCGCAAGTACCAGCCCCTGCTCGACTACTTCGCCAAGAACGGGATCCAGGCGAAGTTCGTCACCGCTCCGGACTATCCGGGCGCCGCAGAGATGTTCGCCAAGGGCGCGGTGGACGCCATGTTCAGCGGCTCGGGCATCGCGGGGACCATGATCATCAAGGGACTGGCCGCTCCGGTGGCGCGGCCGCTCTCGAACGAGGGTACGAGCACCTACTCCGCGGTCGTGATCGCGCCGAAGGGCGGCCCCAAGTTCACCGGGTCGGGCGAGTATTTCAACGGGAAGAAAGTGATCTTCGCTTCACTGGCCTCCGCAGGCGAGTTCTACTTCCGCTCCGTCGGCGCCTCCAACCCGAAAGAGATCATGAAGGCCTCGTCCCACGGCGCGGCACTGGACGCCCTGGGCAGAGGCATGGCCGATGCGGCGGTGATCAAGAACCTTGTCTGGAACAAGGAGAAGACCAAGTTCCCGAACCTCGAACTGGTCGGCGGCGACACGGGCGAGAACCCGGACAGCATCTTCATCGTCTCGGCGAAGATGGATGCGGGGCTGGTCCAGCGGCTTTCCGGCATCCTGCTCGGCATCGGCGAGGACCCCTCGTCCGAAGCAGCGGCGGTCCGCGACTCCCTCAAGATGCAGAAGTTCATCAAGACGGACCAGGGCGATTTCAAGCACACGCTCGCCATGCTGCAGCGGGCCGGCGTGAACAGGACGTTCGCATTCCGGTTCTAGCCCGGGACCCGTTGTTACGAAAGGAGTGATCCGCATGTTCAGCGCACTTCTGCATACCGGTTCCATCAGCCGCAGGTTCATGGCGGTGACGCTCGGCCTGGTGGTGGTGCTCTTCGGCGCCATGGGGGTGTTCATCGTCAAGCAGAACGCATCGGCGCTCAGGGGAGCGTTGAGCTCGAAGGGCGCCGCGGTCATGGATCTGGCGGCCCATGTCGGGTCCGACTACCTGATGAACTACAACTACATCGGGCTCGACAAGCTCGTCGAGGACGTGCTGCGGGACCGCGACGTGGAGTTCATCGGCTTCTACAACGAGAAGAACGACCTTCTGACCAAGCACAAGGAGCCCGGCAGCGAGGCCGGGCTCATCCTGATCCACCGGGAGCTGCGCCACGCGGAGAACGGGCTGCTCGGCCATCTGAAGATCGGGTACCAGCAGGACGTGATCGCCCAGGGGCTCCGGCGAAACCTGGTCCTGGTGGGAAGCAGCGTCACGGTGGTGATGGTCCTGCTGGCCGGAGCGCTCATCCTGCTGATCCGGGGCGTGACCCGGCCGCTGCAGGAATGCGTGGCGATCACCAGGAGGATCAGCGAGGGCGAGCTCGATGTGTCCATCCCCGCGACCCGCATGGACGAGATCGGTCAGCTGCTCCAGGCCATGAAGTCCATGGCGGACCGGCTGCGGGACGTGGTGCAGAACGTCCGCACCACCGCCGAGCAGGTCACGGCGGGCAGCAGCCAGGTCTCCGACAACGCGGCCCGGCTCTCCCAGGGCGCCACGGAACAGGCCTCGTTGACCGAGGAGGCGTCGTCCTCCATCGAGGAGATGAACGCCACGATCCGGCAGAACGCGGACAACGCGTCCCAGACCGACAAGATCGCGCTGAAATCGGCGGCGGACGCCCGGGAGAGCGGCAAGGCAGTGACCGATGCGGTGGCGGCGATGAAGCAGATCGCGGGAAAGATCACGATCATCGAAGAGATCGCCCGCCAGACGAACCTGCTCGCCCTGAACGCGGCGATCGAAGCGGCCCGCGCGGGCGAGCACGGCAAGGG
>CAZTXN010000076.1:4508-12167 GCA_964617655.1 uncultured Nitrospiraceae bacterium | reverse complement strand
GCCGATGATCGGCGCGCCGACCCGCACCGCGTGGTCCATCACCTTGCAGATCTTCCGGGAATGGGCCTCGCCGAGCGAACCGCCCATGATGGTGAAGTCCTGGCTGAAGACGAAGACCTCGCGGCCGTCGATGGTGCCGTGGCCCGTGATCACCCCGTCCCCGGGGATCTCCTTGATCCCGAAGGCCTGGCCCGCCCGCCCGGTCATCAGCAGGTCGAACTCCTCGAAGGAGCCTTCATCGAGCAGCAGCTCGATGCGTTCCCGCGCGGTGAGCTTGCCCTTCTTGTGCTGCGCCTCGATCCGCTTGGCGCCGCCGCCGAGAAGGGCTTCTTCCTTCATGGATTCGAGCTTTATCAGATTGTCCTGACCGGATGGCTGCATGGGGGTACCTCCACTTTTCAATCTTTTGTGGACTGAGTGGACCTTGTTGACCTGGTGGACAAAGAACGACTTGCCGTGCGCACCCGGTAGAGGCGCTCGGTAAATCCGCCCTCGGTCTCGAACGCTTCCGCCTGCGCGCAGAGCTGGCGGTCGAGCAGGCTGCAGGCCACCGCCAGCAGCACGAGCGCCGCGTTGGCGGCAAGCTCGGGGAAGGTGGACCGAGTGGACAACGGCCTGGACGGAGTGGACGACTTTGGTTGTCCACTCTTCCGTCCATTCAGTCCACCGTTCTGTCCGCGCTTGTGCTCTTCCTTCACCCACGCAGCCACGTCATCGGCGGTCGTGCACCTGCGATCGATAAGCGACTGCCGTCTCGGGTCGCTCCGGTCCCAGGCCGGCAGGCTGCGCTGGCGCAGGAAATCCTCGTAGTCGAGCCGCAGCTCTTCCAGGCTGGCGCGCGCCACATTGGTGAGCTTCAGTTCGGTTTTCTTCGATGTGGCCGATGCCTGGCTTCCTTCAGCGATGTTCTGAACGCCGGACCTCGCCGCCTGGACCATCTGATCATGAGTGCGGCTGCGTTTTTCGATGTAGCGATCGCAGAAACGCACCGTCACGTCATACACCAGCTGCGCCACCTGAAAGCTTTTGAGCTTTCGGTAGCCGCCGTGCTTGGGGATCAGAGATTCGTCGGAGGGCATAGGAGTTTTCTCCAAGTGCAAAGCAATGATGGAAATAATGTTCCTATAGTTACACCAAATACGAGCCAGACCCGAAATCTACTGCTGCGCTGCTGACTAAGAAATCCTTAGTAGTTGCCCTTTGGGATCAACTGGGGTCGTTTCTTGACCCATGCCATTTATATCACATTCCGCGAGGTGGCCGCGGCGCCCAAGTGCTTCCTCTTTCGTTGCGGTTTCTTTTTCATTCCGTATCCGGCGGTGCCCCGATGCTCCAGCATCCGCCGCGGGTGCTCATAGCTTCTCGTCTTCCTCTTGCTGCGGCCAATCGAGGATGTGGCGGCGTTCGAGTTCAGCCTGGAGTTCTTCCTCGCTGGGGAGGACAAGACGGTATTTGGAAGCAAAGAGCTGTTGGCTCTCCCGAAGGACAGAGTAGTGGACGAGAGTTTCGTCCTTGTCCGCGCAGAGAATGATGCCGAGCGTGGGGTTGTCATCCCCGCCGCGTTTGAGATCGTCAAACATCCTTACATACATGTCCATCTGCCCGATGTCGGCGTGACCGAGTTTTTTCGTCTTCAGGTCGATGAGGACAAAGCACTTGAGCAGGTAGTTGTAGAAGACGAGATCGATGTAGAAGTGGGTAGTCTCGGTGCTGATGCGAAACTGGCGGCCCACGAAGGAGAAACCCTTGCCGAGCTCCATGAGAAAGTCGCGCAGGCGCGTGACGAGGGCGTCTTCGAGCTGACGTTCGCTAACATCCGGCTTCTCCGGCAAGTCGAGGAACTCGAGGATGTAGGGGTCCTTTAGGAGATGTGTCGGGCTGGTTTTCCCGACGGGTGGCGCGGCGGATTCAGGTGCCTGGAGGAGGCGCTCGAAGCTGCGGGTCTCGATGGCCCGTTCCAAAGCTCGGGAAGTCCATTGCTGGCGAGCGGTTTCTTCGATGTAGTAGTCCCTGGCCCGCTGGTTCTCGACACGCATGACCAGCCGCCAATGCGTCCAGCTCAATTCGCTACGCAGTGCGTAGCTTTTTCCCGCCGCGGGGAAAGTGAGGTAAAACTGCCTGAAATTCTTGAGATTGGCGATGGACATACCCCTGCCGAACTCCTCGCCAAGAGCTTTAGCGATGTGACGGATGATCTGGCTGCCGTATTCGGCGCGGGCGGCTCCGCCCTGCTCTTCTTCGACAATACGGCGGCCGATCTGCCAGTAGGCGTCCACCATGGCGGCATTGGCGACGGCGTAGGCTTTCCCGCGTGCATCCCGCAGGATGGCGCGGACATCATCGAGCAGGCGGGTCGGCATGGACGAACGATCAGAAGTCATAGTCGTTATCCCCTTGCTTGTAGAATGCAGCAATAGAGATCAGGGGGTAAATCTTAATCACCAACATCGAGGTAAACAATGATTTGACCTGCTACGGAAGTTATCTCCGATCCGGGCGAGTAATATTGCAGACGATGTTTGCAATATCGCTGTTCCGGAATTACGCGACAATGTTGCATAATTTTCGGGCGGCGACGATTTTTCAGACAGTATCTGAAGAATCGGACCGGCGGGCTAAAGCAGACAGAATATTTTCATCTCGTCCCATCCCGCTCCTGCAAAAAGCCGAGCAGACTATCAGCAGCGGCGGTCGGCGAAGTCTTCTTTTCTTCCACATCTTTCCGTAGCCCCGGCAAAGCCTCCCGGACTTGCGGGCTGGTGTAGAACCATTGCCGCAGCCCGTCTTCCAGCAGAAAGGCCATCCAGTCGAGATCTTGCGATTTCCTTTTTTCCGCCAGTTCGCCGCAGGCGGTCAATCTGTCGCGATGGTCCAGGATCGTTTTCCAGACCGTGTCGATCCCTTTGCCCTCCATGGCGCTGCAGGTGAGGACCGGCGGGCTCCAGTTCGGGCTGGCGGGCATGAGCATGTTCAGGGCCGACTGATACTCCTTCCGGGCTGCTTCCGCTCTCACCGCATTATCGCCGTCGGCCTTGTTGATGACGATGGCGTCGGCCACTTCGAGCACGCCCTTTTTCATGCCCTGCAGCTCGTCTCCCGCTCCGGGGATCATCAGCACCAGGAAGAAATCGACCATGGAGGCGACCGTGGTCTCCGACTGACCGACACCCATCGTCTCGATGATCACCACATCGAAGCCCGCGGCCTCGCAGACGAGCATGGTCTCCCGGGTCCTTCTGCCGACGCCGCCGAGCGTTCCGCCCGACGGGGAGGGCCGGATGAAGGCGTTCGGGTCGATCGCCAGTTTTTCCATGCGGGTCTTGTCGCCCAGGATGCTGCCGCCGCTGCGGCTGCTGCTCGGGTCGATGGCGAGGACGGCGACACGGTGTCCCCGGCCCGTGAGCATGGTGCCGAACCGTTCGATGTAGGTGCTCTTGCCCGAGCCGGGAAGGCCGGTGATGCCGATGCGGATGCTGCGGCCGGTGTGCGGAAGGAGCCTCTCCACGATGGTCCGGGCAAGCTCCTGGTGGGCCGGAAGGGTACTCTCGATGAGCGTGATGGTCCTGGCGAGCGTCAGGCTGTCGCGCTCAAGAACACCTTTCACATAGTGATCGGGGTCCTGGATCATCATTACCTAACCATGATTAAGAAGAAAACATTGGAACCGCCAGGGCGCGAAGGACGCGAGGAGGTCAACGACAACGATCCTTTATATCAGAACCAGGTTCCCTTGCGTCCTTCGCGCCATCGCGGTGAAAAGGTTCCAGCCGTTTTTACCTCTCGGGGTCATTCCCGTGCAAACGGGAATCCAGAAGTACAGCCAACGCCCCTGGATCCCCGATAGATTCATTCGGGGATGACGAAAGTATAATTATCGCAGATATTTCTCTTCCAGCAGGGCAAGCGTCCTGTCCGCAGACACGGGGATCGGCGTGCCCGGCCCGAACACGGCCCTGACCCCGGCCTTGTACAGGACATCATAATCCCGGGGCGGGATGACGCCGCCGGCTACTACGATAATATCTCCGCCGCCGGTCCTTTTCAGCTCCTTGATCAGGGCGGGAACGAGCAGCTTGTGCCCGGCCGCAAGGGACGAGGCGCCGACCACATGGACGTCGTTCTCCACGGCCATCTTCGCAGCCTCCTCGGGGCTCTGGAACATGGGGCTGATGTCCACATCGAAGCCGAGGTCTGCATAGGCGCTGGCGATCACTTTGAAGCCGCGGTCATGGCCGTCCTGGCCCATCTTGGTGACCAGGATGCGGGGCCGCCGGCCCTGCTTCTCCAGGAACGCCGTTGTCCGCTTCCGCAGCGCGGTGACGGCATTGTTGTCTCCGGTGTATCCGGACGAGTAGGCGCCGGAGATGCAGCGGGTCGTGGCGACGAAGCGGCCGAAGACCGATTCCATTGCATCGGATATCTCGCCCACCGTGGCCCGCGCCCGGACCGCGGGCAGCGCGGCCTCCAGCAGGTTGCCGTTCTGCTTCGCGGAGCTGGTCAGGTCCGCAAGGGCCCGTTCGACCGCTGCCTTGTCCCGCGCGGCCCTGATCTCCGTGAGGCGGCTGATCTGTTCATCGCGGACCGAGGCCGGCACTTCCCGGACCTCGAAATCGATCTGCTCGTCCGGCAGCCGGTACTTGTTGACGCCGACGATCACATCAAGCCCCTGGTCGATCCGGGCCTGCTTCCGCGCCGCCGATTCCTCGATGCGCAGCTTCGGCATGCCGCTCTCGATGGCCTTGGCCATGCCGCCCAGGGCGTCTATCTCGTCGATGATCTTCTGCGCCTCCGTGATGATGCTGCCGGTCAGCGATTCGAGATAGTACGAACCGCCGAGGGGATCGATGACATGACAGATCTCCGACTCCTCCTGGATGATGAGCTGGGTGTTGCGGGCGATGCGGGCCGAGAGATCGGTCGGCAGGCCGATGGCCTCGTCAAATGAGTTTGTATGGAGGGACTGGGTCCCGCCGAGCGCGGCGGACATTGCCTCGAGCGTGGTACGGATGATGTTGTTGTACGGGTCCTGCTCGGTGAGGCTCCAGCCCGAGGTCTGGCAGTGGGTGCGGAGCATGGAGGATTTAGGGTTCTTCGGGTTAAACCGGCTCATGAGCCGGCGCCAGAGGAACCGGGCCGCCCGGAGCATGGCGATGTCCATGAAGAAGTTCATGCCGATGCCGAAGAAGAAGGAGAGCCGCGGGGCAAAGGCGTCCACATCCAGGCCGGTCTTCAATGCCGCATTCACATATTCCACGCCGTCGGCAAGGGTGAAGGCCGTCTGCAGGACGCTGTTCGCGCCCGCTTCCATCATATGGTAGCCGCTGATGCTGATCGTGTTGTACTTGGGCATCTCCCGGGAGCAGTAGGCGATGATATCAGCGACGATGCGCATGGACGGGGCAGGGGGGTAGATATAGGTGTTCCGGGTGAGGTACTCCTTGAGGATGTCGTTCTGGATCGTGCCTTCCAGCTTCTCGCGGCCGACGCCCTGCTCCTCGGCGGCGACGATGTACATGGCCAGGATCGGAATGACCGCGCCGTTCATGGTCATGGACACCGACATCCTGTCGAGCGGGATCCCGTGGAAGAGGATCTTCATGTCCTCGACGGAATCGATGGCAACCCCCGCCTTGCCGACGTCGCCGACGACCCGCGGGTGGTCGGAATCATACCCCCGGTGGGTGGCCAGGTCGAAGGCCACGGACAGGCCTTTCTGGCCGGCGGCCAGCGCCGTATGGAAGAAGGCGTTCGATTCCTTTGCGGTGGAGAAGCCGGCATACTGGCGGATGGTCCAGGGCCGGCCGGTATACATGGTGGCCATGGGGCCGCGGACATAGGGAGCCAGGCCGGGGAGGGTGTTCGCCGATTCCATTCCCTCGAGGTCCTCGGCGGTATAGAGCGGCTTGACGGAAATGCCTTCCGGGGTCTTCCAGGAAAGCGAGTCGACGGATTTTCCCTTCATCTCCTTTTCGGCCAGTTCCGTCCATTTCGGCAGCTGCGGATGTTGTGCCATGCGTCACTCCCTAAGCCGGATAAACCGGAAGCAAGACAATGATGTTTTGCCACGGATGGACACGGATTAACACGGATGAAAGCAGAAACATGAATTTGAATTTATCCGTGGCCATCAGTGTTATCCGTGGCCAATAAGTTTAAGGATTTCCTTCGCGGTGAAAATGTTCTGTCTTTGGTGCTTCAACGCTCGCAGAGCTCGACCAGGACGCCGCCGGTGGACCTGGGGTGCAGGAAAGCGATCCTGGCGCCGCCTGCTCCGGTCCGCGGCTCCTGGTCGATGAGCTGGATGCCTTTCGCCTTCAGCTCTTTCAGGGCTTCATCGATGTTCTCCACGCGGAACGCGACATGCTGGAACCCGGGGCCTTTCTTCTCGATGAACTTCGCCACCGGCCCGTCGGGCGAGGTCGACTCGAGCAGCTCCACCTCGCTCTCGCCCACCGGAAAGAACGCGGTGGTCACTTTCTGGGCCTCTACGGTCTCCGAGCCTTCGAACTTCAGGCCGAGCACGCCGGACCAGAAGGATTTTCCTTCATTTATACTATTGACCGCTATGCCCAGGTGGTCGATCTTGAGAATTTTCATTACCTGTCTCCAGTGGGTCAGAGTTCCAAAGTCAGAGAATTCAACGCTGACTTGCGCTGATTTTCTTATGAAAGAAGGAGTTGGCAGCGTTAATCATAGTTCAATCATATTCTTTCTGCGTTGAATGAAATTGTTCACAGTATCGCCGCTAAAACACGCAAGAGTTAATTCTAGCAGTCGCTCATCTGATCAAAATACCCTGGCGCAGAGCTCGCCGAACCTGCCGAGGTCCTCGCAGACATGGATGCCCGCCTCCTTCATGACCGCGATCTTCGACTGCGCCGTGCCGCTTCCGCCGCTCACGATCGCCCCGGCATGTCCCATGCGCCTGCCCGGGGGAGCGCTCAGGCCCGCGACGAACCCGACCACGGGCTTGCTCACCTTGGCCTTGATATAGGCGGCTGCATCTTCCTCGGCCGTGCCGCCGATCTCGCCCACCAGGACGATCCCCCTGGTCTCCGGATCCTCTTGAAAGGCCTTGAGGCAGTCGATGAAGTTCGTCCCGTTCACCGGATCGCCGCCGATGCCGATGCAGGTCGTCTGGCCGATGCCCTGTTCGGTCAGCTGGTGCACCACCTCGTAGGTCAGTGTGCCTGAGCGCGACACCACGCCGATGGGGCCGCCGGGCCTATGGATGAAGCCGGGCATGATCCCGATCTTGCACTGGCCCGGCGTGATGATCCCGGGGCAGTTCGGCCCGATCAGCCGGACCTTCTTCCCGGCCAGATGGTTCTTGATGCGCATCATGTCGAGCACGGGAATGCCTTCGGTGATCGCGACGATGAGCTCGATCTCCGCGTCGATGGCCTCCCGGATCGCCTGGCCGGCAAAGGCCGGAGGCACGAAGATCATGCTGCAGTTCGCCCCGGTCTCCTGCACGGCCTCCCGGACCGTATTGAAGACCGGCACGGCGTCCATGGTCTGCCCGCCCTTTCCGGGGGTAACGCCGGCCACGACCCGGGTGCCGTATTCCATGCACTGCCGCGTATGGAACCGGCCTTCCTTCCCCGTAATGCCCTGGACGAGCAGTTTTGTGTTCTTGTCTACGAATATGGACATGGT
>CAZTXN010000076.1:0-4408 GCA_964617655.1 uncultured Nitrospiraceae bacterium | reverse complement strand
GCGATGGCTGCGATCTTTCCGGCCGCGTCCTGCAGGCTCCCGGCGGTGATCAGGTTCAGCCCCGAGGCCGCCAGGATCTCCCTGCCTTTCTGCACGTTGGTCCCCTGCATCCGGATCACGACCGGCACGGTGATGCCCGTCTTCCGGGCGGCCTTGACGATCCCTTCGGCCAGGACATCGCACCGGAGGATCCCGCCGAAAATATTGATCAGCACGCCCTTGACATTGGGGTCGCTCAGGATGATGCGAAAGCCGTTCTCGACCATCTCCTCATTCGCCCCGCCGCCCACATCGAGGAAGTTCGCGGGCTCGGCGCCGGCGCTCTTGATGAGGTCCATGGTGGCCATGGCCAGCCCCGCGCCGTTGACCATATTGCCGATGACGCCGTGGAGGTTGATGTAGTTGAGGTTGTACTTCGAGGCCTCCACCTCGCGGGGGTCCTCTTCATCAAGGTCCCGGAACCGCAGGATATCCTTCTGCCGGAAGAGTGCGTTGTCATCCACCTCGATCTTCGCGTCCAGCGCGACCAGCGTCTCCCGGCCGGTGATCACCAGCGGATTGATCTCGAGCAGGGAACAGTCGGTCTTGATGAAGAGCCCGTAGAGGTCCGCGACCAGCGCGGCGAACGCTCCGGCAAGGGGTCCGGCGAGACCGAGACGGCCGGCGATCTCCCGGCACTGACCGGGCCCGATCCCGGCGAGCGGATCGACCAGCACCCTGACGATCTTCTCGGGGTCTCGGGCCGCGACCTCCTCGATGTTCATTCCCCCGGCCCGGCTGGCGATGATCATGACCTTGGCGGTGGAGCGGTCCGGAAGGATGGAGAAATACAGCTCCTGGGCGATATCCAGGCCCTGCTCCACCAGGACCTTCCTGACCGTTTTTCCCTGCGGTCCCGTCTGGGGGGTGACCAGCGGCCTGCCCAGAATGGCCTCTGTGGCGCTCCGCACCTCGTCAAGGGTCCGCGCGATCCTGACCCCGCCGCCCTTGCCGCGGCCGCCTGCATGGACCTGGGCCTTGATCACCACCGGGAACTTGCCGAGCTTTTCAGCCGCCGCGCAGGCCTCGTCGGGATTCGTTGCGACATGTCCCTCAGGAACAGGGATGCCGCTATTCCTGAACAGTTCCTTGGACTGATATTCGTGGATCTTCATGGCACCGCCTTTGTTGTGTAACCTGTCTTAAAAAACAGCAGGCACGAAAAAACATTCAACGCAGAGTGACGCTGAGAAGCATATGAATGACGCTGCAGAGACATGTCCAAAGCCGGGTCATAAACAGCGTTCGTCATAAGTTATCATAGTCTTTTTCAGCGTTGAAGGTTTTATTCTATCTGGCGCGCGAGGCCGGCCAGGACGTTCCCCGGACCGACCTCGACGAACCTGTCGGCGCCCTGGCCGCGCAGGTTCCTGACCGTCTCGACCCACCGCACGCTGCTGAAGATCTGCCTGACCAGGTTCGCTCCGATGGCATCATCGGTGTACGGCCGGGCGCTGCAGTTGGCGACGCAGGGGATCTGCAGGCCCTTGAAGCTGAATCCCGCCAGGAAGGCCTCGAACTCCTCCGCGGCCGGCTTCATGTAGCGACTATGAAAAGCGCCGCTGACCGGGAGAATGACCGCGCGCCGGGCTCCCTTGTCCTTCAGCCGGGGAGCAAATGCCTCGATGTCCGCCTTGGGTCCGGAAATGACCGTCTGGCCCGGAGCATTGAAATTGGCCACATCGATGCTCCCGGCGCCGAGCTCGGCCAGGGCCGCGGCCACGGCATCGCCTGTCATGCCCAGGATGGCCGCCATCCCGCCCTCAGTGGCTGCGTTCATCAGCGCGCCGCGCTTCCGGACCAGCTTGAGGCCGACGTCGAAGTCGAAGGCGCCCGCGGCATACAAGGCGGCATATTCGCCCAGGCTGTGGCCGATCACGAAATCCGGCCTGATCTTGTCGTCCTCGGCCTTCGCCCGATAGCTCAGACAGTCGACGACGTACAGGGCGGGCTGGGTGTAGTCGGTGCGCTTGAGCCTGTCGTCGGGGTCCTTGAGGCAGAGCTCCTGGACAGAGTAGCCGAGGACCGCATCGGCCTGGGCGGTCAGGTCAGGATACCGCTCAAAGAGCCCGGCGCCCATCCCGACGGCCTGGGAGCCCTGTCCCGGGAACATGAAGACTAATGCCATGCACTACCTCCGGATATGATCACGATAATCGGATCGAACCACTGAGACACGGAGAGCACGGAGAAAATCCATGAGAACATGTAGGCTCACGGTTTTCGGTGTCCTCCGTGTCTCTGTGCCTCCGTGGTGGATGTTGCTCTACTTCTTCCCGTACCCGATGCCCTTGATGGCTTCCTCGATCTCGCCGAGGACGGCAGGGTCGTCGATGGTGGACGGCATGCTGTAGGCCTCGCCGTCGGCGATCTTGCGCATGGTGTTGCGAAGGATCTTGCCGGAACGGGTCTTGGGCAGCCGCTTCACCACGGCCGTCTCCTTGTAGCAGGCGATGGGGCCGATCTGGTCGCGGATGAGCAGGGAGAGCTCCTTCTGGATCTCCGCCGCCGGGCGGTCCACCCCGGCCTTCAGCACGCAGAGGCCCACCGGGACCTGGCCCTTCAGCCCGTCATGCACCCCGATGACCGCGCACTCGGCCACGTCCTTGTGGGTGGCCACGACCTCCTCCATCTCGCCGGTCGAGAGCCGGTGGCCCGCCACGTTGATCACGTCGTCCACGCGGCCCATGATGTAGACATAGCCGTCCTTGTCGATATGGCCGCCGTCGGCGGTGAAGTAGTAGCCCGGGAAGGGGTTGATGTACGATTCGAGAAAGCGCTGCTCGGCGTTCCAGAGCGTCGGGAGCGTGCCGGGAGGCAGGGGGAGCTTCACCGTCACCAGGCCCTCGGTGTCCGCCGGGACCTCCTTGCCCGCGGCGTCCAGGATGCGCACGTCGAAGCCGGGCACCGGCCTGGTGGACGAGCCGGGCTTGACCGGGAAGGGCTCGATGCCCATGCAGTTCGCCGTGATGGGCCACCCGGTCTCGGTCTGCCACCAGTGGTCGATCACCGGCTTCTTCAGGAGGTTGCTCGCCCAGTGGTAGGTGTCCGGGTCGAGGCGCTCGCCGGCGAGGAAGAGGATGCGGAACTTCGAGAGGTCGTACTTCTTCACGAACTCGCCGTTCGGGTCCTCCTTCTTGATGGCGCGGAAGGCCGTGGGAGCGGTGAAGAGCACCTTCGCCTTGTGCCGGGAGATGACCCGCCAGAAGGCGCCCGCGTCGGGCGTGCCGATGGGCTTGCCCTCGTACACGATGGTGGTGCAGCCGGTCAGGAGCGGCGCGTAGACGATGTAGGAGTGGCCGACGACCCAGCCCACGTCCGAGGCGGCCCAGAAGACCTCACCGGGCTTCACGTTGTAGATGTTCTCGACGCTCCAGCGGAGCGCCACGGCGTGGCCGCCGTTGTCCCGCACGATGCCCTTGGGCTTGCCCGTGGTGCCCGAGGTATAGAGGATGTAGAGGGGATCGGTCGCCTTGACCGGAACGCAGCCGGCGGGCTTCGCCTTCGCGACCACATCGGTCCAGTCCAGGTCCCGGCTCGAGCTCAGCTCGGCCTTCACGAAGTGGCGCTGGAAGACGAGGCATTTCTCCGGCTTGTGCTTCGCCTCGGCGATGGCCCGGTCCAGCAGGGGCTTGTACTCGATGACCTTCGCGCCCTCGCGCGCGCCGGATGCCGCGATGATGATCTTCGGCTTCGCGTCGTCGATCCTGATGGCCAGCTCGTGGGGGGCGAAACCGCCGAAGACGACGGAATGCACCGCTCCGAGCCGCGCGCAGGCCAGCATGGCGATGACCGCCTGGGGGATCATGGGCATGTAGATGATGACCGTGGTCCCCTTCTCCACGCCCAGGGACTTGAGCGCTCCGGCGACCTTGGCGACGGTGTCGCGCAGCTCGCGGTAGGTGTACTTGGTGACCGTCTGGGTCACCGGGCTGTCGTAGATGAGCGCCGTCTGGTCGGCCCTGCCGCCGTCCACATGGCGGTCCAGGGCGTTGTAGCAGGTGTTCAGCTCGCCGCCGGTGAACCAGCGGTAGAAGGGCTTCTTCGAATCGTCCAGGACCTTGTCGTACGGCTTTGTCCAGGTGATGTTCTTTGCCGCGGCCCCCCAGAAACCCTCCGGGTCCTTGATGCTCTTCTGAAAAAGATCGTGGTAGTTCCCCATGCTATCCTCCCCTGAATACAAGCTGTTGCATGCCTTGTCAGCATCGCCTGCTGGTCAAGACGGCCGCGTTTTGCGAAAAGCAGACCAAGGGCAGCCGGGAAACACTACCGTTGACCCTGGGGCGGACCGCTGATAGGACGAACTATAATAACCTTTGCTCGTTTCTGTCAAGGGGAATAACAGCGCCTCAACTTGAGATTTTACTTT
>CAZTXN010000075.1:0-12214 GCA_964617655.1 uncultured Nitrospiraceae bacterium | reverse complement strand
GAGCTCCAGGGCGGAGAAATGCGAGCGATGATGCTTCTTTGCCAGGAGGAGGGAAATGATACCGGCGCCTGCGCCTGCCTCGAGCACCCGGTCGCGGGCGCGGATGCGGCAGAAGTCCGCGAGCAGGACGCTGTCGAGGGTGAACCGGTGGCCTGTTGCGGGCTGCCGGACCGTGACGACCCCGGCGCCGCGGAGGGAGATGGTGTCATGGGTGATGGATGAAGATCGCTTCATGGATCGTCCCTGGAGACAAGAAAGATGAAAACCGTTATGGGACGCGGATACGATCTGATGAGCGCGGATACGGCCTTAGCTGCCAGAACAGCAAAGGCTTAATTGGACACGGATAAGATCTGATGAACACGGATAGGGCCAAGACGGTATTCTCGTTATAAAGGCAAGGCCAGAATATGGGACGCGGATAAGATCTGATAAACACGGATCAAGTCGAAAGACTATTTTCGGAAGTTGTCAAATATCTTGCGTTTGAATTCAGCTTTCGGCCCGAAATTCAGGATCAGGCCTACTTCGGTGGATGTCGCTTTCAGATAATTAAGAAGCTGAGCTTCGTGGTCCGGGCTGATCGTCTCGGTCGCCTTGATCTCGATGATCACAAGGTCTGCGACGAGAATGTCTGCAAAATACTCTCCCACGAGCTCGTTTGCATATTTGACGCGGATCGGGAATTGTGCAACAGCCGAAAGTCCGAGTCTCTTCAACTCTACCATGAGTGCATTTTCGCAGACCTTTTCCAGAAAACCATAACCCAGCGCGTTATACACGCGGAAGAACGCTTCGATGATCTTATCAGTGATATCATCATGTCTGAATCTGTTCATCTTTATCCGTGTTCCTCCGTGTGGATCCGTGTCCAATTACAGGTATTGGTTTTGGGGCTATCCTCGAAGATCCGCGTCCAACTTCTGCCTTGTTTGATAACTAGTCTTTCACGTATTGTAGTTGATCCGCGTTCATCCGCGCAGATCCGCGTCCCCATTTGGCCTTTGCCGCTATTTTGCTTTCTCGACCATCTCCTGCGGGATGCGTTTGATCTTTCCGTTTGCGTCCACGCAGACGATGCGCGCCCTGGCCTCGGCGATCAGCCTGCCCGTGGCCTGGTCGGTCATGGCGTGGGCAAAGAGGATGGAGGTGCGGGACATCTCCTCGATCCAGGTCCGGACCACGATGGTCTCGCCGAGGCGGGCCGAGGAGCGGTAGTCGATCTCCACGCGGGAGACGACGAAGACCGTCCCCTGGGCCGCCAGCTCGCTGACCTGGAAGCCGTGGTCCGCCAGATACTCGGTCCTGCCGCGCTCCATGTACTTGAGGTAGTTGGCATAGTAGACCACGTTGCCGCAGTCCGTGTCCTCGTAGTAGATCTTGGCTTCAATGGTATGCATGGTTATATCCCTGGTCGATGATATGTTTCAGGGTGAAATGTTGATCTTGCCTTTGCTGCTACAGAGCCATACTTCGCCTGCTTTATTGCACAGGACGAATTGTCAACACCACTGAAGTATTCTGCTTGTCTCTTGCACTTGAATGCGGCGGTCAGGAGCGGCGCCCCGCAGGGGCGTCTCTCTGGCCTGCCTGGTTCTCCGGCGCGGAGCGCCGGAGACCTCCTTAGACGAAATCATTGATTATTAGACTTTCAAACTCTTTCACTTTTCTAAATATCCTGTCATTGCTGATAAATCCAGTAGCACCACAAGAGATCGCTGAGGCAGCCTGAATAGAGTCAGGCGTCTTTAATCGGTGTTCTGCGCGGAGCTTGGCTGCCCGGTCGGCAACATTCAGCGTCATAGAGACCCAGGCGAGATGCGGATAGCTGGTCAATAAAGCGTAGAATTTCATGACCAACTCTTCATTGTTATCACGATACGGCTGCACCAGCGCTTCGAGGAGGGTCAGTGTTGACGTTGCGGCTCGAGTCTTTCCTGCCTCAAGGCGATCGAAGAGCGTTTCACAGAAGTGCGAATAGCGGGGATGGTGTTCCACTAAATAGATAAAGGAGCCGGCATCAATAAATACTAACGAGTGACTCTTGAGAAAATCCACCAAGGATTTAGACGCTACCACGATTCGCGTTCCTTCTTGAGATGGGTCTTGGGATAGACTCCCTTGCCCAGACCCGAGAGAGCAGAACGGTAATTCTCCGGTTTCGGCATAATAATGGTGACATCATTCTTTACAACGACGAGGAGTTCATCCCTCCCCTTGAGGTGCATCGCCTCTCGAGCTTCCCGGGGCAATACGATCTGGTTTTTCGAGCTGAGCCGTACCGTAGTCTGCATTGAGACACCTCCTTCATTGCTTTACATTTACCATATTAAGTAAAGCAAGTCAAGAAAGGGATCTTGAAGTATGCAGAATGATACCTTGTGTGCTGTGTCACATGGAACCTCTGTGACAAACAGGAAGAAGCTCGCACGCTAAGAATATATCACAACATGCACAGTTCATGCAGTATTCAGGATGTCCGGGCGGGAAGAGAGAGGTGTTTCGGGTGGCAGCAAAGAAGGTGTGCTTAGGACTTCAGGACCTTTTCCGCGGCGATCTGGGACTCCGCCACGCAGCCGCCGATGCCGATGCCCTTGTAGGAGCAGCCGATGAGGTGCAGGCCGGGATGGCGGGCGACCTCGCGGTCCAGCACGACCATGCGGTCCATGTGGCCCACGGTGTACTTCGGCATGGCCCGGTTCCAGCGGTAGATCCGCGAGAACCGCGGCTCGGCCCTGATGCCCACGATAACGTCCAGCTCCTCCAGCACGGTCCTGAGCATGGCCTGGTCATCGAGGTCGTAGACCAGGTCCTCGCGGTTGCCTCCGCCGAGGAAGGCGCGGAGCATGACCTGGCCGTCCGGCGCCCGGTGGGACCACTTGATGGAGCTGTAGGTCGCGGCGTTGATGCGCCTGCCCTCGGCCTTGGGGATGATGAAGCCGAAGCCCTTGAGCGGGACCTTCAGGTCGGCCCTGCGGAAGGCCACCGAGACGTTGGCGGACGAGGACCAGTTGATGCGGTCCAGGTGGCCGGCCGCCTCGGGCGCGAAGGACCGGATCATCCCGGCGGCGTCGTAGGAGGCCGTGCCGATCATGACGTGGTCCGCCTCGAGCGTCTCGCCGCCCTGCAGGACCACGGCATATCCTTTTCCCCGGGGCTCGACGGCCGAGACCGAGGCGTTCAGCCGGAAGGAGTCACGGCCGACGAAGTCCGCACAGGCATCGGAAAGGGTCTGCATGCCGTTCCGGAAGCTCATGAAGTAGGTCATCCGGGGGGCGCCGGGACGCGGCCTGGCAGGGCCGGTGAGCGTGGCGTGCGGCCGCTTCTGCATGGCCGCCAGCATGCCGCGGATGAGGCTGCCGCTCTTCCGCTCCATCTCGAGGAAGCGCGGGAAGGTGGACTCGACGCTCATGTCGTCGGGATCGGAGGTGTGGATGCCGGCCACGAGGGGCTCGGCGATCTTCTCGAGGCATTCCCGGCCGAGCCGCCGGGTGACGAAGGAGGCGAGGCTCTCGTCGCCCTGCAGTTTGCGCCGGCGCACGAAGAGCTCGAGGCCCATGCGCAGCTTGCCCGGCCAGGAGATGAGCGAGGACCTCACCATGGGCCAGAACATGGTCGGGACCATGAGCATGACGCCCTCGGGCAGGGAGTGAAGCCTGCCGCGCGAGTAGATGAACGTGCCCTTGTGCTCATCGTTCGACGGCAGCAGCTCGGGTTCGAGCCCGATCTGCCGTGCGAGATGCAGCGCCTGGACCTTCTCGGGCAGGAAGCTGTCCGGACCTCCCTCGACGAGATAGTCCCCGACCCGCTCGGTCAGGACCTTGCCGCCGATGCGGGAGCCCTTCTCGAGCAGCGTGATATCGAGCTGCTTGTCATAGACCTTGGCGCCCGCCCTGAGGTGGACCGCCGCGGCGAGGCCGGCGATTCCGCTGCCGATGATGATGACTTTAGGCATGATCAGAGCCCCTGAATACGAACCATGGAAGTGCGGGGAATACCCGGAGAAAGTAAAGCCCAGGTCCGCAGATTACGCAGATTTCACCGATCCATGATAGATGCAGATCTAGGCAATCTGCGGCATCTGCGGAATCTGTGGATACGATCAGCTGTTCAGGTACTCCGTGATCCTGTCCCGGAGGGTCGTGAAGACCCACTCGAACCTGGCGTCATCGGACTCGAGCAGGGTGACGCGGAACCCCTGGAGGTCGCAGTTGAAGCCCGTGAGCGGAACGACGCAGATGCCGGTGGCGGCCAGGAGGTAGTAGACGAACCGCTTGTCGAGCCGGACGTTCCGGACGAGGCTCTCCGCCTTCTCCCGCGCCGCGTCGCCGGCCACGGCGAGCTTCTGGTGGGCGGTCAGGGCGTCCTGCTTGAACATGACGGTGAAATAGAACGCACCGTTCGACCGGTTCACGACCACGCCGGGGATGTCCTTCAGCAGGTCGTAGGCCAGCCGGGAGCGGCGCTCGTAGGCCGCGTTGCGGGACGCGACATGGCCCGGGTACCGCGCATCGCCCATGATCGCCGGGATGACCCACTGCGGCAGGGTGGTGGAGCAGACCTCGAGCATCTTGTCGTCCACGATGCTCTTGACGTACTTGGCGAAGACGGGGTCCTTCTCCGCGTTGTAGACCTCGATCCAGCCGCACCGCGCGCCGGGCCAGGGAAGCTCCTTGGAGATGCCCTTCATGGAGATGCCGCAGACGCCGTCGATGACGTCCGCCAGGGGGACCGCCTGCTTGCCGTTGTAGGTCAGGTTGATGTAGATCTCGTCGCAGACCACGAAGAGGTCGAACTCCCGGGCGATGGCGACGATCTCCTGCAGGACCTCCTTGGGATAGACCGCGCCCGTCGGGTTGTCGGGGTTGATCACCAGGATGCCGGAGATCGAGGGATTGTACTTCACCTTCATCCGCAGGTCGTGCAGGTCGGGGTACCAGAGGTTGAAGGGGTCGAGGCTGTAGGAGATATACTCGGCGCCTGCATGGGACGCCTCGGCGGACGAGTGGGTGCTGTAGGCGGGGCTGGGGCCGATGACGCGGTACTCCTTGCGAAGCTGGCCGTAGACCTTGCTGATGGCGTCGCCCAGGCCGTTGAAGAAGATGATGTCCTCCTTCGTGATCTTCACCCCGCCGTTCCGGTTCGCGCGCCGGGCCAGGAAGTCCCGCGTGGCGTCCAGCCCCTTGGTGGGCGAGTAGGCGTAGGTGAGGTCCTCCCGCATGGACCCGATGATGAGCTCCTTGATCCAGTCCGGCACCTTCTCGCCCTTCTGGACCGGGTCGCCGATGTTCTCCCAGGTGACCTCGACGCCGAGCTGCTGGAACTCCTTGGCGACCGCGACGATCTCGCGGATCTCGTACTTCAGCTCTTCCGCGCCCGGGGATACGATGTTGTTTCGCATGGTCCTTTCCTCTTCTTCCCGCTACGACAAAAGAAAGATCGGATAACCACAGGTCCCGGCGTTGCCGGGACACACAGATAAGAACGAAAGCACCGCAGGAGCTGGGACCGATTGCGGCGGAGCCGGCAGCCGCCGGCCGTGCCGTCAGGCCGTCTTCCGCACGATGTCCGCCAGGGCCTTGATGAAGAGCGGCGAGCTGTTGAGCGATTCAGCCCGCTCGAAGATGAGCCCCAGCGACTCGGCGTGCCGGCGATGGACGATGTTGATGTCGTAGAGCGTCTCGAGATGGTCGCAGGTGAAGCCGATGGGCGCTTCGAGAACGAATTCGCTCATCCGTTCCGCGGCGATCATATCGATGATCGTCTCGACCTCCGGCTCGAGCCACGGCTCGGTCGCCCGCGCGCCCTTGCTCTGCCAGGCGATGTACCACCGGCGGAGGCCCATGGAGCCGGCGATGGCCTGGCAGGTCTCCTCGATCTGGCGTCGGTAGGGGTCGCCGGCATCGATGTACCGCACCGGGATGCTGTGGCTCGTGAAGATCACGGCCGCGTGGCGCCGCAGGGCCTCGCGGTGGCGCTTCAGGCCGTGGAAGATGCGCTCTTCCCATGCCCGGCGAAAAAGGGGGTTATCGTGCCAGCTCGGGACGAAGGTCAGGGCGACGCCGTCGTGCCGGACCGCAACGAAGGCGCTCCGGTAGAGGCCGGTGGTGACCTCGGTCTCGTAGGGCGACATCGAGATGCCGATGACGCGGTCCGCGCCCTCGCTCACGGCCCGGGCCACGGACTCCTCGATGTGCGGCGCCGTGTACCGGAAGCCCTCGTAGACCCGGTACCCCGCGCCCAGCTCCTTCCCGAGCGCATGGGCCTGCGCGGCCACCAGCTCCGGGAGGGGAGACCTGCCGCCGATCTGCTCGTAGCGCTTTGCGATGACCTCGACCAGCGCCTCCGGCGCAGGCCGTCCCATGAAGGAGGAGACGAAGGGGCCGATCTCGTCAAGGCCGCGCGGCCCGCCCAGGGCGATCAGTATGACGGCAGTGCTGGACATGGTGCAAATTCCAAATTTCAATATCCAAATCTCAAATAAACAACAAGCACCACGTGCAGTATGTTTCGTGCTTGAGGATCTGGAGCTTATTTGGAATTTGATGCTTGAGCATTATCGTTTGCTCAGCTCATGCGTGGCGTTGATGAACTCCGCCGCGTGTTCGACCGGCGTCTGCTGCAGGATGCCGTGGCCCAGATTCATGATATGGCCGTTCCGTCCGCCGGCGCGGTCGAGGATCTCCCGGGTCCGCTTCCGGATGAACTCCTTCGAGCCGAAGAGGGAGAGGGGGTCGATGTTCCCCTGCACCGCCTTGTCGTGGCCCACGCGCTTCCAGGCCTCGTCGAGGTTGCAGCGCCAGTCCAGGCCGATCACGTCCCCGCCGGCCTCGGCCACCATCTCGAGGAGGTGGGTCGCGCCGTGGGCGAAGTGGATGAGCGGGACGGTCTTCCTGATGCCCGCGATCACCTGCTTCTGGTGGGGCAGCACGAACTCCCGGTAGTCCGCCGGGCCGAGCGCGCCGACCCAGGAGTCGAAGAGCTGGACCACCTGGACGCCGGTATCGATCTGGGCGTTCATGTAGTTGATGATCACGCCGGTGAGGTGCTCCATGAGCTTGTGCCAGGCCTTCGGCTCGGCGAACATCATCCGCTTGGCATGCTCGTAGTTCCGCGACCCGCCGCCCTCGATGATGTAGGACGCGAGGGTGAAGGGCGCGCCGGAGAAGCCGATGAGCGGCGCCTTGCCGTTCAGCTCCTTCAGCACGAGCCGGATGGCCTGCATGAGGTAGGATATCTGGCTCCCCGCGTCGATGGGCTTCAGCTTCTCAACGTCGGCCATGCTCCGGACCGGATTATGGATCACCGGTCCCTCGCCCTTGGCGAACTCGAGGCCGATGCCCATGGGCTCGAGCGGCAGCAGGATGTCGGCGAAGATGATGGCAGCGTCGATCTCGAAGCGCCGGACCGGCTGGACCGTCACCTCGGCGGCGAGCTCCGGCGTCTTGCACATCTCGAGGAAGGTGTGCTTGGCGCGGATCTCGCGGTATTCCGGCAGGTACCGGCCAGCCTGGCGCATCATCCAGACGGGCGTGCGGTCCACGGGCTCGCGGCGGCATGCCTTCAGGAACCTCTCTGCTCTTGACATCTTCTATCTCCCTGATTCTCTTGATGATTATTGATCGGCACGGTGATACGAATGCCCATAATAGTATTTTGAAGCTGAAAAGACAAGGGAAATCATGCAACAAAGGAAGGGCGCTCCCCTGGCGGGACCGCGTCCCGGGCCGTGGTGAGGGGCGCCTGTCACAGGGTCAGTTCCATCCGGTAGTCGTCCATCACGAAGCCTCCGCCGATCTCGGTCACGACCTCCGCTGCCCTCCGGAACCCGAACCGCTCGTAGGCCCGGAGAGCCTTTTCGTTCTTCCTGTTCACGAAGAGGTGGATGGTCCGGGCGCCGGACCGGACCGCGGCCTCCCGGACGTGCTCCAGCATCTGCCGGCCGATCCCCCTGCCATGCAGGGACGGGAGGAGATAGAGCTTGCTGACCTTGACGTCCCGCCCGGGCTGGTCGAACCGGTAGGCGATGAAGCCCACGGCCTCGCTCGCCCGGGAGACGACCACGTAGCAATATCCCTGTTGGGCCATCTCGTCCCTGATCACCTCCGGCCCGTACATGCGCTCCAGCATGTACTCGATCTGCTCCCTCGAGATGATGCCGGGATAGTGCTCCCGCCAGATGCGGTCAGCGAGCTGCCGGATGACCGGGATGCCACCGGGAGCAGCAGGACGGAATGTGGTCTTGGGATCGCCATCCATGGGCAGCCTGATTCATAAAAAACAAAGGATGTTCGAAGTAACCACAGATGAGGGCAGGGATACAGCATGGGAGAAGATGATCCGTCTGAAAGGACCCGGTCCTTACCCGATCTGATCGGTCTCAAGAGCGGTGCTTTGCTTCTGAGATCGATCCGGATATTTTCTTATCCCTGTGGATCCGTGCGCATCCGTGGCCAAAAATCTGCTGTCGGTCAGTCCTTTCGCCGGAACGACAGCGCTGCGAGGGTGATCATCACCGCCGCGGCGCCGGCCACGACCCCGAGGTCGAGGACGAGGGGAAACTCCGGCCCGAGCGGCGGCTCCGCGCCGCGCAGCAGCACGTGCTTGAAGGCATCGATGCCGTAGGTGAGGGGGTTCAGGTGGGTGAGCTGCCGCAGCACCTCCGGCATGGCCGTGACGGGGTACATGGCGCCGGAGAGGAAGAACATGGGCATCACCAGGAAGTTCATGATGATGTTGAATCCGTCGAAGGACGCGAGCCGCGCGGCGATCAGGATGCCGAGCGCGGTGATGCAGAACGAGACCAGCACGGCCACGGCCGCCACCTCCAGGAACTGGGCAACCGTGACGGTGATGCCGAGGAAGGGGGCCAGCACGAGGATGATCAGCGCCTGGGCCACGGAGATGGCCGTGCCGGAGACGGCCTTGCCGATCACGATGGAGAGGCGCGAAATGGGCGCCACGAGCATCTCTTTCATGAAGCCGAACTCGCGGTCCCAGACGATCGAGATGGACGAGAAGATCGAGGCGAAGAGGATGGTCATGCCGACCATGCCCGGGAAGATGAACTGGAGGTAGGAGAATCCCGTGTGAGGGGTGATCAGGGAGCTCATGCCGTTGCCGACCACGAAGAGCCAGAGCACCGGCCGGGCGAGCGTGCCGAGCAGGCGGCTCTTCTCGCGGAAGAACTTGATGAACTCCCGCTGGCAGATGACGTAGATGGGCCGGAGCTGGATCACCGCTGGGCCCTCCGGTGGCTCCGGACGAACTCCCGGGTGATCTCCCGGTCGGTCGCCAGCAGCTCCTCCCGGATGGTCCGGCCGGTGAGCTTCAGGAAGACGTCGTTCAGCGTGGGCTTCTGGAGGCTGACGGACGCGGCCTTCACCGGGAGCCCATGGATCAGGCGGGGGATGAACTCCTCTCCCCGTTCCACCTCGATGACCAGGCCGCCGTTCTCCTGCCGCGCCGTGACGCCGAACAGCCGCTCGATCTCCCGGCCGGCAGCCTCGTTGTTTTCGGTCACGAGATGGACCACGTCGCCCTGCACCATGCCTTTAAGCCGCGCCGGGGTGTCCAGGGCGATGATCCGGCCGTGGTCGATGACGGCGATGCGGTCGCAGTGCTCCGCCTCCTCCATGTAGTGGGTGGTCATGAAGACGGTGATCCGCTCGCGCTTCCGGAGCTCGGCGATGAACTGCCAGATGGTGTTCCGCGTCTGGGGGTCCAGGCCGAGGGTCGGCTCGTCCAGGAAGAGCACGCGGGGATAGTGGAGCAGGCCGCGGGCGATCTCGAGCCGCCGCTTCATGCCGCCCGAGAAGTTCTTGATGGGGTCGTTTTTGCGGCCGGACAGCTCCACGACGCCGAGCATCTCGTCGATCCGCTTCGCCGCGAGGGACCGGTCGAGGTTGTAGAGGCAGGCATGGAACTTCAGGTTCTCGTAGGCGGTCAGGCCGCTGTCGAGCGTGGTGTCCTGGAAGATGATCCCGATGGCGCTCCGGACCTCGTCCGGCCGGCGGACGCAGTCGTAGCCCGCGATCTCGGCCCTGCCGCCCGTCGGCGCGAGGAGCGTGCAGAGGATGTTGATGGTCGTGGTCTTGCCCGCGCCGTTCGGGCCCAGGAAGCCGAAGACCTCGCCCTCCTCCACGGCGAACGAGACGTCGTCCACGGCGGTGAGGGACTTGAACTTCTTGGTGAGATTATTTGCGGAAATAATGGACATGATCAAAACCTACCACGGAGGCACGGAGGCACAGAGGACTTCAAAACCTTTGACACGGATACTGTCCGAAAAAGCCATGATACCTGCGGATAAATCAACTGTTATTATCCGTTCGGATCCTTGTTCATCCGTGGCCAACGGTATCTGGTGTTTTCTCCGTGTCTCTGTGTCTCCGTGGTGAAAACGTTTACCACTCCATCCGGTCCTCCGGCACGTACCACCGGATGAAGTCGTGCATGATGCCCAGGGGCGCCTGCTCGATGCCCTTGAATCGCCTGTGCACGATCGGCGTGGCGTCGGGAACGTAGAGGAAGGCGTAGGGCTGCTCCTCCGCCAGGATCTCGTGGATGCGGTTGTAGATCCGCGTGCGGCGGGCCACGTCGAAGGTCCGCCTGCCCTCCACCAGCAGCCGGTCCACCTCGTTGTTCCGGTACCCGACGAAGTTGTACTCGCCCTTTTTGGTCTTGCTCGAGTGCCAGATATCGTAGAGGTCCGGGTCGCGGCCCATGCTCCAGCCCAGGATGATGGCGTCGAAGGTGCGCTTGTCGATCTGTTCGAGGAAGGCCTGCCACTCCATCACCCGGATCTTGGCATCGATGCCGGCCTTCTTGAGGCCCTGCTGGATGATCTCCGCGGCCCGGATGCGCTCGCCGTTCCCCTGGTTCGTCAGGATGGTGAAGCGGAAGGGCCGGCCGTCCCGGTCCCGCACGCCATCATCGTCCGTGTCCCGCCAGCCCGCTTCGTCGAGCATGCGCTTCGCCCGTTCGGGGTCGTAGGGAAAGGGCCGGACCTTCTCGTTGTAGGCCCAGGAGACGTAGGAGAAGGGGCCGGTGCAGGGGCGGCCGATGCCGAGGAGCACGCCGTCGATGATGCTCTGGCGGTCGATGGCATAGGCGAGCGCCTGCCGGACGGCCTTCTCCCGGAAGAGCGGGCTCGTGAGGTTGTATCCCAGGTAGGTATAGGCATTGGCCGGGTACCGGTACTTCCGGTAGTTCTCGCGGATCCTGCGCGTCTCGCTCTTCCGAAGGTACTGGAGCGGATTCAGGCCCATCATGTCCACGCCGCCGGAGAGCAGCTCCTGGAACATGGTGGAGGAGTCGGGGATGATGCGGTAGATGTACCGGTCGATCTTCGGCCGGCCTTCGAAGTAGGAGTCATTCGCTTCCAGCACGAGCTTCTGGCCCGCGATCCATTCCTTGAACCGGTAGGGGCCGGTGCCGACGGGGTTCCGGTTGAAAGGAGCGGTGTTCAGGTCCTTGCCCTCGAGCAGGTGCTTCGGGAGCACGCCCATGGCCCAGCTCTCGAGCGCGGGAGAGAAGGGCTCCTTGTAGGTCACCCGGAAGGTGTACCGGTCCAGGGCCTCGGCCCGCGCGACGTCCATGTAGTTGCTGCTGTAGGGCGTGGCGACCGCGGGGTCCATGAGTCGCTGATAGGTGAAGAGGCAGTCCTCGGCGGTGAACTCCGCACCGTCATGCCACTTCACTCCCCTGCGGAGATGGAAGGTGAAGGTCTTGCCGTCCGGTGAGACGTCCCAGCGCTCGGCAAGGTCGCCGACAAGCCGGATGTCCTTGTCGTACTTGACGAGGCCGTTGAAGACCTGGTCGTTGATGGTCGCGGAGGCGGTGTCGTTGGCCAGCAGGGGATTGAGCCGCCGGGCGTCGCCGATGGAGCTGACCACGAAGGAGTTCGGGTTCCGCTCCGCCTGCTGGACGCAGGCAGGGAGGGTCCCGAGCAGCAGGATGAACAGACTATGCACATATCCGCGGATCATCATTTAAGAGTTATACTATCACGCTGGGCCGTTCAGGGCGCCAGAATTCATCCCTTCTTCCCCAGCCGGGCCGCTATCTTCGTGAACTGCTCAAGAGCCGCTTCGAGATCGTCGGCGATCTCCGCGGCGAGCACGTCCGGCGCGGGAAGCGAATCCGTGTCCGTAAGGTTCTTGTCCTTGATCCAGAAAAGGTCGAGGCTCAGCTTGTCGCGCCTGGATAGTTC
>CAZTXN010000074.1:7774-12307 GCA_964617655.1 uncultured Nitrospiraceae bacterium | reverse complement strand
TTATCCCTTTTCCGTTGCCGCGCGGATGGCGTCATAGACCACCCCGGTCAGGCGCTTCAGGTCCTGGACCGGGATCGAGAGCGGCGGCATCAGCACCACCACGTTCCCCAGCGGCCGGATGATCACGCCCTGCTTGCGCGCCTCGGCGGCCACCCGCATGCCCCGCTTCTCCTCCAGGCCGTAGGCGTCCTTCGTGATCCGGTTCCGCACCAGTTCGATCCCCGCCATGAAGCCCTTCTGGCGCACCTGGCCCACGTGCGGGAGCTTCCGGAAGCGCTCCAGCTCCCTGGCGAGCAGCTTGATCCTGGGCTGGAGCTTCTGGAGGGTCTTCTCCTTCCGGAAGAGGTCGATGTTCGCGACGGCCGCGGCGCAGGCCAGCGGGTTCCCGGTGTAGGTATGGCCGTGGAAGAAGGTCTTGAGCTCCCGGTACTCGCCCAGGAAGGCGGCGTGGATCTCCTCGGTCGCCAGGGTAGCGGCGAGCGGCAGGTAGCCGCCGGTGATCCCCTTGGCGACGGCCATGAGGTCGGGGACCACCTTCTCCTGCTCGCAGGCGAACATCGTGCCGGTCCGGCCGAAGCCCGTGGCCACCTCGTCGGCGATCAGCAGGATGCCGTTCTTCGTGCAGATCTCCCGCAGCCGCTTCAGGTAGCCCGGCGGCTGCAGGAGCATGCCCCCGGCGCCCTGGACCAGGGGCTCGATCACGAGCGCGGCGGTGACCGACGCGTACTTCTGGATGGTGCGCTCGGCATGCATGAGGCAGGTGAGCTGGCACTCGGGATAGGTCAGGTTGTACCGGCAGCGGTAGCAGTAGGGGGTCTCGATCTTGTAGCTCCGGAAGAGGAGAGGCTTGTAGATGCGGTGGAAGAGGTCGATGCCGCCGACGCTCACGGCGCCCACGGTGTCGCCGTGGTAGGCCTCGGTGAGCGAGATGAACCCGGTCTTGTTCTGGTACCCCGGGCCCTTCTGCTGCCAGAACTGGAAGGCGATCTTGAGAGCGATCTCGACGGCCGTGGAGCCGCTGTCGGAGTAGAAGACGCGGGTGAGCCCCTTGGGGGCGATGGCCGTGAGCTTCTCGGCAAGAAGGATGGCCGGCGCGTGCGAGAGGCCCAGGAGCGTGGTGTGCGCGACCTTCCGGAGCTGGCCGGCCACGGCCGCGTCGATCTCCTTCTTCCGGTGGCCGTGCACCGTGACCCAGAGGGAGGAGACGCCGTCGAGGTACTTCTTCCCGCGGATATCGGTCAGCCAGGAGCCGGCGGCCTTCTCGATGATGAGCGGCTGCTCCTTCTGCCAGTCCTGCATCTGGGTGAAGGGATGCCAAATGTGCCGTTTGTCGCGGTCCTCCAGCGTGTTCGACGCCTTCTTCGGTCTTGCCGATGCCCTGGTCTTCTTCGCCATGGTGCCTTCCCCCGCTGCACAACTGCGCGATGTTGAACGTATTATAGTGCATCTGCCTCTGGTGTCAATCAGAAAAAGGTCTTGAAAACATTCATTTCTTTGGGTAATATATCATCTTCATCCCCACTTCATCCCGGTACCGGAGGACTCATCCATGCTGAACAGGAAGCGGTTCTATCTCTCCGCTGCATTCATCCTGACCATCGGCGTCTTCGTGGGGCTCGCCATCTCGTCGCGCTTCGACCTGATGACCCCGCTCACGGCCAGGAACAGCCAGGTCTCCGCCCGGTCGGCCGAGACGCTCTCCCAGCTCTCCGACGCCCTGTCCGAGGTGGCCGGCGTGGCCATGCCGTCGGTGGTGAACATCTCGACCACCCGGGTCATCCGGCAACAGCAGGGCGGGGGGTTCGAGTTCTTTGACGACCCCTTCTTTCGCAGGTTCTTCGGCGACCAGTTCCCCCATCCCAATATCCCCCAGGAGCGCAAGGAGCAGAGCCTCGGTTCCGGCGTAATCGTGTCCGATGACGGCTACATCGTCACGAACAACCACGTGATCGAGAAGGCCCAGGAGATCAAGGTCCTCCTGACGAACAAGCGGGACTACAAGGCGAAGCTGATCGGCGCCGACCCCAAGACCGACATTGCGGTGATCAAGATCGAGGCATCGGGCCTTCCGGCCCTGGCCTGGGGCGATTCCACCCGGCTGCGCGTGGGCGAGATCGTCTTCGCCATCGGCAACCCCTTCGGGCTCACCTCCACGGTTACCATGGGCGTCATCAGCGCCGTGGGCCGGGCGAACGTGGGCATCGCGGACTACGAGGACTTCATCCAGACCGACGCGGCCATCAATCCCGGCAACTCGGGAGGCGCGCTGCTGAACGCGCGGGGAGAGCTGATCGGCATCAACACCGCCATCGTCTCCCGCTCGGGCGGCTACCAGGGCATCGGCTTCGCCGTGCCGAGCAACATGGCGAAGCAGGTGATCGAGAGCCTCATCAAGTACAAGAAGGTCGTGCGCGGCTGGCTGGGCGTCAGCATCCAGGAGATCACCTCGGATCTCGCCGAGGAGTTCGGCGTGAAGGACCTCAAGGGCGCCCTCGTGAGCGGCGTGATGAAGGACAGTCCGGCCGAGCGGGCCGGCATCAGGCAGGGCGACGTGCTGCTCTCCTACAACGGCAAGGTCGTGGAGGACACGGGCCACCTGCGCAACATGGTCTCCCAGACCGCCGTGGGCGCCAAGGTGAAGGTCCGGCTGCTGCGCAAGAAGAAGGAGAAGGAAGTCGAGGTCGTCATCGCGGAGCTTCCCAAGAAGCCGGGAGAGGCCGCGGGCGGCGAGGAGCAGGAAGGCGAGGGCGAGGGCGGCGCGCTTACGGGCGTGACGGTGCGCGAACTGACGCCGGACCTCGCCCGCCGCTTCGGGCTCGGCGAAGCCGAGGGGGGCGTGGTGGTGGTGCGGATCGACCCGGGCAGCCCCGCCCATGGCGCCGGCATCCGGCCGGGCGACCTGGTCCTGCAGGTGAACCAGAAGGACGTTGCGACGATCGAGGACTACCGGAGCGCGGTCGCGGCCCTTTCGGAGAAGGACCGCGCCCTGCTGCTCATCCGGCGCAAGGGCGAGGAGCTCTTCCTGACCGTCCGTCCGGAGTAGGCCGGCGCCCCGCGCGGGGCGCGGTCCACCGGCGTTTTTCCGGGAACGGTCCCCGGCTGACCGAGGAGGTGTTCTGGTGGGACTCCTGTTGATCCGCATCATCTTCGTCCTGGTCGGCTCCCTGCTCGGCTTCTTCGTCTCGGCCCAGCTCGGCGACCCGATCACCAAGATCGAGGGCGCCGCCGTCGGGTTCGTGGCGGCGGTCTGCATTATCCTGACCGAGTTCCTCTTCCGCCGCGTGGCGCTCAAGGTCATCGTGGGGGGCGTGCTCGGGTTCATCGTCGGGCTCACCTCGGCGAACATCATCGCCGCGCCGCTCAAGCTCGTGCCGCTCGAGCGGAGCATCGTGAACTTCGTCGTGCTGCTGATGAACGGCTTTTTCGGCTACCTCGGCGTGGCCATCGGCATCCGCGAGGGCGAGCGGTTCAGTCCCGCCAACCTCCGGAAGCTCTTCCGCGGAGGCGGCGAGGAGCACCTCAAGATCCTCGACACCAGCGTGATCATCGACGGCCGGATCGCCGACGTCTGCGAGACCGAGTTCATCGACGGCACGCTGGTCATCCCCCAGTTCATCCTGCAGGAGCTCCAGCATATCGCCGATTCCTCCGATTCGCTCAAGCGGGCGCGGGGCCGCCGCGGGCTGGACGTCCTGCACCGGATCCAGAAGATGAACCACATGGAGGTCCGGATCACCGACGAGGACGTTCCGAAGATCCGCGACGTGGACGGCAAGCTCATCGCGCTCGCCAAGCAGTCGGGCGCCAAGATCATCACGAACGACTTCAACCTGAACAAGGTGGCGGAGCTCCAGGGCGTGACGGTGCTGAACATCAACGACCTCTCGAACGCCGTGAAGCCCGTGGCGCTGCCGGGCGAGAGCATGCGCGTCTTCGTGCTGAAGGAAGGCAAGGAGTCCGGCCAGGGCGTGGCCTACCTGGACGACGGCACGATGATCGTGGTCGAGAACGGCCGGCGCCAGATCGGCAGGAACGTGGAGGTCGCGGTCACCAGCGTGCTCCAGACCGCGGCAGGGCGGATGATCTTCACCCGGCTCAAGGAGGAGCAGGAGCACGAGCCGCAGCATGCGGAGCGATGACGGGAGCACCAAGCCGCGAGCACCAAAATACAAATAAGCTTCAAATGCCGAATTCCAGGCGTTTCGCAATTGACGCTTCGAATTCGCAAATGATTTGCGATGCAGTTCCTGAGGGATCAAATTCTACGCACAATGGCAAGGACGTTTACCGCGAAGGCGCGAGGAGCACGAAGGACGTCAATAATAATGGAAATTTGATCTACGACAAGTTATTCTTCGCGACCTTTGCGCCCTGGCGGTTAGATTCTTTGGTTTCGGTTCGTCCGGGTCTGGATTTGGCATTTGGAAATTGCTTGTTGGTTGTGATTTGGAAATGGCGTTGATGTAAGAGGGGGGTTCCATGTCCGGTCATTCGAAGTGGGCGACCACCAAGCGCCGGAAGGCGGCGGTGGAC
>CAZTXN010000074.1:0-7674 GCA_964617655.1 uncultured Nitrospiraceae bacterium | reverse complement strand
CATGTCCGGTCATTCGAAGTGGGCGACCACCAAGCGCCGGAAGGCGGCGGTGGACGCGAAGCGGGGCAAGCTCTTCACCAAGATCACGAAGGAGATCACCGTCGCCGCGCGGACGGGCGGCGGGGACCCCGACGGCAATCCCCGGCTGCGCGCGGCGGTCGAGAAGGCACGCGGCGTCAGCATGCCGCAGGACAACATCAAACGCGCCATCCAGAAGGGCACGGGCGACCTGCCCGGCGCGGTCTACGAAGAGACCACCTACGAGGGCTACGGACCGAACGGGGTGGCGATCATCATCGAGGTCATGACGGACAACCGGAACCGGACGGTCTCGGAGGTCCGGCATCTCCTCGAGAAGCTGGGCAAGGGCATGGGCGAGAACGGCTGCGTCTCCTGGATGTTCCAGAAGAAGGGCTACATCGCCGTGCCGAAGGCCAGGGCGGACGAGGAGCGGCTCATGGGCCTGGCCCTGGACGCGGGAGCGGAGGACATGCAGACCGAGGACGACAGCTTCGTCATCACCACCGCGCCCGGTGACTTCGAGCGGGTGAAGAAGGCGCTGGACGGCGCGGGCATCCCGCAGGAGGTCGCGGAGGTGACCATGCTGCCCCAGACCTACGTCAGGCTCGAGGGGCAGAAGGAGGCCGCGCAGATGCTGCGGCTCATGGAGGCGCTCGAGGACAACGACGATGTGCAGAACGTCTATGCGAACTTCGACATTCCCGACGAGGTCATGAGCGCGGTCGGAGCATAGCGAAGACCGAGCACGAGATGTCCGAGAGCTGGGAGCTGCGCCTGACCTTGCCGCTGAGGTCGCAGATCACCATGTGAGCTGACGGGGGGAGACATGCGGGTGCTGGGGATCGATCCGGGGACGCTGACGAGCGGATACGGCATCGTGACGGAGGAGGACCACAAGCTGTTCCATGTCGTGTCCGGGGGCATCAGTCCCTCGGCCAAGCAGCCCTTCCCGAAGCGTCTGGGGAAGATCTATGACGAGCTGGAGCGGATCATCGGCAAGTACAAGCCCCAGGCCGTGGTGATCGAGGACCTCTTCGTTTCGAACAACATCAAGGCCGCCCTGAAGCTCGGCCATGCCCGGGGCGTGGCGATCCTGGCGGCGGTGAACTCCGGCCTCCCGGTCTTCGAGTACGCGCCCGCCGAGGTGAAGCAGGCCGTGGTGGGCACCGGAAAGGCCGAGAAGAAGCAGGTGCAGCACATGGTCAAGACGCTCCTGGACCTGCCCAAGGCGCCGCATCCCGCGGACGCGGCCGACGCGCTCGCCTCGGCGATCTGCCATATCCATTCCTCCCGCATGCGGGAGCTGCTCCGGAACCCGTCGGCGCTCCGCCAGGCCGCGGGCCGGGCGGTCCGGGCCCGATGATCGCCTGGCTCGCGGGACGGCTCCTGAGCAGGACCGCCGATGCCGTGGTCATCGAGGTGTCCGGCGTCGGCTATCGCGTTGCCGTTCCCCTCTCCACGGCCGCCGCGCTGCCCGAGACCGGCGGCGACGTGAGCCTCCATATCCATACATCGGTGCGGGAAGATGCGCTCAGCCTCTACGGCTTCGCCACGGAGCTGGAGCGGGAACTCTTCCTGCTGCTCACCGGCATTTCCGGCATCGGCCCGAAGCTCGCCCTTGCCGTGCTCTCCGGCATCGCCATCGGGGACCTCGTTGCCGCCGTGACCGCGGGCGACGACGCGAAGCTCTGCACGGTCCCCGGCGTGGGCAGGAAGACCGCGGCGCGCATCTGCCTGGAGCTGAAGGAGCGCATCCGGCAGGTCGCCCCGGAGGCCCACGCTGCCCTGCAGGCGCGCCCGGCGGCCGCCGGACCGGCCGCGGACGCCCTCTCGGCCCTGATGAACCTGGGGTACAAGCGGGCGCCTGCCGAGGATGCGGTGAAGAAGGCCCTGCGCCGCTCGCCGGACCTGCGGGTCGAGGACCTGGTGCGCGAAGCGCTGTCCGAGCTGTCGAGAGCGTAGGCCGCTGCGGCGCAGGGATATGGCGGCGTCTCGCGGTCCGGAATGACGGGGTCCGCGGCGAAAGAACGGTTGCAGGGGGGAAGCGTGCCGAAACGGGTCATCGCATCGGAGCCTGACAGCGACGACGTCCAGCTCGACCGGAGCCTCCGGCCGGTGCGGTTCCGGGACTTCGTGGGGCAGGACCGCATCAAGGACAACCTCGCCGTCTTCATCGAGGCCGCGAAGGCCCGGGGCGAGGCGCTCGACCACGTCCTGTTCTGCGGACCGCCGGGGCTCGGCAAGACCACGCTGGCCCATATCATCGCCCATGAGCTGGGCGTGGGCATCAAGGCGACCTCCGGCCCGGTGCTGGAGCGCGCCGGCGACCTGGCCGCCATCCTGACGAACCTCCAGCCCGGGGACGTGCTCTTCATCGACGAGATCCACCGCCTGAACCGCGTGGTGGAGGAGGTGCTCTACCCGGCCATGGAGGACTTCCAGCTCGACATCATCATCGGCCAGGGGCCGAGCGCCCGCTCGCTCCGGCTCGATCTCCCGCGGTTCACGCTCGTGGGCGCCACGACGCGCACCGGCCTGCTCACCTCGCCGCTGCGCGACCGCTTCGGCGTGATCGACCGCCTGAACTTCTACGGTCCCGGCGACCTCCAGCGGATCATCGAGCGCTCGGCCGGCATCCTGGGCGTGCAGATCGAGCCCGCCGCCGCGGCGGAGATCGCGGGCCGGTCGCGGGGAACGCCGCGGATCGCCAACCGGCTGCTGCGCCGCACGCGGGACTTCGCCCAGGTGAAAGGCGACGGCCGCGTCACCGGGCCCGCGGTGGCGGACGCCATGCAGCGGCTGGAGGTGGATGCCCGGGGGTTCGACGAGATGGACCGCAGGCTGCTGCTCGCGATCATCGAGAAGTTCGACGGCGGGCCGGTGGGGCTCGACACCATCGCCGCAGCGCTCGGCGAGGAGAAGGACACCATCGAGGACGTCTACGAGCCCTACCTGATCCAGGAGGGCTTCCTGGACCGCACCCCCCGCGGCAGGCAGGCGACCCGGAGGGCCTACGAGCATTTCGGCAGGAAGCGGGAGCAGGGGCAGGACCGGCTGCTCTGATCTGGCGCAACCTTCGTTCCCGCAACCTGCGGCGATGGTCCCGCCCCGGGAAGGGATCGCTTGGATCTCGTCTGTACGAAAGTCTGCTGCAACCGGACATCTTGAAGTTGAGTCATGTTCACACGATGTTAAGACCAACTGCCAACGCCAAGCTGTGGTCCGCAGATTACGCAGATTGTGAAGATGTTCTCCGATCCCCATGCCCATGGATCTTCTCTGTGTGAATCTGCGAAATCTGCGGACAGAGGCCTTGTGAGGCCCGGTTCATTGCTTCAACGTTCCGATCTCTGCTTCGTTAACGATAGCATCCACAGGTGAGCGGTCCCGGATCTCACGGCGAGGAGCCTCCGATATCGATGAAGGACAACGAACGCAAGATCGAAGCCCCTGACGCGCCGGAAGCGCGGGCGCCCGCCGGGTCCCGCGCCTTTCTCCTCTACCTGCTGGCCACGGCGGTGCTCTGCGGCGCCCTGATCATGGTGATCGAGATCCTCGGCTCCCGGGTGATCGGCCCCTTCTTCGGCGTGAGCCTTTTCATCTGGACCTCGCTCATCACCGTGGCGCTCGTGGCGCTGGCCGGAGGGTACGCCGCGGGCGGCGTGCTCGCGGACCGCCGTCCCTCGGCGGACATGCTCTACGCCATCGTGCTCGCCGCCGGCATCCTGACGCTCCTGATTCCGCTCCTGCAGGGGCCGGTGCTGCGGGCCACGCTCTCCTGGGGGCTGCGGTCCGGCGCCCTGGCGAGCTCCCTGGCGCTCTTCGGGCCGCCGCTCTTCCTGCTGGGCTGCGTCTCGCCCTTTCTCGTCCGCCTGGCGGCGAAGGAGATGCGGAGCATCGGACGGACCGTGGGGCTCTTCTATGCCCTCTCCACCTTCGGCAGCGTGGTGGGCACGGTCCTGACCGGGTTCCTCTTCATCGCCTATCTCCGCGTGACCGTCATCTTCCTCGTCATCGGCGCCCTCCTGATCGCGCTGGCAGCCGGGTACTTCCTCCTCTTCCGCCGCGCGGGGTACGCGCTGGCGGCCCTGGTCCTGCCGCTCGTCCTGGCGCCGGGCGGGGACGGGTTCTCGAAGATCACGGAGCAGGGGACCGTCCTCACCACCGTGCTGAGCAAGGACACCTTCTACGGCAGCATCCGGGTGGTCGATCATGCCGCCGGAGAGGACCGGCGGCGGGAACTGATGATCGACGGCCTGCTCCAGGGCGGGCTGGATTTGCGGAACGGCCTGCCGACCTTCCAATACCTCTATTTCATGCCCTTCCTGGCATACGGGACGAACCCTTCCGGCCGCACCTGTCTGGTCATGGGGCTGGGGGCGGGGCTGATCCCGCGCTGGTTCGAGGCCCGGGGCGTGAGGACCGACGTGGTGGACATCGATCCGAACATCGTCGCCGCGGCAGCCGACCTCTTCGGCTTCTCGGTCTCCGGCGAGGTGGTCATCGCCGATGCGCGGCGGCACCTGCTGACGACGCGGAAACGATACGATTACCTCATGCTCGACGTGTACAACGGGGACACCATGCCCTCCCACATGCTGAGCGTCGAGGCGCTCCGGCTGGCGCGGGAGCGGCTGACGGACCAGGGGCTCCTGGCGGTGAACCTCATCGGGAGCCTGGGCCGGGAGCGCTTCATGACCGCATCGGTCATCCGCACGCTGGAGCAGGTATTCCGCGTCGTGACGGTCTATCCCAATTTCGACCCTGCCGCGGGCGAAGGGGCGGGGAACATCACGCTGATCGCCCATGACGCGGACTTCGGCGGCTTCGACCGCACGCGGGTCGAGGACTTCCCGGTCCATTCCGTCGCTGCGCCGGGGGTCTTCCGGCATCTCGGCAGGACCTACCGCCTGCCGGAGGACGCGGCCGCGGTGGTGCTCACGGACGACTACAACCCCGTCGACTTCTTCGATATCGGCCTGAAGGAATGGGTGCGCAGGACGATCCTGCGGACCATTGATGCCGATCTCCTGATCTGAGGCCGCCTGCCGGCCTCCTGGTGTCCGACTGATGCTGCTCGCCAAGACCATAGTCGCCGCCGTCCTCCTGCTGACGCTGGGCAGCGCCACGCTCGTCCGGAACGCCGCGTGGCGGACGCTCCTCGTCATGTGGCAGGACTGCGCCGCGAAGTCGCCGGACAAGTCCCGGACGCGGAACAACCTGGGGAACTGCTACTGGCTCCAGGGGAACCATTTCTCCGCCCTCCGGGAGTACGAGAAGGCCGTGGCGCTCGCGCCGGGCAACCTGGAGGCGCAGTTCAATCTCGGCCGGGCCTATGACACCGTGGGGCTCTTCACCCAGGCGATGCGGCCCTACGACGTCTTCTGCCGGCATGCGCCCGATGCCTTCCGGGAGCAGCGCGAGCGGGCCTGCCGCAGGCTGGAGGATCTGCTGGCCGCCGCGGGCGGGCGGGCCGCGCCGCGGGGAGGAGCGCCGTGAAGGTCTTCCTCCATGTCTGCTGCGCTCCCTGCGCGCTCTATCCCCTGTCGCGGCTGGCGGCGGCCGGGTTCGAGACGACCGGCTTCTTCTACAATCCGAACATCCATCCCTTCCTCGAGCATGAGAAGCGGCTGGCAGCGGTGCGGTCGCTCGCCGGGCTGAAGCGGCTTCCGCTGATCGTGCGGGAAGAATATGACCTCGACGGGTTCCTCGTCCGCACGGCGGGGAGAGGGGCCGGAAGGTGCGAGCAGTGCTACCGCATGCGGCTCCGGGAGGCGGCTGCCGCGGCCCGGCGGGAGGCGGTCGGTCTCTTCACGACCTCGCTCCTCTCCAGCAGACATCAAAAGCATGACCTCATCGCCGGCGTGGCCCGCGAGTCCGCGGAGGAGCAGGGCATCGAGCTCTACTACGAGGATTTCCGGAAAGGCCGGCAGGAGGGCATCGCGGCCTCGAAGGAGCTCGGGCTCTACCGCCAGCAGTACTGCGGCTGCGTCTACAGCGAACGGGAGCGCTACGACCGCCGCGCCGGGGTGCGCAGATGACGGCAGCAGCGCTTCGGACAGGTTGGATCCTGGCCCTCGTCCTGATGCTGGCTGCCGCGACCGCTGTGCGGAACAGGATTTTCGCGGAACCCCGTTTGATGTGGGAGGATGTGGTGCGCAAGAGCCCCGGCAAGGCGCGGGGATACAACAATCTCGGCACGATCTACCACGGTCTGGACCGCCCTGCTGATGCAATGCGGGCTTTCCGGCGCGTAGCGGAGCTCGATCCCCTTGCGTTGCTTTATGCCTACGGCAATATCGGCAACCTCTACATCGACATGAAGGATTACGCCAAGGCGGAGGAACTGTTCACGCGTCTCCTGGGGGTCCAGAGCGCGGATAACCAGTCCTACGTGGGCAGGGGAAAGGCGCGCTATGGGCTCGGCAAATACCGGCCGGCGCTTGCAGACCTCGACCGGGCCATCGCCCTGAGCCCGTCGGTGGCTCGGTATTATCTCTACCGGGCCGAGATACTGCTCAAGCTGGAGGAGAACGGACGCGCCCGGCAGGACCTGGTCCGTTCCTGCGATATGGGATGGAAGGAGGGCTGTGAACAGCTCGAGGAGCTGAAACGCACGGGTGCGTTCCGGCGCTGAGCCGGAAGCGCTGCTTCTGCTCAGCAGGGACCGGATGATATGAAAAGGACAGCCTCATACCTCTGCCTCGTTCTTGCCCTGTCGGCCGTTGCAGAGCCTGCGGCCGCGGAGAGCATCCGGGTCGCGGTCGCGGACAACCGCCGGTCGGTCACGGTGCGGTCATCCTCCGGGCTCATTGCCGAAAACGGGTCCGCCGCCGCTCCGGGCACGACCCTGACCGTTCAGGCGGGAACCGCGAGCGCCGGGCCGCTGCGCATACGGGGCCGGAAGGGCGTCGCGGAGCTGAACGGCAAGCCCTACCGCGGGGTGCTGGAGGTGCGGAAGAAGGCCAACGGCCTGCTCCTGGTCGTGAACGAGCTCGACCTGGAGGACTATCTCAAGGGCGTCGTCGCGGCCGAGGTCCCGAGCGATTGGGAGATGGAGGCGCTCAAGGCCCAGGCCGTGGCGTCGCGCACCTATGCGCTCTACCAGAAGCGCAGGGCCGGCAGGCGGTCGTACCATATCCTGGACACGGTGGACAGCCAGGTCTACCTGGGGGTCCGCGGCGAGCGACCCCGGTCGACGAAGGCGGTGGAGGCCACGAGGGGCGAGACGATCCGCTTTCAGGGCGGACCGATCGCGGCATTCTATCATTCCAGCTGCGGCGGCCGGACGGAGGACGCCTTGGTGCTCTGGGCCATCGACGAGCCCTACCTCAAGGGCGTGGACTGCGACTGCCAGCAGATCTCCACGTACGGGCTCTGGGAGAAGCGGTTCAGCGTCGCCTCGGTCCTGAACGCCCTCCGCCGGAAGGGCTACCGGCCGGGGCAGCTCAGGAACATCGAGAGCGGCGAGATCACGCCGGGAGGCAGGGTGCGGACCGTCCTGTTCCGGTCCTCCGGAGGCACCCTCTCGGTGCCGGCCGAGACGATCCGCTCCGCGCTCGGCTATACCCGGGTCCCGAGCATCTTCTTCGAGCCCGAGCTGATCGACGGGGAGGTGGTCTTCTCCGGCAGGGGGAACGGGCACGGCGTGGG
>CAZTXN010000073.1:0-12315 GCA_964617655.1 uncultured Nitrospiraceae bacterium | reverse complement strand
CCTTCGCGCGGGGGCTGCGGTCCATCCTGCGCCACGACCCGGACAAGATCATGGTCGGCGAGATCCGCGACGCCGAGACCGCCCAGATCGCCGTGCAGTCGGCGCTCACCGGACACCTGGTCTTCACCACCGTGCATGCCAACAACGCCTTCGACGTGCTCGGACGGTTCCTGAACATGGGCATCGAGCCTTACAACTTCGTCTCGGCGCTGAACTGCATCCTCGCCCAGCGGCTCGTGCGCATCCTCTGCCCGCGCTGCAGGAAGCAGGCGCGGCTTACCCGGAGGGAGCTCGAGGACTCGGCCCTGGACCCCGTACGCTACCAGGACAACCTCTTCGCCGACGCCGCGGGCTGCAAAGAGTGCAATTTCACCGGCTACCGGGGCCGCAAGGCCATCACCGAGTTCCTGGACCTCTCGGACCGCGTCCGGGAGATGATCCTGGAGAAGCGGCCGTCCTCCGAGATCCGCAAGGCCGCCATCGCCGAGGGCATGACCACCCTCCGCCAGTCCGCGCTGGCCAAGGTACTGGCAGGAGAGACGACGCTGAAGGAGATCAACCGCGTCACGTTCATCGAATAGCCGTCCGGGCCGTCCCCGGCAGCATGATCGGCCCTGGTGACCGTTCTTCGTTAGCTTTATATCTGTGAAATCTGCGGTATCTGTGGATGGATTTCTTGGCTGTTGATCTTTGTGCCGTCCTTTTGACCGCTCGTTCCTTCGACCAGTTCTCATGAGAAGACCCACCCTCGTCATCACTGCCCTTGCCGTCCTCTTTGCCGCGCTTCCGGCGCAGGCCGGGGAGACCCTTCCCCGCAGCGGAGACGCTTTCCTCCCCGGCGCCGCCGGGCCGCTCGGGACCTGGGACGGCACGCCCCCCGCGCAGGCGGAGGCCGGGATGGATGCGCTCTGGTCGCTCCGCACCGGCTTCCGGAAGGGCGTGCTCGATCAGGCCCTCCCCGCGGAGCGGGAGGCCGCGCCGGACGTTGCGGTCCTGCGCAGCGGCGCCTTCGCGGCCTGGGCAGGCCTGCTGGCAGGATTCCAGGAACCCTCGGTCCTCGCGGGCCCGGACGGCCTCGCAGGCCTCAACAGCACCAAGCCGGTGCTGATCATCCCCTCGGACGGCCTGGCGGGCCTGGCCTCCTCAGCCTTCTTCCGCGCCGGCCTGGCGGAGTATGTACGCTCCGGCGGCGTGGCGCTCTGCTTCACCCAGCGGACCGGCGCGGACCTCGCGGCGCTGCCCGTCCCCGATGACGAGTCGCTCGGGGCGCGGGGCTGGACGGAGGAGAACGGCCCCTTCTTCCGCGCCTCCGCCCCGGCGGCTGTGCACCCTGCGCTCACGGCCCTCGATGCCGCTGTGCTTTCCTTCGAAACCGCCGGCTCGGTCGGCAGCCATCCCGGGAACAGCGTCGTGCTGCTCCGACGCTCCGACGGCAGGCCCACCCTCCTGCTCTATCCGGTGGCAAAAGGATGGGTCGTGCTGGCCATGCTCGCGAGCGATCATGCCTTCCGGCGGGATGCCCTCGAGGAGGATGAGCGTACGCTGGTCCGCAACCTGGTCCATTGGGCCAAGACCGGCGGCAGGATGACCGAACGTTTCGCGGGCCAGCGGTACGATGCCGAGCTGCTCCTGCGGGGGCCAGAGCAGGGCGAGGCGTCCTCCGTCCGGATCACGGTCACCGGGCCGGACGGCAGACGGCCGGCAACGCCCATGGCGGAACGCTCGTTCCCCTTATCCGCGAAGAGCGGCCAGACCGCCGCGTTCCCGTACTCCTACTGGGTACCGCCCAACGCGCCTCCCGGCATCCACCGCCTGGAGTACGCGCTCCTGGACCGGCACGACCGGCGCATCTCGCCGTCGGCTGAGATCAGCAACGGGTGGTTCGCGGTCGTGCCCAATGCCTCGGTGCCGGCAGTTCCTGCAAGGCCCCTGCCGCCTGCGCCCTCCCCCGTCACGGTAGTCGCCGAAATGGGGTTCCCCGGCAAGAGCACCCGGCTCAGCATCATGCTCTCCCGCGCGGACACCGGAACTCCGCTGGAGGTGCTGGTCCTCGCCGCTGGTCAGGAGCAGCGCGTGGCGCTCTCCGGAGACCGCGCGAGCGCGGTCTTTGACCTCGGTCCCCTGGCCGCGGACCGGCCGGTCGCCTACCGCGTCCTGCAGGACAGGGGCCGGGTCCTGGCCCGGGGCGTCATCCTGGCCCCTGCCGCGGGATCAGCCGGCGTCAGCCTGGAACGCTCATCCTATCCCGCTGGGGGCGTGCTCCGCGCCGCTGCGCGGAACCTGGGCCTCGGCGCCATGACCCTCGTCGGCCCGGGAGCGGAGCAGGACCGTCATATCAGCAAAGACACCGTCTTCGAAAGCCCGGTGGCACCCGGCCTGCCGACAGGCTTCTACCCCCTGCGCTGGAAGTTCGTGACCCGCACCGGCGGAAAGCAGGAGGGCATGCTGCCCGTCATGGTGAAGGGAACGGACGTCCGGGTATCCGGCGCCACCGTGCTCAGGGAGCGCGGCCGCGATGCCGAGGCGCGGCTTACGATCAGCGCATCGGATGCGGTCACCGTGCAGTTCGGCCTGCAGCTTGCCGCACCCGACGGAGAGCCCCGCCCCGCCGGAGAGCTGACGGTCCCTCTGACAAAAGGGGAGCAGAACATTGCCCTCTCGTTCCCCTTCAAGCCCGACCGGGCGGGGATCTGGCAGCTCCGCTATGCGCTCTCTGCGCCATTGCCCGATGGTCCGGGAATGGAGCAGCGCATGATCGACGTCGCGGCGGGCAGCATTGCCCTGGATGCCGGCGATGCGGCGGTCATCGGCCTGCGGCTCGGCCGGCCGGTCTACTATGACACTTCTCTTCCGGCCGAAGTGACCGCCTATGTCCATACGGACGGCAAGGCGAAGCTGGACCTGCTGGTCGACGGCGATCGCATCAGGCGGGAGCGGATCAGGGCTCCCGGGACGGTCGCGGTCACCGCAGCAGCGCGGGACCTCTCCCGCGGCAGCCACCGCGCTTCCGTGGTCGTGACAGATGACGGCCTCCAGGACCGCCGGGAGCATGACTTCCTCTACGGCGCCCGGCTCCCCGACCTCGCCGTGGTCCTGCGCGCCGCGGACCCGTCCGGTCCGGTGCTCGAGACCGGCGTGGGCGTCATGAACCAGGGGAAGGCCCGTTCGGACCAGACCCAGGCATCGCTCTACGAGCTGGCCGGGGACCGGGAGCGGCGGCTCATCCGGACCGTGGCCATTCCTCCCCTGGAGCCGGGACGGCAGCACGTGGCGATCATCCCCTGGCCCCTGGCAGGCAAGGCCGGCGCCCGGCCCCTCGTCGGTATCGTGGACCAGGAACGCGCCGTGGTCGAGACGGATGAGGAGAACAATTCCGCGGAGATCATCCTCTCGATCCCCGATGCGCTGCTCTTCCTCCACTCCCCGAAGGACGCCTACACTGCTGACGAGGAGATCAGGTACCGCGTCGGCGTGGTCAACTATCTCTCCACGACCCTTTCCTCCCCGGTGCTGGAGCTCCAGACCGCGGACCCGGCGGGCATGGTCCTCTCGCGCGAGACCGTCACCCTGCGGTCCCTGGAGCCGGGAGGCGAAGAGACCCTCGAACGGCCGTTCGCTCCGGCGTCGGTCAGCGAGGGAACCTATCTCGTCTCGGCCCGGCTCCTTGCGGACCGGCCGCTCGCCGCGGACTCCCTGGGCATCACCCTGCTCCCGACCCTCCTGCTCCGGGGCTCGCTCGACGGGACGGCCGCGGCCGCGGCCCCCTGTGCGCCCTTCACCGTCGCCTACCGCGTCGCCGATGCCGGCAATGTACCGCCCATGAACGGCACGCTCAAGATCGAGCTGCGGACCCGCGAGCAGGACCAGGTGGTCTTCGCCCAGCAGGCGCCCTTCAGCCTCGGCCAGGCCGGCCTCACCATCCCGCGCATCGACCTCCCCCGGGGCGCCTACACCCTCGTCTTCCAGGGGTCCGCCGTGAACCCCCAGCGCGGCATGAGCGGGGAGTTCTCCTTCGACCGCAGGCCCCTCGAGATCGCCGGGCCGGTGGCCCTGACGCGCTCCCGGGAACCGCTGCCGCGGGTCCTGCTCTGGAGCGGCGGGGACGAGGCGACCGCCATCGAGCGGGCACTGGCGGAGAAGATCACCCGCGAGGCCTTCGGCAATGACGAGATCTACCTCAAGACCGCCGCCTCGGCCGAGCAGTTCCTCGCTGCCGCCGCGACCGGCCATTTCAATGTCTTCGTCCTGCTGGAGGCGAGCGGTTCTTCTGATGCGGAGGATGCCCTTCGGCAGGCCCTGGAGCGGGGCGGCACGGTCATCGTGGCAGGCTCCGGCGAGCCGTCCCGCAGGACGGCGGAGGCCCTCGGGTTCCGGTTCACCGACCCGCGGCAGAACAACGGCTCCACCGCCACCTTTCCGCCGGACTCGGGTCTGCGGTTGACCGGCACCCTGCCGGTGAGCGGCACGGTCCTGGCGCCCCTGAGGAACGGCGGCCGCAGCCTCGGGTCCTTCGAGGACGGTGCGCCTGCCGTGCTGAAGACGCCGTCCGGCAGGGGCGCCGCCGTAGTCATCCCCTTCTCACTCATCCATTCCGCCCTCCGGACCGGCGTCTCGACGCTCTACAGCCTGCTGCTGCGCTCCGTGGTGGATGCCGCCGCCCCGGGCCGGGACGATTCCGGAATCGTCTCGATGCGGCTCACCTATGCCGCCGCGACGGGCAGGGTGAGGGCACGCATCGCGGAGCAGCTTCCCCCGGGCGCCGACATGCTCTGGACGAGCCGGACAGGAAAGAAGGAGAGCGGGACCCTGACCTTCGATCTTACGGCGGATCAGGAGCCGGGCAGCATCCTCTATCTCTACCGCGCGGGACAGGACGCTGCCCCGGCCTCAGGCGAGGTCTTCTACGACTGCCGGGGATCCTACGTGAGCCAGGGGAAGATCGAATGAAGCGGACTAGAGCATATTGCGGAATGCGGATTGCGGAATGCGGATTGATACGGAACAAATTCCGAAATCCGAAATCCGAAATCCGCAATGCATCCGGCTTCACCTATATCGCGCTCCTGGCGGCCATCGTGATCATCGGCATCTCGCTCTCCGCCGCGGGCAGGTACTGGTCGCATGTGCTGCTGCGCGAGAAGGAGGAGGAGCTGCTCTTCCGGGGCGAGCAGTACCGTCTGGCCATCGAGCGGTACTACTTCGCCAAGGCTCCGAACACCCTGCCCGCGACCGTCGAGCAGCTCCTGAAGGACGACCGGTTCCCCGCGGCGAAGCGCCATCTCCGCCATCCGTTCAAGGACCCGATCACGGGGGAGGATTTCGAGCTCATCAGGGACAAGGCAAAGGGAAATCGCATCGTGGGCGTGCAGAGCACGAGCGGCGGTACGCCGCTGAAACAGGGAGGGTTTCCCGATCCCTACGGCAAGTTCGCAGAAAAACAGTCGTACACCGACTGGAAGTTCCAGTTCGAGCCGCCGCTCACGCCGCAGCAACAGCAGCTGCTCCTTCAGCAGCAGCGTCAGCAGCAGGCCCCGCCCTGAGCGGGCTACCCGTCAGCTCCGTTTCTCCAGATCCAGCCCCTTCAGATGCTCCAGGACCCGCTGCCGGACCCGCACCGGCCGCTCCGGCTGCAGGAACTGCCGGCCGTGGTCCAGCACGGTCACCAGCAGGTCGGTGAAGGCGCCTCCGCAGGAGCAGGAGCTGCCGAAGAGGTCGTTGGGGATCACCTTCCGCTCGCCGCAGCGGGAGCAGGCGATCACCCGCTTGCTGCCCGACCACTTGCCGCGCTTCGCCCGCGGCGCGCCGTCCACCTCCACGATGTCCATGGCATAGTCGATCACCGGCGCGTTGCTGATCGAGGTCCCGATGCCGTAGCCGTCCGCCACGCCGTTCAGCCGCGGGATGTCGTTCTCCGTGATGCCGCCGCTCACGAAGAACTTCACCTGCCGGTGGCCCCGCAGGTCCAGCTCCCACCGCGTCTCCTCCAGGATGCGGTAGAGGTCCCCGCGCCGCGAGCCCGGCGTATCGAACCGCACGGCATAGAGCCGCTCGCCCAGGGCCTCCGCCGCGTTCAGGGCCTCGAACTTCTCGTCCTGGAGCGTGTCGATCAGGGCCACGCGCCGGAACTTCGGGTCCAGCACCTCGTCGTAGGCCTTCACCGCCTCGACCGTGGAGCCCATGCAGAGGACGAGCGCATGGGGCATGGTCCCCATGGGGTCCTCGCCGATCAGCTCGCCGGACTTGATCACCGAGACGCCGTCGCAGCCGCCGATGAAGGCGTTCCGTTCGATCATCGGCGCCAGGATGGGATGCATGCGCCGCGCGCCGAAGCTCATCACCACCCGCTCGCCGGCCAGCAGCTTCATGCGGCTCGCCTGCGTGGCGATGCCCGAGGCCTGGCAAAGCAGGCCGAGGATGGCGGTCTCGAAGACGCAGAAGTCCTGGTACCGCCCCTCGATCTCCATCACCGGCTCGTAGGGATGGAAGACCGTTCCCTCCTGCATGGCCCGGACCTTCACCCGGAGCCCCTTCAGGAGCCCCAGGGCCTCGTCGATGCCGGTGAAGAGCGCCCAGGGCCAGCCGCGGGGCAGGGCCTTGGCGATGAACTCCGCCTTCACCACCGGGTCCACGCCCTTCGCCTTCATGATCCGGAGGGTCCGGTCGAAGTAGACGTCGGTGATCCTGCCGTTCACGATGTCCTGCGGGTCCGCGGTCTGGAACATGATGACCTCCGATAGGCGATAGGCGCGAGGCGTCAGGCGATCAGCGGTCCCGTCTTTCTTTTCGATCTTGGGCTGCCGCCTATCGCCTGACGCCTTACGTGATCCTTACTCCCAGCACGTTCCGCATGATGCGGAGGGCGGCGTCGTGGTCCTCCTTCGCCAGGCCGGCCACGCCGTCCCCGACCACGGTCACCTCGTAGTCCCGGAGCACGGCATCGGCGGCCGTGAAGAGGACGCAGATATGCGTCACGCAGCCCGTCAGCCGCAGGCGCTGGACCTCCAGCCTCTTGAGCATGGATTCGAGCATGGTTCCGTAGAACCCCGAATAGGTGGTCTTGGGCACCACGATGTCCTCGGGGAGGGGCTTCAGCTCCTCCACCACCTCGGCGCCCCTGGTGCCTGCCACGGCATGGGGCGGCCAGTTGAACTTCCGGAACTCGGCGTCGTCGGCCGCATGGGTGTCGCAGAGATAGATCACCGGCACGCCCTTCTGCCGGGCGGCCTCGATCTCCCGCCCGATGCTCTTCAGCACCTTCCGCGTCTCCGGCACCTCGAGCGGCGCGCCGGGGAGCACGAAATCGTTCAGCATGTCGATCACGAGCAAAGCCTCGTTCTTCATCGCCATCACCTTCCTTCTTTACAAGTGTATCAACTTGGGCTATCTTTTGCAAGGGAAGCCCTGTCCGGAGAGTTCATATCTGGTTGATTTTCCTGGTTATCTTCTGCATGCACGGCGCGGGAGCTCTGATCGCCTCCTGCTGTCTGGTTGTCTGATCGGTGAAATCTGCGGACAGGTCCGCGCAGTTGCCGGTTTTATTTCATGAGCACGACCATGGTCGACGACCTCGAGATGCTCATCGACGAACAGGCCATCCGGGAAAAGGTCCGGGAGCTGGCCGGCCGCATCTCCCATGACTATGCAGGGAAGCAGCTGATCGCCGTCTGCGTCCTGAAGGGCGCCTCGATCTTCACCGCCGACCTTGTGCGGGAGATATCAGGGGATGTGACGGTGGAGTTCGTGCGCGCGGCGAGCTACGGCGTTTCGACCGCGCCGTCAGGTCTGACCGTGGAGAAGAACATCGCCCGGGAGATCGAGGGGAAGCACGTGCTGCTCGTGGACGGGATCGTGGACAGCGGGAGGACCCTGGCCTTCCTGCTCGAGCGGTACGGCAGCCGCCGTCCCGCGAGCCTGCGCACCGCGGTGCTGCTGGACAAGCCCGCCCGGCGCGCCGTGGCCGTGCCGCTCGACTACGTGGGGTTCACCGTGCCGGACCGGTTCGTGGTGGGATACGGCATGGACGCCGGGGAGCGGTACCGGAACCTGCCGTACATCGCCGCGGTCCCGGCTGAGGACCGGGAACGGGCGTAATTCCGACGACCCCTCCTTCCGACGGTATCCTGCCTCCCATCAGAAGGGCCGCCCGTTCTTTCTCCCGCTCAGTCCTGGTTCCCGGCACTGCCCCCCAGGCCGCCGCTGTAGCCGGTACTCCTCCCCGAAGATGCGCAGGAACCGCCGCTCCTCGATGAACATCCCGAAGAGGAAGTAGCAGTCCGCGAGCACCGTGACCGTCAGGCTGACCTCGGTCACGCGGGGATTGAAGGTGAAGAGGATGATGCCGGCCACGTACAGGGGATGGCGCACGATGCCGTAGACCCCGTCCGTGACCAGCGGCCGCTCGGTCATGCCCTCGAGGTTGCCCGAGACCTCTCTCCGCGCCAGATACCGCCAGACCTGCCGCAGCCCCAGGAACTCCAGTCCGTCCAGGTGGCGGAAGGCCAGGGCGCCGAAGATGAGCCCCATTGCCTGGAGCCCGTGCAGCGGCCAGCGCAGCACCTCCGGCGCGGTCCAGAGGACGCGGTCCGGAATGCGGTTGATCAGCCAGACGGCCGCCGCAACGGTCAGGAAGCTTATCAGGGCATAGAGGAACCGGTACCAGGCACCCATGAACCGGTCGCCGAAGAGCCTCAGGCAGCGCTCCTTGAACCATGAGGAGACGGTTACGCTGTGGATGAGCGCGAAGGCGAGGAAGATGAGAACTGTTATTTCCATATCATCGTAGGGGCGGCCCTGTGTGGCCGCCCTCGTCAGGGCAACCACGTAGGGTTGCCCCTACCTCTGTCATTTGTCACTCCTCCCTCCGAGCAGCTCCGCCGCGGCCTGCTGGACCGCATCCATCCGGTCATAGCCAGCGATCAGGACATCAGCGCTCCGGAACTGGTCCAGGAGGTAGGGACTGTCGAAGGAGATGACCGCGGACCGCCGCTTTGCCGACCGGCTGCGCTCCAGGATGCCGAAGGCCGCCTCCCGGAGCCGGGGCGAGATGCCTGACCTGCCCTTGGATGCCCTGACCTTCGAGAAGATGGCGATGACCACGGCGCCGGCCGTGCCGGGGTCGAGGTGGCCCAGGTCCTCCGCTTCGGCCGCGTCAGGTCCGAGCGTGGCGACCCTGATGCCGCCGAAGAGGCCGATCATCCGGTCCCGGAAGGCCCCGCCCGCCCCCTCCCCGTCGTCGTCCAGAATGAAGCAGGCCACGCCCCGTTCCCGGTCCAGGGGCAGCAGGTCCTTCTTGCCCCGCACCTTCCGGAGCGCCTTCCGCGCCAGCCGCGCGGCCAGGGCCCGGTGGCGGTTCCGGTCGATGCCCCGCATGTCCGCCTCTGCGTGGAAGAGCCCCAGCCGCTGCTTCGCATCGAGGATGCGCGCGGCGGACTCCCGGATGCGCTGCTCCGTCAGGACGCCGGAGGCAACGGCGCGTTCGACCGCATCGATCGTCGCGCGCGCGTCAACGGGATGGAGCAGGATGTCCATGCCCGCCTCCACGGAGCGCACGGCGATGTCCTCCTGCGAATACTCGCCCGCCAGGGCGCCCATGTCGAGCGCATCCGAGACGATCAGGCCGTTGAACTCCATGCCCTCGCGCAGCAGCGCGGTCACGGCCTTCTTCGAGAAGGTCACGGGCTTGAGGGGATCGAGCGCCGGCACGAGCAGGTGGCCGATCATGACCGCCTCGACGCCGTCCTTCACCGCCTCGCGGAAGGGCGGCAGCTCCAGGCGGTTCAGCCGCGGCCGGTCCGCGCGGATCACCGGCAGCACGCTGTGCGAGTCCGCGTCCGTGTCCCCGTGGCCGGGAAAGTGCTTCGCGCAGGCCAGGAGCTCCCGGCGCCCGTCCGGCCGCGGCCGCTGCAGCCGGCGGATATACCGGGAGCCGAACCACTCCACGGTCTCGGGGTCCTCGCCGAAGGCCCGCGTGCAGATGATGGGATTCTCGGGGTTGTTGTTCACGTCCATGACCGGCGAGAAGACGAGATGGATCCCCGCGGCGCGCGTCTCGGTCCGGACCGCGTCGAGCATGGCGTCCAGCAGTTCGCCGTCCCTGCGCGACCGCCGGTCCACGGCCGAGGCCACGGCGCGCTGGCCCGGGAAGCGGGTCCCGCCCTCGAGCTGCTGCCCCAGCCCCCGCTCCACGTCCGAAGAGACCAGGAGCGGCAGCTCCGCCGACCGGTTGATCTCACGCAGCCGGGCGGGCGTGCTCCCGATGTCCCCGCCGAAGAGGATGAACCCGCCGACGCCCTCCCGGGCGAGCTGCTCCATCTCCGCACGGTAGGCCGGGTCGTCGAGGTCCCTGCCGTTCATCCGCGGCATCACCATCTGGCTGATCGCCTGCCTGAGCGTTCCCGCGAGCATGGCGCCATTCTCGCTTTTTTAACCCGCTTTTGCAAGTTCTTTCCATTATTTCTTGACAAACAGCACGACCGGCGGCTATCCTTAACCAGCATTCCGGTTCAGAACGGACAGGCAGCAGCGGCAGTGAAAGACGAACTATCCAAGACCAGGTCCCTTGTGCTCGGCAGCGCGGTCGCCGTCTCGGTGCTCATGGCCGTCGCCGGCCTCACCCTGCTCCTTGCCGGGCCTCAGGGATCCGGCCTGCCGTTCCTCGTCGAGATACTGCTCGTCATTGCGGCGCCGGCGCCCGCCGCGGGCACGATCTTCCTCATCCGCGCGGCGGACCGCTGCGCGGCCGATGCCGAGACCCGGGCCACCCGCGATCCCCTCACCGGCCTCTACAACCAGCAGACCTTCTGGGACCTCCTCCAGTACGAGACCCAGCGCGCCGCCCGGCAGCAGTACAAGTTCTCCCTCCTCCTGGTCGACCTGGACAACTTCAAGGTGATCAACGACAAGTACGGCCATGAGGTGGGCGACCGCTTCCTGCGGGAGTTCGCGGCCATCATGAAGACCTCGGTGCGCAAGGGCGACATCCTGGCGCGGTACGAGGGCGACAACTTCACCGCCATCCTGCCGGTCTGCGACGAGGAGCAGGCCTTCGTCGTGGCCCATCGCATCATGGACGGGATCCGCGAGCACGCCGTCTCCCTGCCGGACGACCTCCGCGTGCGCGAGACCGTCTCGATCGGCGTCTCGGTCTTCCCCCACCATGCCGAGCAGCCCCACGACCTCTACCTGCTGGCCGAGAGCATGCTCCGCCAGGCCAAGTCCTCGGGCAAGGACCACCTGGCCTTCCCGGGCGAGCGCGACAACATCGCACTTCTCCGGAACCTCGGCGAGATGAACATCCTGATCCTTGAGGCGCTGAACAACCGGGAGAACAAGCGGCTGGTCCCCTACTTCCAGCCCATCGTGGACGTGAAGGACCGGTCGGTCCTGGCCTACGAGGTGCTGACGCGCATCATCGTGGACGGCCGCGTCATTCCCGCGTCAAACTTCATCGCCGCGGCCGAGAACATGGGCGCCATCGGAAAGATCGACTACCAGCTCATCGAGCAGACCTTCCGGATCGTGAAGGAGCGGAACTACACCGGCTCGCTCTTCCTGAACCTCTCGCCCAAGGCCCTGGTCATCAGCGACTTCCTGCCGACCGTGCGCGCCCTCTTCCGCGAGTACCGGATCGACCCCCAGGCCATGGTCTTCGAGATCACGGAGCGCGACACGGTCCGGAACGTGGAACTCGTCGAGGGCTTCCTCCGGAAGCTGAAGGACGAGGGCTTCCGCTTCGCCATCGACGACTTCGGCTCGGGCTACTCCTCCTTCCAGTACCTCAAGACCTTCCCCGTCGACTTCCTGAAGGTGGACGGCGACTTCATCCGCACCATGGGCAGGGGCGGCGCCGTGGAGAAGGAGATCGTCACGAGCATCGCCGACCTCGGCAGCCGGCTCCGGATCAAGACCATCGCGGAGTTCGTGGAGGACGAGGCCATCCTGCGCGAGGTGGACTCCGCGGGCATCCACTACGCCCAGGGCTACTACATCAAGCGCCCTTCCCCGGACCTGGGGTGAGAGTTGCAAATGCGAAGAAAACGATCCAACGCAGACAGACGCTGAATTATTTATGAATTTTTATGTTGAGAAGGCGCTACTTCAGCGGTCATCATAAGTCCTCATATATTTTCAGCGTCTAATTCGTTGTTCTGTCCTGAGTTCTGGATCACCCCTGTTAAACCTCATCCCCTGTCCTGTTCCGCACATCCGCCAGCTTCCCGTTAATACCTCTTGCCCCGCGATCTCCCCGACAGATTCACCATCTCCGCACTTTGCTCCTTGAACAGCAGGCCGATTCCCGGTATACTGACCTCCGTC